>CAMFAL010000044.1 GCA_945948185.1 uncultured Clostridia bacterium | reverse complement strand
TGCTAAAACACCAGTTCTCGCTTTTTGAGAACTGGTGTTCTTTGACAGTCTGATGAGAACACCTCCTCATTGAGGAGGTGTTCTCATATATTGACATGTATAAATATTCGGTAAAATGAATGAGGGACACCATGAAACACCCGAAAGCAAACCCCTGTTTGCGATAGAGTTTCAGATTAACACCCCTTTTTTCAAGATTTACAGGTGCAGGACCCGGTCGCGAATCTCCTGGGTGCGGCCCTGGTTCCAGAACTGGGTGCCGATGTAGCCGCAGGTACGGCGGGCCACATTCATCTTGCTCTGATCCGTGTTGCCGCATTTGGGGCACTTCCAGACCAGCTTGCCGTTTTCCTCAGCGATCTGAATCTCGCCGTCCCAACCACAGACCTGGCAGTAGTCGCTCTTGGTATTCAGCTCGGCATAGATGATGTTGTCGTAGATAAACTTCATCACCTGCAGCACGGCGGGGATGTTGTTCTGCATATCGGGGACTTCCACATAGCTGATGGCGCCGCCGGGGGAGAGATGCTGGAACTGAGCCTCGAATTTCAGTTTGGTAAAGGCGTCGATCTCCTCCGTCACATGGACGTGATAGCTGTTGGTGATATAGCCCTTGTCGGTAATGCCTTCGATGATACCGAAGCGCTTCTGCAAGCACTTGGCGAATTTGTAGGTGGTGGATTCCAGCGGGGTGCCGTATAGAGAGTAGTCGATGTTCTCAGCGGTTTTCCACTCCTTGCACTTGTCGTTCATCTTCTGCATAATGCTCAGGGCAAAGGGAGTGGCCTCCGGGTCGGTATGGCTCTTGCCGGTCATGAACTTGACGCACTCATAAAGACCGGCATAGCCCAGGGAGATGGTGGAGTAGCCGTTATACAGCAGCTTGTCGATGGGCTCGCCCTTGTCCAGACGGGCCAGAGCGCCGTACTGCCACAGGATGGGTGCCACGTCCGAGAGGGTACCCTTCAGCCGGTCATGGCGGCAGCGCAGAGCCCGGTGGCACAGTTCCAGCCGCTCCTCGAAAATGCTCCAGAACTTCTCCAGACTGCCGCCGGAGGAAAGCGCCACGTCCGGCAGGTTGATGGTGACCACGCCCTGATTGAAGCGGCCGTAATACTTGTGCTTGCCCGGCTCATAGTTGCCGGCGTTGGCGATGTTGCCGATACCTGCTTCGGTGAAGCGGTCCGGGGTCAGGAAGGAGCGGCAGCCCATGCAGGTGTACACATCGCCTTTCAGCTCCAGCATCTTCTTCTCGGAGATGTAGTCAGGCACCATGCGGCGGGCGGTGCACTTGGCGGCCAGCTCTGTCAGATACCAGTAGGGGTCACCCTCGTGGATATTATCTTCTTCCAGCACGTAGATGAGCTTGGGGAAGGCGGGGGTAATCCACACGCCGTCCTCATTCTTTACGCCCTGATAGCGCTGCTCCAGGGTTTCTTCAATGATAAGGGCCAGGTCCTTCTTCTCCTGCTCGTTCTTGGCCTCGCCCAGGTACATGAATACCGTGACGAAGGGAGCCTGACCGTTAGTGGTCAGCAGGGTCAGGACCTGATACTGGATGGTCTGGACACCGCGACGGACCTCATCCCGCAGGCGGGCCTCCACCAGCTCGGAGAGCTTCTCTTCGCCGGGGTCGATGCCAATAGTGGCCATCTCCTGCTCCACGATTTTCCGCAGCTTCTTTCGGCTCACATCCACAAAGGGCGCCAGATGGGCCAGGGAGATGGACTGACCGCCATACTGGTTGGAGGCCACCTGGGCGATGATCTGGGTGGCAATATTGCAGGCGGTGGAGAAGCTGTGAGGCCGCTCAATGAGAGTACCAGTGATGACGGTGCCGTTCTGGAGCATGTCCTCCAGGTTTACCAGGTCGCAGTTGTGCATGTGCTGGGCATAGTAGTCCGAATCGTGGAAGTGAATAATGCCTTCCCGGTGGGCCTCCACAATGTCAGGAGGCAGAAGCAGCCGCTCGCTGAGGTCGCGGGAGACCTCACCGGCCATATAGTCCCGCTGGGTGGAGTTTACGATGGGGTTTTTGTTGGAGTTCTCCTGTTTGGCCTCTTCATTGCAGCACTCGATGAGGCTCAGGATCTTTTCGTCCGTGGTGTTGCTCTTGCGGACCAGGGAGCGGGTGTAGCGGTAGGTGACGTAGTTCTTGGCTACCTCATAGGCACCGTGAGCCATGATCTGGTATTCCACCAGATCCTGAATTTCCTCCACGGAGGGAGCGCGGTTCATTTTCAGGCAGCTCAGCTCCACGAATTCTGCGATGCGCTGCAGCTGCAGGGGGGTCATGCGGGCCTTTTCATCCACGCTGGCGTTGGCCTTGCTGATAGCCGCTACGATTTTTTCAATATCAAAAGCGACCTCGGTCCCGTTTCTCTTGATGACATTCATGCCTGATTCCTCCATATCGTCTCAGCGCGGCCTGTCCGCACTATATCTATTGCAACGTGCTCATTATACTACACAATATATGGATATGCGAGTGGCAAAAACCACTAAATAAAGAAAAATATTTGTAAGTTCCAACAAGGGACAACGAAGATGATTTTGCCAGATGCGGCGAGATTTGTCCATTGTAGATACTGCCGAAAATGGGGCTAAAATTTCTCTGCAAAGAAAACCGGAGCTGCGGCGGAAGCTGGAGGAAGTAAAAGGGATGCCGGCACGGAAGAACTTCCGCACCGGCATCTCTTGGAAAGGGGGCAGTGGTATCAGGTATTGACAGAGGCGGCAATGGCGTCGGCCATGGCGTCCAGATCGGAATGGTTCTGGCTGTGGAGGGAGGAAGACAAGGTCAGGCCCTCGTCCAGGATAGTCATGTTCTTCATGCCCTCCAGGCACTCCCGCATGAGGCCGCCGGAGCGGGGCGCCCAGGAGCCATTTTCCACCAGAACACAGGTGCGCTTCTGCAGGTTCAAGGCCTTCATGTCCGCCAGGAAGTTGTGCATGGGCGGGAAAATGCCCAGGTTGTAGGTGACGGAGGCCAGCACCAGATGGCTGTATTTGAAGAGGTCGGAGATCAGATAGCTGACATGGGTGCTGGACACGTCATAGAGCCTGGTATTGGTGACGCCCCGGTCCGCCAGCTTGGAGGTCAGGATCTCCGCCGTCTGCTCGGTGTTGCCGTACATGGAGGCATAGACGATCATGACGCCCTTTTCCTCCGGTTCATAGGTGCTCCAGTGAACGTACTTGTCAATGATGTAGTCCAGGTCCTTCCGCCACACGGGACCGTGGAGGGGGCAGATGTACTGGATATCCAGCTTGGAGGCCTTTTTCAGCAGGGACTGCACCTGGGGGCCGTACTTGCCTACAATGTTGGTGTAGTAGCGGCGGGCATCGTCCAGCCATTCCCGGTCAAAGTCGAACTCATCGGCAAAGAGCTTGCCGTCCAGAGCCCGGAAGGAGCCGAAGGCGTCGGCGGAGAAGAGAACGCCGTTGGTGGTGTCGAAGGACACCATGGCCTCGGGCCAGTGGACCATGGGGGCCATGGCGAAGGCGATGGTGTGCTTGCCGAAGCAGCGGGTATCACCTTCCCGTACCTCCTCCACCTGGTCAGCTTCCAGAGGGAAGCCGAACTGGCGCAGCAGAATGACGGCCTTGGGGGTGGTGATAATCTTCACCTGCGGCCAGCGCAGCAAAATTTCCTCCAGGGAAGAGGCGTGGTCCGGCTCCACATGGTTGATGACCAGATAGTCCAGGGGACGGCCATCCAGGACTGCTTTTACATTTTCAATGAACTGGCGGCCCACAGCCCAGTCGGCGGTATCAAACAGGACGGTTTTCTCGTCCAGCAGCAGATAGGAGTTGTAGCTGACACCGTGATACAGGGGATGGATGTTCTCAAACAGGGACAGACGATGGTCATTGGCGCCTACCCAATACAGGTCGTCAGTGACTTTACGGACATTGTACATGGTGAAACCTCCTTGTATATTCAGGCAGACGCCTTATACTTCGATCTCAATAAACTGGCCGGGCTCTTCACCGCAGTGGGGGCAGACCCAGCCTTCCGGAAGGTCCTTGAAGGCAGTGCCGGGCTTGACGTCGTTTTCAGGGTCGCCCTTGAGAACATCGTACTCGTAACCGCAGCCGTTGCAGACATACAAAGCCCTGGGCTGGGAGACCTTCTTGGGTGTGGCCCGCTTCATCTTCTTCATGGGTGGCGCGGGCAGCTTTTCACCGGTGTCCAGAGCCGCCGCCAGCAGAGGCAGGATCTCCTTCACATCGCCCACGATGCCGTAGTCGCAGTTCTTGAAGATGCGGGCGTTGGGGTCAATGTTGATGGCCACGATGGTGGAAGCCTCCTTGATGCCCTTCAGGTGCTGACCGGCACCGGAGATACCGCAGGCAATGTACAGGTTGCCCTTGAACTTCTGGCCGGACATGCCCACGTAGCGGTCCAGAGGCACATAATGCAGGGTCTCGGCCACGGGACGGCTGGAACCCACGGCGGCGCCGGCGGCCTTGGCCAGGTCCTCAATGAGCTTCATGTTCTCCTTCTCGCCGATACCCTTGCCGGCGCTGACTACCCGCTCCGCCTGGGCGATGGGAGTGTCCATGGGGATGCCTACGGTGAAGTCGTGACCGTCCTTCTTCAAGGCTGCCACCAGGGCGTTCACCCGCTCCTGGGCGGTGCCGTCCTTCAGAATCTGTTTTTTGCGCTCGCCGGTCTCGGGGCCACGCTTCTGAGCGGGGGCTGGGTCCGCCTTGCCGGCCTTACCCAGGATGTGGGAGGCGATGACGACCCGCTGGATCTCGTTGGTGCCCTCGTAAATGGTGGTGATCTTGGCGTCCCGGTAGAACCGCTCCACCTCCATGCCCTTCAGATAGCCGGTACCGCCGAAAATCTGGAGAGCGTCGTTGGTGACCTCCAGGGCGATGTCAGAGGCGTACTGCTTGGCCATGGCGGATTCCATGCCGTAGGGAGCGTGCTCCTGCTTCAGGTCCGCGGCACTGTATACCAGCAGGCGGGCGCAGCGGAGCTTGGTGGCCATGTCGGCGATCTTGAAGGCAATGACCTGCTGCTGGCAGATGGGACGGCCAAACTGGACGCGCTCCTTGGAATACTCCACCGCTGCCTCAAAGGCGCCCTGGGCGATGCCCAGCGCCTGGGCCGCGATGCCGATGCGGCCACCGTCCAGGGTGCTCATGGCGATCTTGAAGCCCTGGCCCTCCTTGCCCAGCAGGTTTTCCTTGGGAATTTTCACATTGTTGAAATTCAGCTGGCAGGTGGCGGAGGACCGAATTCCCATTTTATCATAGTGGGGCTCAAAGGTAAATCCCTCCCAACCCTTTTCCACAATGAAAGCGGAGATGCCCCGGGTTCCGATATCCGGTGTGGTGACAGCAAAGATCACATAGGTGTCCGCCTCGCCGCCGTTGGTGATGAAGATCTTCTCACCGTTCAGCAGCCAGTGGTCGCCCATGTCCACAGCGGTGGTCTCGGTGCCGCCGGCATCGGAACCGGCATTGGGTTCCGTCAGACCGAAGGCGCCCACCTTGCGGCCGGAGCACAGGTCGGGCAGGTATTTCATCTTCTGCTCCTCGGTGCCGAAGGCGTAGATGGGATAGGTGCCCAGGGAGGTGTGGGCGGAGAGAATGACGCCGGTGCCGCCGTCTACCCGGGAGAGTTCCTCCACGGCGATGGCATAGCTGAGGGCATCCAGTCCGGCGCCGCCGTACTTGGTCTCATAGGGAATGCCCATCAGGCCCAACTCGCCCATCTTTTTCACAGCTTCCGTGGGGAAGCGGTTCTCCTGGTCCAACAGGAAAGCGATGGGTTTTACTTCCGCCTCCGCAAAGGCACGTACCTTTGCCCGCAGTTCTTCGTGTGCCTGTGTGGTCTGATACATCATCGTAGAGTTCCTCCTTTTCAGATTCCGGGCCGTACTGTGTCCCCCGGGAAGGTTTTTACGAATTCAGTATAAAATGGTATGCAGTCATATAAAGTGATATTTGCAACATACAGACAGCTTTTGGAGAACCCCATAATCACGCAGGGATATATTTAGCAATTTTGCTGAAAATGGGAAGCGAATTTTTGCGTTCAAATGTGCAGTATGTCATAAATTCCACAGGCGACACCGTCCTGATCGTGGCGGGCTGTCACGTACCGGGCGGCGGCGCGGCAGGCAGGCGTGGCGTTTTCCACGGCGATGCCGCAGCCTACATAGGACAGCATGTCCGCGTCGTTGTCTCCGTCGCCGAAGGCAGCTACCTGGGCAGGGGAGAGCCCCAGCAATTCCGCAACGAACCGCACGCCGCTGTGTTTTCCGGCCTTCCGGTGGGAAACTTCAATCAACTGGGGGACGGAGGAAGTGACGTAGATATCCGGAACGGTCCTGCGCAGCAGGTCCTCCGTCCGGGCTTTCAGCTCCGAGTCCCCGGTTATCAGATCCAAGCTGTCCAGCTGACCACAGTGGTCCAGGATGAAGCCTCGAATGTCGGCCTCCGGATGCCGGGTGGTCTGGATATAGCGGATGGCCCGGGGAGCCGCCCCATAGGCGACCGGGTCCCTCACATACCCGGCGTCGGCGTAGGCTACACCAGAGAGAAAGGCTTCGTAGGCTAAGGGCAGGTTCGCTGTGCGGACCATGATTTCCCGGACGGAATGGGGCTCCAGTGTGTAGCCGATCAGGCGGCGCTTGGTGGGGATATGGTAGACGGCGCTGCCGTTGGAGGTGATGGCATATTCGATTCCCGGAACCGCCAGTACATCGGCGGGGAGGGAGTCAAAAGCCCGTCCGCTGGAGATGATAATGTGGACGCCTTTGCTGATGGCATATTCCAGGGCCTGCCGGTTGCCCTCCGATAGACGGCCCTCCCGGTCCAGCGTGGTCAGGTCCAGGTCCAGTGCGATGCATCTGATATTCATAGACGGACCTCCTTATGTGCCGGGAGTCGTTTTGCGGCGTGTGTACCGGCGGCGGAAATCCTTCCGGGGCTTGGAGGCCTTGCAGGGGATGGCTTTGGCATGAATGGCGCTGTCAAATTCCCGCAGCAGGGCAGGTGTCACCTCCGGTACCGCCAGACGGCCCTGCCACTGGCCGCCCTCTGTGGGAGAGAGGCTCAGGCGGCAGAGAAAGCTGCCATGGGTCTTGCAGCGGAAATCCGAAAAGTAGATGTCCGGCTGTTCCGAGTACCAGCGGCGGATCCAAACCGCCTCGCCGCAAAGGGGGCAGTGGGGACGGCGGCTGCCCCTGCCGTTGAGGGCGGCCTGGAGGGAGCCATAGGGCCCGGCTTGATGATCGGGTTGGGGCGGGAAGGGGGGCGTGCTCCGCAGGCGGCGGAGTTCTTTGGGCAGAGCCAGCAGCGCCATGGCTTCGCTGTCGATCCAGGCACTGACCATTGCGGTGTAGACGGCGTCGTTCAGAGCGTTGTGGAAGGTGAAAGGGGTGGGGACGCCGCAGTATTCCACTGCCCGGTACAGCGCCAGACCCTGACTGGTTCCCACCCGCAGGGAGAAGGCCATCTGTAAATCGATGAGCTGAGCGGGGACGGGGGTCGGGACTTTCCAAAAATCACAGTTCTGCCGCAGAACCTCAAAGTCGTCGCCTCCCCAGTCGGCGAACACGGCGTCCTCACCGCACCAGTCCGTAAAGGCCCGCAGGGCGGTGGGGAAGTCATAGGGGGAATGCAGGGCGGAGTCCAGCTCCGGCAGGAGCTTGGCTGTCCGGTTCAGCTTTTTGTGGACACAGGGGTGGACGAAAATGCAGAAGGTGTCCCGAATGGGCCCGCCCAGCCTGTCCAGCCGCACGGCGCCGATTTGTAAAATCTCTTCCAGCGGCGTTTTGTCATAGCCGCGGTTCCATTCCAGGTCTAATACGATCATGTGCGGTACCAAATCTCTTTCTGATCAATTTTTTACAACGGGACTATTTTAGCATGGTTGCATGGACCTTGCAATGTGTGATACGATACATAAAATGGAAAGAATCAAACGTAAGAGGTGTTTTAGATGGATGAGACCATTTCCCGGCAGCTTCTGGCCTTCCTGGACGCCAGCCCCAGTTGTTATCACGCGGTGGCCAATGTGGCTGCGGAGCTGCTGGCGGCGGGCTATACCCGGCTTTATGAGGGAGAACCCTGGCATTTGGAGAAAGGTGGCCGGTATTTTACCCTGCGTGGAGATTCCAGCATCATTGCATTCCGGGTTCCCTGCCGGGATTTCCGGGGCTTTATGATTGCCGCCGGTCACAGCGATTCCCCCACCTTCAAGGTGCGGGAGACAGCGGAGGTTCCCTCTACCGGGAATTGTCTGCGGCTCAGTGTAGAGCCCTACGGCGGCATGGTGATGCGATCCTGGTTGGACCGGCCCTTGTCGGTGGCAGGCCGGGTCATGGTACAGGAAAACGGCAAAGTAGTTTCCCAGTTGGTGAACGTAGAGAGGGACCTGCTGATCATCCCCAGTGTGGCCATCCACATGGACCGGGAGATTAACAAGGGAACGGCCCTGAAGCCCAATACGGACCTGCTGCCTCTCTTCGCCGAAGAGAAGGAGCCGGGAGCCTTCCACTGCCTGGTCGCCGAAGCGGCGGGTGTGGCTGAGGAGGATCTGCTGACCACGGATTTGTTCCTGTATCCCCGGACCAGGGGCACCTTGACGGGTGTCAATGAGGAATTTGTGGCGTCGGCACGGCTGGACGACCTGCAGTGCGTATTTGGCTGTCTCCGGGGGTTCCTGAGGGCGGCAGACAGCGGCAGCGTGCCGGTGCTGGCGGTGTTCAACAACGAGGAGGTGGGCAGCGGCACCCGGCAGGGGGCCGATTCCACCTTCCTGACGGATGTGCTGCGGCGCGTCAACGGCGCTATGGGGCGCGGGGAAGAGGGTTGGATGACAGCGGCAGCCAACAGCTTCCTGGTGTCGGCGGACAACGCCCACGCCGTCCATCCCGCCCACCCGGAGTACGCAGACTCTAACGAGGCCCCCGTGCTGAATGGCGGCATCGTCCTCAAGTACAACGCCAGCCAGCGGTACACCACAGATGCCCTGTCGGCGGCGGTGTTCAGTCAGGTTTGCAAGGAAGCCGGAGTGCCGGTCCAGCGGTACAGCAACCGGGCGGACCTGCCGGGAGGCTCTACTCTGGGCAACATCAGCACCGCCCACCTGTCCATTCCCAGCGTGGATATCGGCCTGCCCCAGCTGGCGATGCACGCTTGCTATGAGGTGGCGGGAGCGAAGGACACCGCGTATCTGGTGCGGGCCATGACGGCCTACTTCGGCAGGAGTTTTTGCATGGGCCCGGAGGGTATCCAAATTTAAGATAAGATTTACAAAAGCCGGTGGTCTCACCGGCTTTTGTCATTGATTTGTTACCCATTCCAGAGATACTGCATGGTATGATGGGGCCAGAAAAAGGAGGCGCTTATGAGAGACTATCAGCGGGAACTGGATGCACTGCGGGAGCGGATGGCCCAGCGGCGGGAGGATCAGGCTGTTCTGGAGCGCCTGCGGCGGCAGGAAGAGGATTGCCGTCGGGAGGTGGAGACCCGCGCTGCCCAGCTGGGTAAGGAGGAGCGGGATGTGGAGAAGCTGGAAAAGCTGACAATCTCCTCCATACTGGCCTCCCTGCGGGGCAGCAAGGACGAGGACATGGACCGGGAACAGGCCGAGGCCTATGCTGCCCGTCTGCGGCTGCAGGAGGCGGAGCGGCAGCTGGCGGAGGTCCGGGAGGAAATCGTGGATCGTCAGCGGCGCATTGCGGAGAACAAGAATTGCGAGGCGGAATATGAGGCTCTGCTGCAGGAAAAAGAGGCAGAGCTGCGGAAAACCGACCCGGCTCTGGCGGAAAAGCTGGCAGACCTTGAGCGGCGGGAATTGGAGCTGACGGCCCGGCGGAAGGAACTGTGGGAGGCGGAGGAGGCCGGAAAACAGGTGCTGTTCCAGCTGAATTGCGCTCTGGGCCATCTGGAGGACGCCGAGGGCTGGGGTACCTGGGATGTGTTCGGCGGAGGTCTGGTGTCGGATATGATGAAGTACTCCCGACTGGACGATGCGCAGGAGCAGCTTACTGGAGTGGCAAGCGCCCTGCGGCGCTACCGGGCGGAGCTGGAGGACGTGGCCCGGGCGGTGGAATTTGATATGAAGCCAGATGACTTTACACAGACGATGGACATATGGTTTGACAACATCTTTTCCGACTGGACGGTACTGGAACACATCCGCCAGTCCCGGGACCAACTACTGGACCTGAAAAGCCGGATCCTGAGCATTCAGAACGGTCTGAAATGGGACCTGGAAAAGACGGAAGCGGAGCTGGAAGCCCTGCGGACGGAGCGTGACGAGTTGGTCCGGAAGGCATGAGAAAGGAGCGCGGGATGGAAGACGTTTGCGGAAGAAACTGCGATGCCTGCATCTGGCGGCTCAGGTGTTCCGGGGATACACGGCACGGATAATGGAGGAATACAAGTGAGACTTTATTTTAAGCAGCGTTTTTTCAGCTGGTTTGACAGCTATGATATTTACGATGAAATGGGGAATGTGGTCTACACGGTGGAGGGCAAGCTTGCCTGGGGACACTGTCTTCACATTCTGGACGCCTCCGGTACCCATATCGGCACGGTGAAAGAGCGGGTGCTGACCTTCCTGCCCAAGTTCGAGATGTACATGGGGGAGCGGTATGTAGGCTGTATCCAGAAGGAGTTTACCTTCTTCACGCCCCGGTTCGACATCGACTGCAACGGCTGGCAGGTGCAGGGCAGCTTCATGGAGTGGGACTACGAGGTGACGGAGCCCTGCGGCGCGTTGGTGGCCCGCATTACCAAGGAGCTGTTCAACTGGACGGACACCTATGTCATTGATGTGGCGAACCCCATGGACGCTCTGGCGGTGCTGATGCTGGTGCTGGCCATCGACGCGGAGAAGTGTTCGAGAAATTAAAAAATCAGGCGCGGTAAGCGCCTGATTTTTATCGGGTAAAAAGAGGTTCCAGGGAGGTGCCTTTTGCCAGTTCCAATGCCAGAGCCAGAGCGGTGGTGCGGTCGGGAGGACCGCTGACAAGAAAACGGCCGGTTTCGGGGTCAAAGCTGCCTGTGACGGTGCCGTCGCTGTGTTCAGTGGATTCCAGAATCAGTCCCGCGAAGCGGGTCCAGTCCCGGCCTGCCAGCATGGAAAAGGTATTCCGGGTGATCGCCTGGCCGCTGGGATAGTTGAAGTTCATATTGAAATAGCTGTCGGCAGGGATGGGAAATTGGACGTAAGCCGTCCAGCCTTCCTGGGCGGTCTCCCAGCCGCTGACGGAAAAGGTGCCCTTGAAGGTTCCACGGCCCAGCAGGTTGCGGGTATCGTAGCCCCGGATGGTGACGGTATGCTCCACGGCATAGTCTAGGTCATTGAAACGGTACTCTGTGGCGATCAGGGTCGTGTCGATTTTTCGGCTGCCCGGAAAGAACAAGGTCAGCGTGGTCAGAAGCAGCAGAACAGTGCAGACAATCAGGATGACGCGGGAGCGTCTTTTCATATCATACCTCATTTTCTCCGGAATCCTCCTGGGCCAACTCGTCCTTGGCCTGCTGGAGGACTTTTTTCTCCGCCTTTGTCTTTAACTGGGATTCATCAAATTTGGCGAACATATCCGGGCGGCGGCGCATGGTGCGCTTGTAGCTCTCCTTTTTCCGCCAGGCAGCCACCTTGCCGTGGTCGCCGGAGAGGAGAATTTCCGGCACCTGCCGTCCGTGCCACTCGGCGGGGCGGGAGTACTGGGGATACTCCAGCAGGCCGTTCCAGTGGGACTCCTCTTCGAAGCACTCAGCATCAGGAAGGACACCGGGCACCATGCGGCACACCGCGTCTGCCACCGCCATGGCGGGAATCTCGCCGCCGGTGAGGACGAAGTCGCCCATGGAAATTTCCTCGTCCACGCACTCGTCAATGAACCGCTGGTCGATACCCTCATAGTGGCCGCAGACCAGAATGAGGTGGTCGTAGTTTTCCTTCAGCTCCTTGGCGACCTCCTGGTTGAAGGTCCGGCCGCAGGGAGACATGAAAATGGTCCGTCCGGGACCGTAGGTCTCTGCAATATGGGCCCAGCAACGGTACAGGGGGTCTGCCTGCATGACGGCGCCACGGCCGCCGCCGTAGGGGTAGTCATCCACCTGCATCTGCTTGTTGGTGGTGTACTCCCGAATCTGGTGGCTGCGGATGGAAATATAGCCCCGCTCAATGGCCCGGCCCAGGATGCTGACATGCAGCATGGCGTCCACAGAGTCCGGGAACAAGGTCATGATGTCAATGTTCATCGGTGGCCAGCCCCTCCCACAGATGGATCTCCATGCGGTTTTTATCCAGGTCCACGGAGCGGATGAAGGCATCCTTCACCGCCGGGACCAGGTACTCCTTTTCGCCCTTCACCGTATAGACCTTGCTGGCGGGGTAGGTCTCCACCTGCTTGATCTCCCCCAGCAGGGCGCCGGTGGCCTCGTCGTAGACCTCCACGCCCAGCAGCTCGTCGTCGAAGTATTCGCCCTCGGGCAGATGGGCGTCCTCACGGAGAATGTAAAGCACTTTATCTTTCCAGGTGAGCGCCGCATTCATATCGTCCACGCCGGGGAATTTCATCAGCACCAGACTCTTGTGAACGTGGTTGGCAGTGGGGGTCACGGGTTTGCCGTCGATATAGAAGGTCTTGAATTCCGTCAGGAAATAGGGGTCG
This sequence comes from uncultured Clostridia bacterium, assembly GCA_945948185.1. Taxonomy (GTDB): domain Bacteria; phylum Bacillota; class Clostridia; order Oscillospirales; family Oscillospiraceae; genus Oscillibacter. The sequence goes on along the minus strand of CAMFAL010000044.1, from coordinate 752 downwards.
CCGTCCCGGGGCTGGACCCGGACCTCGCCCTTAATGCCGTGGGCGTTGACGATGCGCCCCACGTTGATGGTTTCCAGTTTCATGGAGGGTTCTCCTTTTTGTTGATGGAATCAGTATATCCTGTTTTTGCCGGGAGGGCAAGAGGGGAATGTGTTCCCGCCCCAGCTGGCAGACAGGGGATCAAAAAGAGAGAGGAGCCTTGGCTCCTCTCTCTTTTTGACATCTAAGGGGGCTTCCCTTGGACGTATTAGTCTACAATATCCACGGAAACCTTCACGCCGGTGCGCTGGGCATAGGAGCGGATCACCGTCCGGATCTCCTTGGCGATGCGGCCCTGGCGGCCGATCACTTTGCCCATGTCGTCTGGGGCGACGCGCAGCTCCAACGTCAGTTCCTGATCCCCCTGGATCTCCGTAACGGAGACAGCCTCAGGGTCATCCACAAGGTTTCTGGCGATGTAGAGCAGCAAGTCTTTCATGATCCGCCCTCCGGATCAGAGGACTTCCACTTTTTTCAGCAGAGCTCTGACAGTGTCGGTGGGCTGAGCGCCGGATTTGATCCAGGCCTGAGCGCGCTCAGTGTCGATCTTGATCTCAGCGGGAGCCACGCAGGGATTGTAAGTGCCGATCTCCTCAATAAAGCGGCCGTCGCGGGGGAAGCGGGAATCAGCCACCACAACGCGGTAGAAAGGAGCCTTCTTGGCGCCCATGCGGCGCAGTCTGATCTTAACCATGATTTGTACCTCCAAAAAT
>CAMFAL010000043.1 GCA_945948185.1 uncultured Clostridia bacterium | reverse complement strand
TGCTCCTATTATACCAGAAGAACCTCGCCACCGGCGAGGTTCTTTGACAAGCTGTGACCGGGGATGGCAGTGCCATCCCCGGTCTTTTTCTGCAAGTCTCTTTTTAAGGCGTCTGCTAACAGGCTGCAGCAGGCCATAAGGCGTGACCACCAAATGTGCCGGAATCCATGTCCGGAACGGCGTGGAAATTACCAGCACAGGCATTCCGCAAACACAAAGAAGGACGCCTTGCTCAGGCGTCCTTCCTCTTGTTTTCCATTCTGTTTTATACAGGCCTTGCCACCACGGTGGAGAAGTCGAACCAGCCCCGGGCGTCCCGTGCCGCGCCGGTCAGCGTATCCCGCAGCTCCCATGCGGTGCCCATGGTATACAGGGGGCTCAGTGCGTAGTCACCCAGCAGCAAAGCCTCCGCATCATGAAGGCAGCCCATGCGGGCGGTGCCGTCCGCCGCGCTGGCGATGATGGCCATAAGGGTGTCATAGGCGCTGTTTTCATAAGCCGCCACGTTGTCCTGGCTGTCGGAGGTCCAGTCCATCAGGAAGCACTCCGCGTCGTTGCCGGGGGCCTCCAAGTCCACTCCTGCCAGGGTGTATTCTCCCTTGCGGAGCGCAGACCACAGCTCCCGGGTAGTTACGCCCTTCGGCACCACCGTGATGCCCAGGGCATCCTGCCACTGGCGGCACAGTTCTTCCGCCACAGCGCCGTTGGAGCCCTCGTCCACATACAGATACTTCAGCTCTCCCAGGGCGGAGCCCCGGTCGTAGCCAGCCTCGCTCAGCAGAGCCGCCGCCTCCTGACAGCGTGCCTCATACTGCTCCGGATCATTATCCAGCAGGGCGCCGCCTACCGTGCGGAAGTCGCCCTCCTCATTTTCCGGGACACCGTACGGCACCAGGCCCTCTGCCGCCTGAGCGGTGACGCCGGCTGCCGCGGCCAGGGCGTTCCGGTCGATCACCTGGGCCATGGCTTGACGGATCAGCACATCCTCCAGCAACTCATGACCGCAGTTGTAGATCACCGTATAGGTGCTCAGCTCCGGGATGGCAGCCCACGTCTCGTCCGTTGCCAGCTCCGCCAGCCGCTCCTCGGTCAGGGGCCAGACAGCGTCCACTTCCTTTTCCTCATACAGGCTCCGGGCCTCCGCCGCATCCGCCGCAAAGCGGAACGTCAGGGTCTTTGGACCCAGCTGGTCGCTGTTATACCGCTCACTGGCACTCAGCTCCAGATAGTTATTTGGCTCATAGGCGGTGGCCAGATAGGGGCCGTTGGTCACCAGAGCCGTGGGATCACTCCACCAGGACTGCGCCTCGCCGTCCATCCAGGCGGCCTGGATCCCGGCCTCCTTCAGCCGCTGTACCACATCCCTGCGCAGGGGCATAGTAGCGGGGGAGGTACAAACCTCCCGCAGGAACCAGTCGTAATTGCCGTTCAGCGTCACCACCAGGGTAGTGGCATTCTTGGCCATCACCTGCAGCAGGCTCATATCCCCGGAGGCCCGGGCCTCCTCATAGCCGCAGACTACGCTCAGCAGAGCCGCATAGGGAGAGTAACTGGCCGGGTCCGCCAGCCGCTGCCAGGCGTAGACAAAATCCGACGCCTTGACGCTCTGCCCGTCGGACCACCGGGCACTGCGTAGCCGGAAGGTATAGGTGACAGTGCCGTCGTAGTTCTCCTCCACGCCCACATTTTTTGCCATGCCGTTGACCACGGCAGTGCCGCCAGCGCCGTCCGGCGCCACCTTCATCAGATTCTCATACAGGTGGACCAGCACGGTTTGGCTGTTGATATCCTCGGCGTAAATGGGATCCAGGGTCGTCATCCGGCTCCCCACGGAGACAGATAGGGAAACACCGTCTCCTCCATCCGCGCATCCCACCAGCAGGGAAACACACAGCGCCGCCGCCAACAGCAGCGACACGGCCCTTTTCAGTTTTGACATAAACCGGCTCCTTTCGGGCGTAAAACTTAATGCGCGGCAATCTGCCATGGCAGACACAAAGCCGGATCCGCATAAAGTTTTCGCACATCAAGCCCAACTACCCCGCAGTGGTGAAGGCTTGGTGCATGTTAATCCTTACAATGCTTTTGCATCGTAAAAAACAGGTGCCGCGACCGCAGCACCGTATCTGATCAAAAACCACAAATATTATAAAGAATTTTGGCAGACTTGTAAAGGCGGCCGGGCAAAAAAGTAACAAAAAATTACAAAATTTTAGAAATCGTTCATAAATCTGCGGGTCCTTCCTAGAGCAGTCCTTTCTTATCTTCCTTCACAGTCTCCGTTTTTATATCATAGCGGGTGCTCCGCACAAAAACACCCCGCCGGATTGGCGGGGTGTTCCGTCAGCTTTGATTCAGGCGGGAGCCAGCTTGCCGTTTTCGTCGAATTTCACCGGGACGATCTCGTTCCGGGTCTTTTTGGCAATGTCGTCAATCCGCATCTTGGAGGGGTAGTCCGCGATGAGGCTGACAGCAATGCCCTGGCGCTTGGCCCGGCCGGTGCGGCCGATGCGGTGAATATAGTCCTGGTTCTCGTCGGGCACGTCGCAGTTGAACACGATGTCCACGTCATCCACGTCAATGCCTCGAGCGGCCACGTCGGTGGAAACAAAGACCCGCAGCTTGCCCTGGCGGAACCGGTCCATCACCTGCTCCCGCTTCTTCTGAGGAATGTCGCCGTGGATGCACTCGGCGTCAATACCCCGCAGCTGGAGGAACTTGGTGATCCTCTCCGTGGAACCCTTGGTGTTGCAGAAGGCCATGCAGCGGTCAAAGCCCGTCTCATTAAGGATCTTCTCAATGGCGTCGGCCTTGCCGTCATAGCTGACATCCATGCGGAACTGCTTGATGTCTGGCTTGTTCTTTTCGTCCTCCCGGACAGTAATCTCCGCCGCGTCCCGCTGGTAGACCCAGGCGATATCCATGACCTCCCGGGAGATGGTGGCGGAAAAGAGTCCCAGATTCTTCCGCTTGTCCATCCGGTCCAGCAGGCGGGTCACATCATGGATGAAGCCCATGTCCAGCATCCGGTCCGCCTCATCCAGCACCACGGTCTGGGCGGTGTCCACCCGGACGGTGCGGCGCTTCATGTGGTCGCTGAGGCGGCCGGGAGTAGCTACCACGATCTGGGGCCTCTTTTTCAGGGTATCGATCTGCCGGCCGATGGGCTGGCCGCCGTACAGGCAGACGCAGCGAACACCGGGCTTGTACCGGGACAGGTCCCGAATCTCATCGGTAATCTGGATGGCCAGTTCCCGGGTGGGGGCCAGGATAACGGCCTGCACGGACTCGTCCTCCGGGTCGATATGCTCCACGATGGGGATGCCGTAGGCAAAGGTCTTGCCCGTACCGGTGGGTGCCTTGGCGATCACGTCCTGCCAGTTCATCATGGGAGGGATGCACCCCGCCTGCACCGGCGTGGACACCTCAATCTCCCGCTGGGCGATGGCCCGCATGATCTCGGGTGACAGCCCCAAACTGTCGAATCGGACACCTTCTGTATATTCCATAACCTTTTTCCTTTTCTTTTGACTGAATTTCAGGTAGTATTATAACCGTAAAACGCCTGCTTGTAAAGCGAAACGGCAAACTATGGTTCGGAATTGTCCTTTTTCCCAGGAAGTTTTGGAATTTAGTAAAAATCTGCACAAAACCCTCATTATTCCACGGTTTTTTGAGAAAAAATCGCGGTTTTTTGTAGTAAAATTTTGTATTGCCTCTACATGGGATTCCTCTTTTTATGATAAATTGAACATGCAAAGACTTTTCTCTGAACGGAGGTGTCAAACGTGGATGAGATGGCTTATGTCCGCATTTTACGCGACTTGCGGGAAGACGCCGACAAAACCCAGACGCAGATCGCCGAAGTCCTGGGAACGTCCCAAACCATGTACGCCAGGTATGAACGCGGTGCCAATGAATTGCCCATCCACCATCTGATCACTCTGAGCAAATATTACGGTGTGAGCACCGACTATTTGCTGGGTTTAAGTAAAGAACGCTGATGCGCGGACAGAAAAGCTCCCGGCTGATAGCCGGGAGCTTTTGCCTTACTTATGAGGCACATGCCAAATGTTGTCAGCGTATTCCGCAACGGCCCGGTCGGCGGCAAAGATACCGCTTCGGGCGATATTGTGAATGCTCATGCGGTTCCACGCCTCGGCATTGCCGTAGGTCTCCGCCATACGCTGCTCCGCCTGGCAGTAGGACTGGAAGTCCGCCAGCAGCAGGTACTCGTCGGCGGGGCTGCCGCCGGCGCCGAACAGCAGCCGCTGGTACAGGTCCTCGTAGCTGACCCCGTCCCGGAAGCCCTTCCGCAGGGCGTTCAGGCAGTTGTGCAGCACTGGGTCCCGGTTATACAGCCGCTGGGGCACGTAGCCCTCCTTCTTCAGGCGCTCCACCTCGTCGGCGTGGAGGCCGAAGAGGAACATATTCTCGTCCCCCAGGACCTCGTGCATCTCCACATTGGCGCCGTCCAGGGTGCCGATGGTCAGAGCGCCGTTCATCATGAACTTCATGTTGCCGGTGCCGCTGGCCTCCTTGCCGGCGGTGGAGATCTGCTGGCTGACCTCGCTGGCGGGCATCAGCCGCTCCGCCAGGGAGACCCGGTAGTTCTCCAGGAATACCACCTGCAGCTTATCCTTGCAAATGGGGTTGTGGTCGATCTCGTCCGCCAGGGAGTTGATCAGGCGGATGATGCGCTTGGCCACCGCGTAGCCAGGAGCGGCCTTTGCGCCGAAGAGGAAGGTATGGGGATGGGTGATGGCGTTGGGGTCTTCCTGCAGCTTCTGATACAGGCTGATGATATGCAGCACGTTCAGTAGCTGGCGCTTGTACTCATGGAGCCGCTTCACCTGCACGTCGAAGATGGCGTCGGGATTCAGCACCACCCCCTGGGTCTTTTTGGCGTAGGCCGCGAAGTCCTCCTTGTTCTTCCGCTTGATGGCGGCCAGCCGCTCCTGCACCGCCTTGTCGTCGGCATAGGCGTCCAGCTTCCGCAGGGCAGAGGGGTGGGTGAGGTACTCGTCGCCGCCCATCAGGTCCCGGATCAGGCCATCCAGGCCGGGGTTGATCTCGCTGAGCCAGCGGCGGTGGTCAATGCCGTTGGTGACGTTCTGGAACTTCCAGGGCTCCATGCCGCAGGCTTCCTTGAAGACGTCCTTTTTCAGAATGTCAGAGTGGAGGCCGCTGACGCCGTTGACGGCCATGCCGCCGGCGATGCACAGGTTGGCCATGCGGACCTCGCCGTCCCATAGAATGGCCATTTTCTGCGTCTTGGCGGGATCGTGATAGAAATCCTCCACCTTCCGCTGCCAGCGGGCGGAGATTTCCTGAATGATCTGCCAGATACGGGGCAGCAGGGTCTCCACCAGGCTCTGGGGCCAGCGCTCCAGGGCCTCGGCCAGCACCGTGTGGTTGGTGTAGGCCACGGACTGGCGGGTGATCTCCCAGGCCTCGTCCCAGCTCATGCCGGCTTCATCGATGAAGATGCGCATCAGCTCAGGAATCACCAGGGTGGGGTGAGTGTCGTTAATCTGGATGACGTTCTTCTCATGGAAGTTCTTCAGGGTACCGTATGTCTCCAGATGATTGCGGGCGATGGACTGCACCGTGGCGGACACGAAGAAGTACTGCTGCTTCAGGCGCAGGGACTTGCCCTCGTAATGGTTGTCCTCAGGGTACAGGACCTTGGCGATGGTCTTGGCCATGGCCTCTTCCTCCGCCGCTTTCAGGTATTCACCACGGGAAAACAGGGCCATATCCACGGGATGGCTGGCCCGGGCGTCCCACAGGCGCAGGGTGTTGACATGCTGGGTGCCGTAGCCCGCCACCACCATGTCGCAAGGGATGGCCATGACGGTGATGGCGTTCTCATTGACGATGTGGAGATATCCATCATCCCAGAACTCCCGCAGGGTGCCGCCGAAGCGGACCTCCTGGGCCTCCTCGGGCTTGGGCAGCAGCCAGGCCGCGCCCAGGTCCTTCCAGTCGTCCGGCAGCTCCACCTGCTGGCCCTCCACGATCTTCTGCTTGAAGATGCCCAGCTCATAGCAGATGGAATAGCCGGTGGCGGGGATCTCTAGGGTGGTCATGGAATCCAGGTAGCAGGCGGCCAGGCGGCCCAGGCCGCCGTTGCCAAGGCCCGCGTCGGGCTCTAACTCAAAGATATCGGCGGCCTTGAAGCCCAGGTGCTCCAGTGCTTCCTTCAGCTGAGGCAGGACCTCCAAATTGTAGGCGTTCTTCATCAGGCTGCGGCCCATCAGGAACTCCAGAGACAGGTAGTGCACCTGTTTCTTCTGCTCCCGCCGGGTCTCTTTCCGGGTCTCTACTTTCCGAATGGCCATCACGTCCCGGAGCACCAGGGCGCTGGCCTTCATCATCTCCTGGTCGGTGGCTTCGTCAGGTGCCTTGCCGAAATTCAGCATCAGCTTGGCAATCAGCGCCTTTTCCAATGTTTTCGTGGTAAATGGTGTCATGGATGTTGTTTACTCCGCCTGATCCTCCTTCTTGGACTTGGCGGGCCCTTTCTTTTTTGTCTCTTTTTTTACGGTCTCTTTCTTGGGGGTATCTTTTTTATCGGTCTCCTTTTTGGCAGCCGCCTTTTTCACGGTCTTTTTCTCCGGCTTCTCAGCTTTCTCAGCCTTTTCGGCCTTCTTTGCCGCGGTCTTGCGCACGGTTTTCTTTTTTGGCTTCTCGGCGGGAACCTCCTCCGGAACGGTCACTTCCGCCTTCTCCTCAGCGAACACCGCCGCTGCGGGCTCGTCAGCAGAGGGGGCAGGCACGGGCCAGGTCTGGCCGGTGATATTGGCGTAAATCCGCAGGTACTCCTTGGCGCTTCTGGCCCAGCTGAAGTCCCCGGCCATAGCGCGCTGCCGCAGACGGCCAAAGGCGTCGGGATTTTCCTTGTACAGCTGTACCGCCTCGCGGATCACATAGAGCATGTCTCCGCTGGAATAATTGGCAAAGGTGAAGCCGTTGCCGGCGTCCCGCCAGGCCTCATAGGCGTGGACAGTGTCCTTCAAGCCGCCGGTCTCCCGGACGATGGGCACCGTGCCGTACCGCATGGCGATCATCTGGCTCAGGCCACAGGGCTCGCTCTTGGAGGGCATCAGGAACAGGTCGGCGCCGGCGTAAATGGCCATGGACAGCGCCTCATTGTAGTCCAGGCGCACGGCCATGCGGCCACGGTACTGCTGGGCGGCCCAATAGAAGAACTCCTCGTATCTCTGGTCGCCCTTGCCAAGAATCACCAACTGCACCGGGAGCTCCATAATATCATGGAGAACCTCGCAAATCAAGTCCAAACCTTTGTGAGAAACCAGACGGCTGACGATGGCCAGGATGGGGGTGTCGGCCTCCTCCCGCAGGCCCATCATCCGCTGCAGGGCAGTCTTGTCCTCCGCCTTGCCGCTCATGTCCTCCATGGAGTACCGGGCGGTGATCCGCTGGTCGGTGGATGGATCGTAGAGGTTCATGTCGATGCCGTTGAGCACGCCGGACAGCTTATAGTCGCACTGGCGCATGATGTTCTCCAGCCGGTGGGCGAAGTAGGCCATTTTCAGCTCGTTGGCGTAGGAGGGGGATACGGCGTTGATGGCGTCGGCGCAGAGAATGGCGCCCTTCAGCAGGTTCACGTCCCCGTCCATGACAATGGTGCCGTCATTGGCCCAGCCCTGATCCAGACCGAACAAGTTGCCCAGGGTCTCCATGCCGTAGCGACCCTGGTACTCGATGTTGTGGATGCTCAGAGCGGTCTTGATGGAGCGGAAACGGTCCTCCCGCACGCCGTCGTCCTTCAGATAGATGGGCACCAGGGCGGTCTGCCAGTCGTTGCAGTGGATGACCTCCGGCCAGAACTTCAGGTGGCCCAGCATCCGCACAATGGCCCGGGAGAAAAAGCCGAAGCGCTCGCCATCATCCATGTAGCCATACAGATCGGGCCGGTTGAAATACTGCTCGTTGTCCAGGAAGTACCAGGTGACACCGTCCCGCTCCAGGGAAAACAGGCCGCAGTAGCTGTGCCGCCAGGCCAGGTCCACAAAGTCATAGCACTCGAAGCGCAGCTGATCGCCGAACTTCTCTTTCACCTTCTGGTACAGGGGCAGGACCACCGCCACCTCGGCGCCCTCGGCGGCCAAAGCCGCAGGGAGAGAGCCTGCCACGTCCGCCAGTCCGCCGGTTTTACAGAAGGGAACAGCCTCGCTGGTCGCATACAAAATCTTCATAAAGTTCTCCTTTTCATCACAAATTCCATTTCGTAATCGGTTTACTAAGATGCCGGGGAAAGGGGGGACCGTTGTCCCCCCTTCAAGACTCACACAACGCTGCCCTTGGCAATCACAATGGGATAGGTGGCATGGCCCATCAGACTGCGGCCCTGCTGAACGATCACGTCCTTGTCCGCGATCACATAGGCCAGCTGGCTGTTGGCACTCACCACGGTCTCCTTGAACAGCACGCTGTTCCGGACCACCGCACCGGCCTCCACCACCACGCCGGGGAACAGGACGGAATTCTCCACCGTGCCCTCGATGCGGCAGCCCTCGGCCACCAGGGAGTTCACGCAGCGGCCATTGGAACCCACGTAGGTGGAAGCCTTGTCCGCACCCTTGGCCCGGATGGGACGCTGGGCGGTGAACAGCTCCGCCCGGATGGCGGGGTCCAGCAGCTGCATACTGCGGTCGTAGTACTCCTGCACGGAGCGGACCTGGGCGGCGAAACCCTCCCAGATGTAGGTGCGCAGGTTCAGGGTGTCCTTCTTGGCCCGCAGCACATCCCGGCGCCAGCTGAACTGGTCCTTGGCGTGGCACTCGTCCACCAGTTCCTTCAGCAACTTAGTAGAGAGGATATAGACCTCCAGGCCCCGGTAGCCCCGGGGGGTGTTGAGATTATAAAGGACCTCCGTGACGCGGCCCTCGGCGTTCTTCTCGAAATAGGTGCCGTCGGCGGTGGCAAAGCTGTCGTTGCCGCAGACCACGGTGATGTCCGCACTGGACTTCACATGGTCCTCATAGATGTCCGCCAGGGGCAGGTTTGCCACCAGGTCGCCCTCCATCAGAGCCACATAGTCCTGGCGGATAGTATCCAGATAGGTACGGACGCCGGCCAGGGCCTCCAGCTTGCCCCGGAAGGGCATGGTGCCCCAGTCCTTCTGATAGTTGAAGGGAGGCAGGATCCGCAGGCCGCCGCGCTTACGGCTCAGGTCCCAGACCTTGCCGGTGCCCAGGTGATCCACCATGCTCTGATAGCGGCCGTGGAGCACCACGCCCACGTCCGTCACGCCGGCGTTCACCAGGTTGGACAGGGCAAAGTCCACCATGCGGTACCGTCCGCCGAAGGGGATGGACGCGGAGGAGCGAATCTCGCTCAGTTCCCGCAGGTCGTTGCGCTTTTCATAGGAAAAGATAATTCCGTGCAGTCCGTTCATTTGGACACCTCCTCACCGTTGCGGTCCAGCATGGTGCCGGGCGCCACCTGTCTCCCGTCAGTCACCTGGCAGTGGGGCGCCAGGACCGTCAGGCCCCATTTGCCACCCTCCGCGCTCTCGGGCGTACCGCCCACATGACAGTCCTTTCCGATGCGGCAGCCCTCACCCAGGATGGCGTATTCCACCACGGCGCCGGAGTCCACCACCGTGCCGGGCAGCAGCACGGAATAGCTGACGCGGGCGCCCGCGCCCACCACCACATTGGGGGACAGAACGGAATTCTCCACCGCGCCCTCAATGTCGCTGCCGCGGTTGAAGGCGCTGTGGGTCACATGGGAGCCGCTCCCCAAGAAGGTGGGGGGTGCGTTGACGGAACGGGCGTAGATGGGCCAGGACTCGTCGCTCAGGTCCAGTCCGGATTCGGGAGACAGCATGTCCATGTTGGCATCCCACAGGGACTCCAAGGTGCCCACGTCCTTCCAGTAGCCGGCAAACCGGTAAGCGGCCATCCGCTCCCCGTTGTTCAGCATAGCGGGGATCACGTTCTTGCCGAAGTCGTTTTCGGAGTTGGGATCCGCCTCATCCTCCGTCAGGTACTTCCGAAGGGCCTTCCAGGAGAAGACGTAGATGCCCATGGAAGCCAGGTTGCTCTTGGGCTCCTTGGGCTTTTCGGCGAACTCGGTGATCATGTCGTCCCCGTTCACTGCCATGATGCCGAAGCGGGAGGCCTCAGCCCAGGGCACTTCCATGACGGAGATGGTGCAGGCGGCATTGGCCGCCTTGTGACGGGCCACCATGTCGGAGTAGTCCATCTTATAGATGTGGTCGCCGGAGAGGATCACCACATACTCGGGATCATACAGGTCGATGAAACCGATGTTCTGATAGATGGCGTTGGCGGTACCCTTGTACCAGGTGCCGCCCTTGCTGCCCTGGTAAGGGGGCAGGATATGTACGCCGCCGTCGCTGCCGTCCAGGTCCCAGGGCTGTCCGCTGCCGATGTAGCTGTTCAGCTCCAGGGGGCGGTACTGAGTCAGGACACCCACGGTGTCGATGCCGGAATTGGTGCAGTTGGACAGGGGAAAGTCGATGATACGGTATTTGCCGCCAAAGGGGACGGCAGGCTTCGCCATCTCGCCGGTGAGCACGTACAACCGGCTGCCCTGGCCGCCGGCCAGCAGCATGGCGATGCATTCTTTTTTCATGGTTTCTCCAGCTCCTTTGCCTGTATTTTTATCCTGTGCGGGGGGCTCCGCCCCGCCCCGGCACCAAATCGAGAAATCTCCCAGTGCCGTTCTCTCTTCATACGCATACAGTTTCTAATTTATTATACTTCTTCCAAAAATGACCGTCAAGGATGCCCTCGTCGAAAAAAACGTCATCTTTTGGTTTATTCTCCCAGTTTGTTTGCCGTTTTGCCTATATCGTTTGTGCATTTTTGTCGATTTTTGCAAAAGTTTTACATTCCATGCAAATATTTCTATTTTCCCCCTTCCCCGCCGGGCATGCCTTGATTTTACGCATTTGGTTTGTTAAAATGAGTTGATTTTTGTCGTTTCTTTCAGGAGGCGCATATGTTTTCTTTTCTGACAGACTTTACTATCAACAGTTTTCCCCTGTGGGTCGTCCTGCTGATCTGCGCGGGCGTATTTCTGGCGTCCTTCATGGACGCCATCGCCGGAGGCGGCGGCATCATCTCCGTGCCCACCTACCTCATCGCCTTCTCCGGCCTGCCCACCTACTATGCCTTGGGCACCAACAAGCTCTCTGCCGGCATCGGCACCATCTTCTCCACCGCCCGGTTCATCAAAAACGGCTATGTGAACTGGCGGCTGTTCGCCCCCTCCATCCTGCTGGCCCTGCTGGGCTCCATGGGCGGCACCTGGCTCCAGCTCCACACCCCGGACAAAGTACTGAAGTACCTGCTGCTGTTCGTTCTGCCTGTGGTGGCCTTTGTCACCCTGCGGAACCGGGAATGGCCCGACGAGCCGGGAAAGATCGACTTCAAAAAGCAGGCCGCCATCGTCTGGGCCGGTGCCCTGGTCATCGGCGCCTATGACGGCTATTACGGCCCCGGCACCGGAACCTTCCTGATGCTGATTTTCATCCGTCTGGCTAAGCTGGACACCCGCCACGCCGCTGGCGGTGTGAAGGTCATCAACCTGTCCTCCAACCTGGGCAGTCTGTTCACCGCCCTGATGGCGGGGAAGGTGTTCATTGGCGTGGGTCTGGTCTCCGCCGTAGCCTCCATCGCCGGTCACTACATCGGTGCGGGCCTGGCCATCAAAAACGGCAGCAGGATCGTCCGCCCCACCGTCATTATCGTGCTGATTCTGCTGACCCTGAAAGTGGGCAGTGAGCTGCTGTTCCCCGAATTCTGGAGCTGAGGTGCACGCCATGAAAAAGAGCATTGGTATTTTGGGCGGCATGGGTCCCCTGGCCACGGCGGACCTGTTCCGCAAAATCGTTCTGCTGACGGACGCCGCCCGGGACAACGACCACATCCGTGTCTACATCGACGACAACGCCTCCATCCCGGACCGCACCGCCGCCATTCTGTCCGGCGGTGCCGATCCCCTGCCCGCCATGACGGACTCTCTGCGGAAACTGGAGGTCTGTGGGGCGGACTGCGTCATCATGCCCTGCAACACCGCCCACTACTTCCTGCCCCGCCTCCAAGCATTGACCGGGGTACCCTTCCTCAGCATGCTGGAGGCCACCGCTGGGACCTGCGCGGCCCGGTTCCCCGACGGCACTGCGGCGGTGCTGGCCACCAAGGGTACCCTGTCCGCCGGGCTGTATCAGGCGGCGTTGGAACAGGAAGGCGTCCCCTTTCTGCTCCCCAATGACGCGGAGCAGGGTGCCCTGATGCGGGTAATCTATGACGGCGTCAAGGCAGGCAAAGGCCCGGAGGAGTACCGGGCGGACATGGAAGCCGTGGTGGAAGCACTTACCGACCGGGGTGCGGACTACTTCATTCTCGGCTGCACGGAATTGCCTCTGGCGGCCCAGGCCTTGGGCCTGCAGGTCCCCGCCATAGACCCCACGGAGGAGCTGGCCAAGGCCGCCATCCGCTTTGCCGGATATGGCGTCAAAGAGCCGTAATCCCCGCTCCGCAGTGCATCCGTTCATAAAGTTTTCACAAATTCTTTACAGCATTTTATTTTTTTGATATACTCATTTATATTCCAAACGCAGCTGTGCCGCGCTGCTGTGACGAAGTGTGAGAATGTGAGAAAGAGAGTATTATGAGGTGAATGTATGAAGAAAAAAATGAGTCTCCCCATGCAGATCCTGATTGCCCTGGTCTTGGGCATCGTCGTTGGCCTGATCTGCTATTTCACCGGCACGGCCGACTTTACCGCCAACTACCTGAAGCCCTTCGGCACCATCTTCGTCAACCTGCTGAAGTTCATCGTGGTCCCCGTGGTGCTGTTCTCCATGATCGACGGCATCCTGTCCATGGATGACATGAAGAAGGTTGGCGCTGTGGGTTGGAAAACCGTGGCGTTCTTCCTGTGCACCACTGCTATCGCCTGCGTCATCGGCCTGGTGATGGCCAACATCTTCAACGGCGCCGGCCTGTTCCCCACTCTGGCTCTGGAAGAGGGCGCCGTGTGGGAGAAGGCCACCAGCGCCAACTTTATGGACACCCTTGTGGGCATCTTCCCCAGCAACATGTGGGACGCCTTCGTGAAGGCCAACATGCTGCAGGTCATCGTCATTGCCTTGTTCTTCGGCGGTGCCATCATGGCTGCCGGCGAGAAGGGAAAGCTGTGCCGTGACATCGTGTCCTCTTTCAATGAAGTCATCAACCGTCTGATGGCCTTCATCATCAGCCTGAGCCCCATCGGCGTGTTCACCATGATGGCCTGGGTCGTGGCTACCCAGGGCGCTCAGATTCTGGGTTCTCTGGCCCTGGTGCTGCTGTGCGCCTACATCGCCTACATCATCCACGCTGTGCTGGTGTATTCCTTCTCCGCCAAGGCCTTTGCCGGCATCAGCCCCGTGAAGTTCTTCAAGGGCGCTTTCGCCGCCATGATGTTCGCCTTCACCTCCACCTCCTCCGCCGCCACCCTGCCCGTTTCCAAGGAGTGCGCCCATGAGTTGGGTGCCGAGGACGACATCGCCGCCTTCGTGCTGCCTCTGGGCTCCACCATCAACATGGACGGCACCGCCATCTACCAGT
>CAMFAL010000042.1 GCA_945948185.1 uncultured Clostridia bacterium | reverse complement strand
TCCCAAATGTCGCGTGCTACCAACTGCACTACACCCGGATATTTGCTTGTCATGATTATAGCACGAAACTCGTGCGATTCAAAGTCTCTTCCTGTCTGTGGTCAATCCTGTGGTCAAAGCCGCTTTCCAGCCTGGTTTGCTGACCTGGCGAAATCCCGCAAACGCCCGTGTTGCAAGGAGTTCCGGGCTTTGGTTGTTCCTATCGTGGATAGACAAGCCTATGCACCCAAAGATCCTTTCTATTGGCAAGCTGCTGTCTCAGGGTACAGGCAGGGGGAAATACCCCCTGCCCATTTTATTTTACAGAATCATTCTGCAAAGTCAAGGTTTTTCTCAGCAAAGCACACCTTTGTACCTGCCAGAGCCATGGCAAACACGAACCAAAAAATGCACATGACCCGGGGATAATTCCATAGATAATCCGCCAGACCACAGACCATGGCACCGCACAGGGCAGACGCCGCACCGCAGGTGATGGTCCGGGCCGCGGAGCTGCCGCAACGGCGGATCGTATGAGCAGACCGCTTGATGTTCCACAGCATGGAGCTCACAAAGCCTACTACACCCAGCAGGCCCGCCTGAATCCAGACCTCCAGATAGAAGTTGTGGGAATGGACAAAGGGTGCCTCCGCATGGTAAAGATTATAGTCCCGGATATAGGCCTGGGTCGCCGCGGTGCCAAGGCCCGCACCGGAGATTGGCCGGTGCCGGATGACCTCCAGAGCCGCCTGATATAGAGGAACACGGCTGGCCGTAGAGGAATCTGCCGGGTTGCCGATGGTCAAAATCCGGTTCCAGATGGTAGTAGGCAAAAACGGAACTGCCAGACAGCACAGCAGGATAAAGGCCGGGATCAGCTTCGGCTTCCACAGGAACACCATGACCGCCATGGCGCAGGCGATGCCCACCCAGCTGGCGCGGGAGTAGGTCATGCCCAGGGCCGCCACACCCACCACAAAGATGCCTGCTGCGGCGGCCTTGCTCACCAGATGCCGGGAGCTCAAAACCAGAGCCAATACCAAGGGCAGCAGCAAAATCAACACCTCCGCAAAGGTGTTGGGATTATCGAAGAAGGAGTACACCCGTCCGGGCATCCCAGCGTTGACCTTCAGGTCCACGAAGGAGGCGTTGACCTCGATGCCCTGCATCCGCTGGACGATGCCATAGGCACCGGATACCGCCACGCATACGGCACCGCCGGCCGCAAGACGCTTCAAGTCTTGCTCCGTCCGGACCGCGCTGACTGTCACCAGCACGCACAGAGCCGCTGAAATATGATAGAAGAGGAACCGCAGAGACAGAGACGGTGCATAGGACAGCAGGACACCCAGGAACACAGCACCGAAGAATACCAGCGGATAGAAGCCGATATCGGCCAGATCCAGCCGCATAGTCTCCCGATGCATGGCCCCGGCGTGGAACAGCACCAGCAAAAGCACAAAGCCCATGAGGCTGTATGCGTTGTTCCACCGGGAAAAAGGGATCACCCACAGCAGCATGATCATCCACGACTGGGCAATGGCAGTCTCCTCGCCCATGGCAAAGGCCAGACGGGCAAAGAAGCTGTCCTCAAAGGTCAGCTGCAGAGCGCTATACAGCCGATGCAGCAGCGCCCCCGGAAAATTGATGATCCAAGTCAGCAGGCGGCACAGGCAACTGTCAGGCCAAGTCCGGGCTACTGCGCCCTCCCGGCACAGCACCCGCAGCACCCGGCTTCCGTCGATCTGCCGGTTGCACCAGCCGCCGACAGCGGCCAGAATGCGGTGGACTATGCTGCCGTCATAGACCGACAGCAGCATCGTCCAGAGATGATAGAGATAGCTTTCGCGCAAAAGCGTCATAGATCGGGTCCTCGCTTTAAATTCGGTTTTTCAAACGGTACATTTGGGTCAGGACAAAGAAATGTCCGCCCTTCACCAGGTTGGCAACCATCTGCTTATTGGGCGTCAGGCCCATGGGGGTGATCTCCGCGATGGCCTTAGCCATGTCCGGGCGCTGGCACAAGGCCTGCACGTTCTTCTGGCGCTTGCGGACGGAGATGTCGTTGCCCACGGCGTACTCGTTGCCGATAGCAATCAGCAGGCCCGCCCAGTTGGAATTCTCCCGCCACTGGGGCCGGAGTTTCTCCAACTCGTACTTCTTCACCAGAGCCTCCTTCCGCTCCATGAAGCGGTCAAAGACCTTTTGGAAATCCTTCATATATCTGTGGGTGGCAGAGGAGGGATTCAGGAAATAGCGGTACAGCGGCTGCTCCGTCACCGCCAGCTTTTTGGCATTGCAGAAATACTCCATCAAAAACAGCTCGTCCTCCAGGTACGCCCCTTCAAAGGTCAGGCGGGCAGAGCGGATGACCTCAGCGGAGAACAGGTAGCGCCAGATGAAACCGTTGAACACCGGGGCCGTCAGGCGGTCTCCCAGCAGGGGAGCCACGATCTTCTCCCGGATGCCCTGGTCGTCATAGACCCCGGAGGGCAGAAGGGGTTCCACACACTTATTGCCGTTGGCGTACAGGTTCAGATGGGCGCAGCCCACAGTATCGGCGCCGGTCTGCTCCCGCAGGCACCACATGGTCTCCAACGCGCGGAACTCAAAGCGGTCATCTACGTCCAGGAAGGCGATGTAGTCGCCCTTGGCCTCGTTCAGGCCCAGGTTCCGAGCCGCGCTGACGCCGCCGTTCTTCCGCTTATGGAACACCCGGATGCGGTCGTCCTCCGCCGCGCAGGCGTCGCAGATGGCGGGGGAATCGTCGGTACAGCCGTCATCCACCAGCAGCAGCTCCCAATCGGAGAAGGTCTGCTTGACCACGCTCTCCACACATTTTTTCAAATAAGTCTCCGCCTGATACACGGGGATGATCACAGAAATACTGGGCATAACACCATTCCTCCAGGATATCGCAAAATATCAAGTTTATTGTACTCCATTCCGGAAGGAAGGTCAAGGAGGGAAAGATACCTTGCGGCGTCTTTCCCTCCCGGATACGTGCTCTTAAAACGCGGACAGATCTCCCGGCAAGCCGGCCTCGGATAGATGCTTTGCGCGGGCCTGCAGTTCATCGAAATTCGTGACGCCGTCCTCCCGTTTCAGCGCCTCCCGCACATCCGGCGGCAGGGTCTGAAAATACTCATAGGCGGACAGGTCCTGGTCCAGCATATCCGACAGGCAGAGATACCCCGGTATCTGATGCTTCATCTCCATTCACCTCCGGTCCTAGCATGTCCGGAAACCGGGTCGAAACGGCGTACAAATTCTGGAAGCCTGCCGAAATTTGCTGCTGCTTATGTCACGGCTCTTCCCAGCGGTCGACTGCCGCCAACCGCTTGGCCAGAATGTTTCCCTGGCTGTCATAAGCGGTGACAGAACTGTACCAGCCCGTGATTTCCGGTGACACTTGCTCCCGAGGGACAAAAAACCACCGTTCTCCCCTGCTGTCAGTCTCCAGGTCCGCCACGTCCAGATGGACCGTCTGCTCATACCACTGGTCCTGACCGTCTACATGCCGCAGGCAGATCTCCAGGGTCACCACCGCCGGGTCCCAGACGCAGCCGTACACATAGTCGTACCCACTTCCCAGTTCATCGTCTTCTCGCAAACTGGGAACATAAGTACTCTCTTTATAGTGTCCGGCGGCAAAGGGCCGTCCTTCCTCCCGGTCCACAGGCAGCACACACTGGCACCGCCAATTCAACCACCCCGCTTTTTGATAGACGCCCAGGCAGACGGTATCCCGGCTTTGGGCCAGCACCAGCCATTCCTCATAATTTCTCTCCAGCATTGCCTGGGTCTGGCACAGCGTTTGGGCTGGTGCCGCCAGCAGGTCCTCCATGGCCCTTTTATGGGCCATCTCCAATGTCAGGTTCCTGGGCAACAGCACCCAGGCCGCTACCAGCAGCGCTACTGCTGCAGAACACCAGCGAAGGGCTTTCCGCCGCCGGGTGGTCAGTCGTTTTTTCATGGCAAGGCCCCCCAATCCAGCGGTATGGAAAACGACACGTCATAGCCGTGCTCCTGATAGGACGCCGCCACCGTTGTCTCCTCCGGTCTCACAGGCAGCAGATAATACCAGGTTTGATATCCCACAGCAGTCCAGTTGTCCTGTTGCCCTGAGACGGTCAGAAACCGTCCCTCCGGGGACCAGCCCAGGTCCCATAGAGAGGTCCTGTAAGGGCGCGTGACCACCACCGCCAAATACCGTTCCTCCGGGAACAGCTCCGCCAAGTTGGTCCCCGGCTGGATCTCCGTCACCCGGGCCGCACAGACCCGCACCGTGGTTGTGCCGATCTCCACCCGGATATCGGTATCGTCGCCATCCAGAAATTCGTAGGTCTCCTCGTATGTATACCACCGAGAGGGCCAGAACCGGGCCATCAGGTTCTCTTTCACCACGCCCCACTCCACCTGGGTCAGCAGCATCAGCGCCAGCGCCGCTGTCACCGCCATGGTGGCCCACTTCAAGAGCATCCACCGCAGCGGATACTGTTTGTTCAGCTCCCGGCTCACCTCCGCCGGGTCGCCCATTCGCTGCATGGTGCGCTCCTCGGCCAGCTCCTCGTCATAACCCAGGTCCAGCAAATCGCAGATATGGTCCTCTATGTGAGCGTCCAGTTCCGCCCGGACCGCCTCCCGCTCCGGCCCCGTCAGCCGCCGCAGGCCGGAGAGCACCCGGTCCGTGTACTCCCACCTGGTCATGTCACGCCATGGTCAGCCCCGCGCTGGAGCGCAGGACGGCGTTGACGGCGCTGGAGTAGCTCTGCCAGGTCTCCGCCTCAGTCTTGAGCGCCGCGCCGCCCTTCCGGGTCAGGTGATAGTATTTCCGCATCCGGCCCGTAGGGGCCTCCTGCTGGTAGGCCTCCACGTAGCCGTCCTTTTCCAGGCCGTGGAGCACCGGATACAGGGTCCCCTCCTTCATCTCAAAGGTGTGGTCGGAGCGGCGGGCCAGCTCCACGATCATCTGGTAGCCGTACATGTCCTCGTTTGACAGCAGGGACAGCACCAGCAGTTGTGTGTGTTCGATATTCTGTTTCTTTTTCATAAACATACCTCCATAGGATATGATACCTAGAGTTTCTATGGTTTATTATACATAGTGATTCTAGGCATGTCAACCGTAAAAAACCGGGCCGATGCTATCACCGGCCCGGTTATGTAAACTCATTCAGTTTCCAGTCCCAGCAAGACCCGCCCATGGGCGCTGAGATAGGGCTCCAGCCACTCATAGGAAACCCGGAAAATTTGGGGTCCCGCCGCGTAGGGCGCCAACTCATAGGATGAAAAAATGACTACCATCCCTTCCCCATCAAAGCTTACCGTGTAGCTGGTCCAGTTGGTGATGATGGCCTCATAATCCTCCCAATACCACTCCGCCGGGACGGTACCGTCCTCCAGCGGAATCTGCGCCTGCCGGATGATCTCCCCGCTGACAGCCTCCTGCAGCTCCGTGCCGTCGGCCAGCAGCTCCGGTCCAAAGAAGGCTCCCTCCTCCAGGTCAAAGTTCCAGCCAAGCTGCCAGGTATTGGGGTGGGCGCCGCCGGTGTAGCTGTAATAAAGGCCCGCCACGCTGATGATCCGGTCTGTCTGATAAACGGTGCAGTCCAGGGTCAGCTCATACGGCATCCACAGGGCGCCCCACTCCCGGCTCATGGCAAAATCCTCCTCAGCACTGGAAACGAACTCCGGAAACTCCTCCGCCGTGGCCCACTTGCCAAACTTTTCATTGAATGCCGCCGCAGTGGTAAGAGCCTGTTCCTCCGCTTCGCTCCGGGCCTCGGTGATAGGCGTCCCATCCCCCCGGACGGCCGTCAGCTCCGGCAGCTGAAAGGTGTAGGAAGCCAGCGTGGTGCCGTCCTCCGCCTGGGCGTCATCGGTCCACTGGGCCAGTTCCACCTCATACCGGATCGCCTCTGGCATCTCCGGCTCCGGGTCTGGCACGGGCGGCGGACTGCCGGTGACCATGGTCATGGCGGCAGCGCCGCAGCCAGTCAGCAGCAGCGTCATCAGCAGCGCGATTAATGTCCTCATGGTCAGCTCCTTTCAGGTCTATCGGATCACAGGACCCTCTCTCCACAGGCTGCCGCCTCTGACAGCCGTCAGGTCCGGATACGCCAGAGCGTACAGGTCAGCGGCACGTGCTTCCGTTTCAAACAGTCTCTGAGCCTCGGGGCCAAGCCGCCGGACATCCGCCGGTTTGGTCAGTACAGGCACCGAAGCCATTTCCCGCATCCGGGCCAGCAGGGCCCGTCCGGTCTCATTGCAGGCCAGCACCCGCAGATAGGGGACTGTCTCCGGGAAGTCGGCGGGTATCATGCCCAGATATGCCCACAGAACCATCCGCTGCAGCCGGGTATAGGCGTACCGCTTCGTCTTGGCGGTCTCCAGGACCTCTTCCACAGACACCGCTTCCCGGCTGGCATCATACAGACGGTTCCCAAGGCCCTCTCCGCCCTGGTCCAGCGCAGCGAAATCAGCCTCGCTCATGGACCGCAGCCGGGCCAGGATAGCCCGCTGGCAGGTCTCCCGGAACACCGGGGCCCGCCCCGCTGTTTCCTCCTCCAGGTAGGCGTCCTTCATGGCCGGAGCCATCAGGTCCAACGCCCGTTCCCGCTCTCCGTCCCGCAGCAGGCTCCGGAGCAGCGTGGCGGAGGCCAGGCCGCCTTCCAGTTCCGTGCCGTGATAGCCGGTTCCCCGCCGACGGACGGTCAGGGTGCGGATAGCGCTCTCCCGGCGCAGCAGGGCTTTGCAGTACTCCACTCCCAGGATATTGTTGGGAGATTCCAGCAGTGCCGCATCCTCCGGCCGCAGCAGCGCTGCCAGGGCCCGCTGCCGGGCGGCGGCAAAGCTGTCACCCCTGGTCAGTTCCCGGTGGATAAACTCGTTCAGTTTAGGACTGAGCAAGGCCTCCGCCACCCGTCGGAGAGCATCCGCGTCACCGCATTCGCTGCCAAAAGCAAGGTCCGTCACCAGACCGGTTCCCAGCAGCACCTGAACGCCGCCGTCGGCAAACCGCTCCGCCGAGCCGACAGCCCAGGGCAGGGGCAGCTCCAGCACCAGGTCCACGCCGCTCTCCACGGCGGCCTTGGCCCGGGCCTGCCGCCGCAGAATGGCAAAGTCGCCCCGCTGGACGAAATCGCCGCTCATGACACCGATGACGGCGGTCTCCGGCCCCAGCAGGCGCCGGGTCTCCTCCAGCAGCCAGAGGTGCCCGTGATGCAGGGGATTGTATTCTATGATGATACCCGCAGCTTGCACAGATTTCACCCCTAAGTGATAACAAAGTAGTGACATTTCGGTAAAAATGGAGGTTGTAACCTGGGAAATCTCTGTTATAATTAAGTTGAGATTTTCCGCCCGAAGGCGGGACCCAGTTTCATTCTATATCATTTACGGAAAAGTCGCAAGGCTTTCCCCAAAAAGAAGAGGAGACGTTAAACATGAACATTCTCGTCATCAACGCCGGCAGTTCTTCCCTGAAGTATCAGCTGCTGAACCCCGAGACCGGCGCCCTGCTGGCCAAGGGCCTGTGCGAGCGCATCGGCATCGACGGCAAGTTCACCTACAAGCCCCAGGTGGAAGGCAAGAAGGTGCTGGACGCCATCGATGTGGCCATGCCCACCCATTCCGAGGCCATCCAGGCCGTTCTGGACGCTCTGGTGGACGCCGGGAACGGCGTCATCGGTTCCATGAAGGAGATCGACGCTGTGGGTCACCGCGTGGTGCACGGCGGCGAGGCCTTCAACAAGTCCGTCCTGATCACCGACGAGGTCATGAAGGCCCTGGAGGACTGCATCCCCCTGGCCCCCCTGCACAACCCCGCCAACATCACCGGCATCAACGCCTGCACCGCCGTCATGGGCAAGGATGTGCCCCAGGTGGCCGTGTTCGACACCGCCTTCCATCAGACCATGCCCGCCAAGGCCTACATGTATGCTCTGCCCTATGAGTATTACGAGAACGACAAGGTCCGCCGCTACGGCTTCCACGGCACCAGCCACAAGTATGTGGCCGGCCGCGCCGCCGCCATGCTGGGCAAGAAGCCCGAGGAGCTGAAGCTGATCTCCTGCCACCTGGGCAACGGCTCCTCCGTCACCGCCATCGACGGCGGCAAGTCCGTGGACACCTCCATGGGCTTCACCCCCCTGGCCGGTCTGCCCATGGGTACCCGCGCCGGTGACCTGGACGCCGGTATCCTGCAGTATGTCATGAACAAGTATGGCATGAACATCGATGAGATGCTGAACGTGCTGAACAAGAAGTCCGGCGTGCAGGGCGTGTCCGGTGTCTCCTCCGACTTCCGCGATCTGGAGAATGCCCATAAGGAGGGCAACGAGCGCGCCGGTCTGGCCGTCGACATGTTCAACTACGGCGTGAAGAAGCTCATCGGCGCCTATGCGGCTGCCATGGGCGGCGTGGACGCCATTATCTTCACCGCCGGCGTGGGTGAGAACTCTGCCAACCAGCGCCTGGCCATCGCCAGCGGCCTGGAATTCATGGGTGTGAAGATGGACGCCGAGGCCAACAACGTCCGGGGCAAGGAGACCGTCATCTCCGCCGCCGACTCCAAGGTGAAGGTCCTGCTGATCCCCACCAACGAGGAGCTCATGATCGCCATGGATACCGCCGCCATCGTCAAGGGCTGAGCAGTTTCCTGATTTGAGCACAGTCCTGCTCCTTCGGGGCCCCACAGCGTGGGGCAGCGCTTGCGCTGTACAAGCGTTTTGCTCTTGAGCAAAACCTTGGCGAAGGGCGAATTCAGTTCGCCCGAGCATTGAAATCCTATGGGGTCCCCGCGGAGCCTGCCCTGTGGGGAGGCCCCGTGGGGAGGCTCATGATCGCCATGGATACCTCTTCCATCGTCAAGAGCTGATTTCCAATTTCATCAAAAGGTCCTCTCTGGGTTCCAGAGAGGACCTTTTTTGCAGGAACGCCAGTTACGGCTTCGTGTCACCCGCAGAATTGTCGCCCTTCAGATGATGGTAAACCTTCAGATCCGCACCGCCGGTGCCGGGAATGATGGGCTTCGCCTTTTCCTTGCCCTGCTTGGCCTTCCCCTGAATCAGCGGGACAGGCTCCTGATCGCTGCGGGGCTGGGTGTGGGTCCAGTCGGGCCGGGCCATGCCCTTTTTCGCCATTAAAATCACCTCATCCACAGGGTGCCCCCGAACCGTGCGGGATATGCGCAAGGCCCTCTTGCCCCGTATCTCTCGCCGTGTTATACTGGACGCGAACATTTTCCTGCCACAAATGGAGGTATCCTTTATGAAAATCGCACTGCAATTTGCCATGCCCGCGGAGCTCCACGCACTGCCAGGTGCCAGGGACCTGGCCCCCATGGAGACCATTTCCGGGGTCCCCTTTTTTGAGGTTGCGCCGGGTATTCCCGCCTGCGTGGGCGGCGTCAGCAAGGTCAACGCCGCCATGGCCGCTGAAATTCTCTGCCTGCGCTTCGGCGTGGACATGATCTTAAATGCCGGCGTGGCCGGCTGTGCCACGGACCTGCCCACCGGCAGCCTGGTAGTGGCTTCCGAATTCGTCCAGCACGATGTGGACACTACCGCCGTGGGCGATCCCATCGGCCTGGTCTCCACCGTCAACCAAGTGGTGTTCCCCACCTGGGAGCCGGAGCGCTGCGTGGATATTTTGAAGTCCCTGGGCGCTTCCGCCGTCACCGGCCGGGTGGCCACCGGCGACTGGTTCGCCGTCAAGGGTGACCGCTCCCGCTGGATCGCCGACACCTTCCACCCCACTCTGGTAGAGATGGAGGGCGGTGCCATCGCTCAGGTTTGCCTGCGGAACGGTGTGAAGTTCGTTGCGCTGAAATCCGTCTCCGACCACCTGTTTTCCGACAATCAGGCGGAGGAATATTTTGATTTTGGACACGCGCTGGAGGAGCTGGGCAAGATTGTCCTGCCCTTCGCCCAGGCGCTGCAGAAGGAGGAGCTTTAATATGGAACGCATTGCCAGCTTTACCGTGGACCACAACAAACTGGTTCCCGGTCTCTATTATTCCCGCCGGGACGGGGATATCGTCACCTTTGACCTGCGCTTTAAAAAGCCCAACACCGGGGACCTGCTGACCAACAGCGAGATGCACTCCGCGGAGCACCTGATTGCCACGCTGCTGCGGAACTCCGAGGACAAGGAGGCCGTCATCTACTTCGGTCCCATGGGCTGCCAGACCGGCTTCTACTTTCTGTTTGACAACCGGCTGCTGTCTCTGGAGGGTGCCATCGACCTGCTGAAAGAAGTGTTCACCGCCGCAGCGGAATTTGAAGGCGAGATGCCCGGCAAGAGCGCCGTCGAGTGCGGGAATTATATCAATCTCGACGTAGGCACCGGCAAGGCCGTCTGCAAGTGGTATGCGGACCTGATTCAGGACTGGACCGTGGAAAAACTGAGCTATTGAGCTGCGCAAATACCCTTTGCGTGACATTTGGCCCCAGTCTGTGATAGACTGGGACCAAGTGTTTGAAGGAGGGCTGATTCTTGGCATCTGTTGGAACACATATCAGACGCCTGCGTACCGCTCGGCACATGACCCAGGAGGAATTGGCGGAGCAGCTTTACGTTACCCGTCAGGCAGTGTCCGCCTGGGAAAACGGGAAGGCCCTGCCGGATGTGGACACCTTGGAGCGCATTGCCGCGGCTCTGGGAACGGATGTGTCGGAGGTTATCTACGGGGCGAAAAGCGCCCCGGACCTGGCGGCGCTGAAGCGGGAGTGGACCCGCCGGGGCATCATCTGGGGGATATGGCTGGCGATCCTGTATTATTTCCTGTTTTTCTGCGGTGTGTGGGATAGTTGGACCGACGGCCTTTCTTACCAGTTTTCCAACCGGGATTACCGGGTCACGGAGAAAGTGCTGCCGGGGAGCTTGTCCGCGGACTTGAAACTCCGGGAGGTATACGGCGTGAACGGCGTTCACGACCAGGTTATCTATGAGGATGAAACCGGCTGCCACATCACAGTTTCCGACCTGGATTGGGACGAGAACAGCGGAACCTGGAATATCTGGTTTAAGGCAAAAGGTGTCACCCATTTCTATAACCCCTGGAAGGGCGTGCTGGTAACGGGGAGTATGCAGGATGTTGTGAATCCTAAAGCCTATAGGACCGACAAGACCGCCTCTCTCACCGTTACCGTAGAGGGGCAGCATCACACCGCCGTCTTAATCGGAGACAGCGTTCTGGGCCGGACAGGCGCAAACTTTGGCTATGCCCTTTTTCCCGGCACTGGAGACCCTGACGAACTGCCGGAGACGGTGACGCTGACCCTTGAGGGCCTCCTGCGGCTCACCGCCCGCTACTATCGGTGAGCGCGCCTACCCCGGTCAGACGGTTTTCTTTAGAATTTGTTAACGGTTTTCGCAGAAAAACCGTTGACAAATCCTAATTCCATTGATATACTTGATAAGCCGCTTTGAATGGGTCTACAAGTGCGCCCTGGCGCCGCCCCCGACAGCGAGCCCGTAATGAAGGAGTTGAAACAAGTAATGAACGCAATCATCGTGACTGGCGGCAAGCAGTACAAGGTGGCTGAGGGCGACATCGTTTTCATCGAGAAGCTGCCTGTGGAGGCCGGCGACACTGTGAAGTTCGACCAGGTCCTGGCCATCATCGACGGCGAGAACGCCACCTTCGGCACCCCCGTGGTGGAGGGCGCTTCCGTGGAGGCCAAGATCGTCAAGAACGGCAAGGGCAAGAAGATCCGCATCTTCAAGTACAATGCCAAGAAGGGTTACCGCAAGCGTCAGGGCCATCGTCAGCCTTACACCAAGGTTGAGATCGCCAAGATCTCTGTCTGAGTATGACCACCGTTACATTCCGCACCGAGGGTGAACGGATCACCGGATTCGACTCTCAGGGACACAGCGGCTATGCCGAAGAGGGCAGCGACATCGTCTGCGCGGCCATCACCAGCGCCATCCGCCTGGTGGACGCCACCATCAACGATGTACTGGGCCTGGCGGCATCGGTCAAGGTCCGGGAGAGTGACGCATCTATCTCCTTCCGTCTGCCCGGGGGGCTGAGCCCCACGGCGGAGAGCACCTGCCAGTCTCTGCTGACCGGTCTGATGGTCTACTTTGTACAGCTGCGGGACGAGTATCCCGACAACATCGAGGTTCTGGAGGAAGAATAATCTCTCCCCATTTGAACAATCGTGAACACGATTGTTCATGGCATACATCCGCTCCGCGGATGTGCCTTTTAATCTTTGCCGTGGACACAGCGTGTCCACATGGCAAATTTTATTTCTGAGTTAGCTCAGAAATAAAATTCTTCAGAAAGGATGGTCCGTATCATGATTCGTATTGGTCTTCAGTTCTTCGCCCACAAGAAGGGCGGCGGCTCCACCAAGAACGGCCGTGACTCCGAGTCCAAGCGCCTGGGTCCCAAGCGCGCCGACGGTCAGTTCGTCAAGGCCGGCAACATCCTGGTCCGCCAGCGCGGCACCCGCATCCATCCCGGCACCAACGTCGGTATCGGCACTGACGATACCCTGTTCGCCAAGGTGGACGGCGTGCTCCGTTTCGAGCGCCTGGGCAAGGATCGTAAGCAGGCTTCTGTTTACGCTGCCGAGTAATCAGGACATGGAGAGCCCCGAACGGTTCCGTTCGGGGCTCTTTTTCAAGAGCAGGCGTCTGCATCCGAGGGCACGGCCTTCCGCGCTTTGGGATGCACACGCCTCAATGGGAAATACTATCAAGAACAACGGAGGTGTGTTTCATGGCAACTTCTTTCATCGACAAGGCCCGGATCACCGTCAAGGCCGGCAACGGCGGCAACGGCGTAGTCTCCTTCCACCGGGAAAAATACGTGGCGGCCGGCGGTCCCGACGGCGGCGACGGCGGCAAGGGCGGCTCTATCGTCCTGCAGGTGGACGACAACCTGTCCACCCTGATGGACTTCCGCTACAAGCGCAAATACGTAGCCCCCAGCGGTGCGGACGGCCAGGGTGGCCGCCGCAGCGGCAAGGACGGCCAAGACCTCATTATTCGGGTACCCAGGGGAACTCTGGTACGGGATGCCGAGACCAATGAGATCATCAAGGATATGAGCGGCACGGAGCCCTACGTCCTCTGCAAGGGTGGCCGGGGCGGCTGGGGCAACAGCCACTTCGCCACCCCCACCCGCCAAGTCCCCCGCTTCGCCAAGGGCGGTCTGCCCGGTGAGAGCCACGATGTGATCCTGGAGCTGAAACTGCTGGCAGATGTGGGTCTGATTGGCTTTCCCAACGTGGGCAAGTCCACCCTGTTGAGCGTGGTCTCCAAGGCCCAGCCCAAGATCGCCAACTACCACTTCACCACCCTGTTTCCCAACCTGGGTGTAGTCTGGGTGGAGGACGGCGTCAGCTTCGTCATGGCAGACATTCCCGGCATCATCGAGGGCGCCAGCGAGGGCGCCGGCCTGGGTCACGACTTTCTGCGGCACATCGACCGCTGCCGTCTGTTGGTCCATGTGGTGGATGTGTCCGGCAGCGAGGGCCGGGATCCGGTGGCAGACTTCGACGCCATCAACGAGGAGCTGAAGCAGTACAGTCCTGAACTGGCCACCCGGCCCCAGATCGTGGCCGCCAACAAGACGGACATCATGGAGGACCCCGAAAATCTGGAACGCCTGCGGGCCCACGTGGAGGGCCTGGGCTACACACTGCTGGAGATCTCTGCCGCCGCTCACCAGGGCACCCGTCAGCTGGTGGGTAAGGTGGCCGGGATGCTGTCCATGCTGCCTCCTGTCACAGTGTACGAGCCGGAGTATGTCCCCAAGCCCCCCGTCATCGACACCTCCGCATCCCTGGACATCCAACGGGCCGACGA
The DNA here is from genome assembly GCA_945948185.1 of uncultured Clostridia bacterium. Classification (GTDB taxonomy): domain Bacteria; phylum Bacillota; class Clostridia; order Oscillospirales; family Oscillospiraceae; genus Oscillibacter. The sequence goes on along the minus strand of CAMFAL010000042.1, from coordinate 269 downwards.
CGGCACCTGGCTGGTGGAAGGCCCCTGGCTGCAGCGCCTCATGAGCAACACCAACTTCGCCGACTACGAGAGCCGCATGTGGTTCGACCGGCAGCTGCGGGAATCCGGTCTCTACCAGCGTTTGGAGGAACTGGGCATCCAGGACGGCGACACCGTGTCCCTGTACGACTTTGAATTTGAATATCAGCGCTGAAAAATAAGGCGGACAGGCAATAGTGAACAGCTCCAGTAAAAACGGACAATAGACAAAAGGCCCCCTATGTAGGACA
>CAMFAL010000041.1 GCA_945948185.1 uncultured Clostridia bacterium | reverse complement strand
TCTCCATCACTCCGCGGCAGCGATCCATATCCCTGTGGTAGCCTTACCTACCGGAGACAGTATTCAACTTTTATGTTTATATTATGCTAAAAATATGGCGGTGTCAACCCGACGGGGAAAATGCGCATGGGAATTTTGCGAAAGGAAAAACTCTTGTGGTGCATAGGCTGGCGTGATATAATATGATATTCTAAGAAAATGGGATTTCAAGCCTTTTCCGAAGGAAAACGAGGTGGCAGAGGTGGGCATACACGACGGGCACAGAGAGAAGATGCGCAGCCGTTTTCTCAGCGGCGGACTGGAGCAGTTCGCGGACCACGAGGCACTGGAGCTGCTGCTGTATTACGCCATCCCCCGCAGGGATACCAACCCCATCGCCCATGCGCTGATGGACCGCTACGGCTCCCTCTCCGCCGTGTTGGCGGCCCCGGTGGAGGACCTTCAGAAGGTGGAGGGTGTGGGCGAGAACGCCGCCATTCTGCTGAAGCTGGTGCCCCGGCTCTGCGCGAAGGCCCGGCTGGCGGACGCCGACCGGCAGGAGCTGGTTCTGAACACCGCATCCCGGGCGGGAGCCTACCTGCTGGAGCGCTTTTACGGGGAGCGGAACGAGGTCATTTATCAGCTCTGCCTGGACCGGAAGGGAAAGCTGCTGGCCTGCAAAAAGCTGGGGGAGGGCAGCATCGCCTCGGCGGCGCTGGATGTCCGGAAGCTGGTGGAAAACGCCATCCTCCACTCCGCCGGCTCCGTGGTGCTGGCCCACAACCATCCCAGCGGCATTGCCAGCCCTTCCGTGGAGGACTACGCCGCCACAGACCGGGCCAGGGCTGCCCTGGAGACCATCGGTGTAGCCCTGGCAGATCACATCATCGTGGCAGACGGGGATTTTGTGTCTCTGGCGGAGAGCGGATACCTGGAGAAGAGTCTTCTGATATAGAACAAATGTTTGCAAATAAGCCGTATCTGTGATAGAATAACTTCATTCTGATTTTCACATTTGGAGTGTGTCATGCCGAAATTTGAAGTCGTTTCTGAATACGTACCAAGCGGCGACCAGCCCCAGGCCATTGCGGCACTGGCGGAGGGCATCGAGAACGGACTGAAGGAGCAGGTGCTGCTGGGCGTCACCGGCTCCGGCAAGACCTTCACCATGGCCAAGGTCATCGAGGCCGTCCAGCGGCCTACCCTGGTGCTGGCCCACAACAAGACCCTAGCGGCCCAGCTCTGTGCGGAGTTTAAGGAGTTTTTCCCTAACAACGCTGTGGAATACTTCGTCAGCTACTACGACTACTACCAGCCCGAGGCCTATATCCCCCACACCGACACCTACATTGCCAAGGACGCCTCCACCAACGAGGAGATCGACCGCCTGCGGCTCAGTGCCACCTGCGCCCTGCTAGAGCGGCGGGACGTGATCGTGGTGTCCTCCGTCTCCTGCATCTACGGCCTTGGCGAGCCGGACGATTTCGCCCAGATGGTGGTGTCCCTGCGGGTGGGGGCGGAATGGGACCGGGATGAGCTGCTGCGCCGCCTGGTGGAGATTCGCTACGAACGCAACGACATTGCCTTCGAGCGGAACATGTTCCGGGTCCGGGGCGACACTGTGGAGCTCTACCCCGCCTATTACAAGGACCACGCCATCCGGGTGGAATTTTTCGGGGACGAGATCGACCGCATTTCTGACTTCAACCCCATCACCGGCTCCGTGAACCGGGTGCTGAACCACATTGCCATCTACCCTGCCAGCCATTACGTCACCACCAAGGACAAGATGGACAAGGCCATCGGAGAAATCCGAAAGGAGATGGAGGAGCAGGTCAAGGTCTTTACGGACAACAACCAGCTGGTGGAGGCCCAGCGCATCCGCCAGCGCACCGAATACGACATGGAGATGATGGCGGAGCTGGGCTACTGCTCCGGCATCGAGAACTACTCCCGCATCATCTCCGACCGCCCCGCCGGGTCTGCGCCCATGACCCTGCTGGACTTTTTTCCTGATGATTTCCTGCTGTTCGTGGACGAGAGCCACGTCACTTTGCCCCAGGTCCGGGCCATGTACAACGGCGACCACGCCCGGAAAGACAGCCTGGTGAAGTACGGCTTCCGCCTGCCCTGCGCCTACGATAACCGGCCTCTGAAATTCGAGGAGTTTGAAGAGCGCATCGGCCAGGCTGTCTTTGTCTCTGCCACCCCCGGCCCCTACGAACGGGAGCGGGCGGACCAGGTGGTGGAGCAGGTCATCCGCCCCACCGGTCTGCTGGACCCCCGGGTGGAGGTCCGGCCCGTCACCGGCCAGATCGACGACCTGATGGACGAAATCAACCAGCGTGCCGCCAAGAACGAGCGGGTGCTGGTGACCACCCTGACCAAGAAAATGGCGGAGGACCTGACGGAGTTCTTCAAAAACGCCGGCATCCGGGTGCGGTACATGCACTCCGACGTCCAGACCATCGAGCGGATGGAGATCATCCGGGACCTGCGGCTGGGCGAGTTCGACGTGCTGGTGGGCATCAACCTGCTGCGGGAGGGCCTGGATCTGCCGGAGGTGTCTCTCGTTGCCATCCTGGACGCCGACAAGGAGGGCTTCCTCCGCAGCGAGACCAGCCTCATTCAGACCATCGGCCGCGCCGCCCGAAATGCGGAGGGGCTGGTGATCATGTACGCCGACGAGATGACCCCCTCCATGCGGGCGGCCATCGACGAGACAGAGCGCCGCCGCACCATTCAGGACAACTTCAACAAGGAACACGGCATCGTCCCCAAGACCATCATCAAGGGCGTCCGGGAGGTGCTGGAGATTTCCAAGACCGCTGAGGACGGCTCCGGCGGCAAGGGCAAACAGCGCAAGCTCTCCGATCAGGAGCGTGCCGCCGAGATCACCAGACTGGAAAAGGAAATGAAGGAAGCGGCGAAAATGCTGGAGTTCGAATATGCTGCCGTGCTGCGTGACCGCATCATTGAGCTGAGAGGGGAAAAGTAAGCCTGGCTGGACGAATACTTCCTCCTTCCCTGAGGCGGAAAAGTTTCTCAAATACGTGCAAAGAGAGATCAAAAGCTGTGAGTGAGACAACAGAAACGCAAAAGAACACCCCGTTGGGAGCCTGCGCCAGCATTTTGCTGGCGGCCGCCCTGTGGGGTATCATCGGACTGTGGAACCGCCGCCTGATGGCTGGTGGCTTTTCCCCTACGGACATCGTGGTGGTGCGGAATTTCGGCGGCATGGCGCTGCTGGCGGCCATCTTTGCCATCAAAGATCGCTCCGTGTTCCGGGTGAAGCGGGAGCATCTGAAATACTTTTTCGGCACCGGCGTCATCAGCGTGATACTGTTCACCATGTGCTACTTCACCTGCCAGAAGCTCTGCTCCCTGGCGGTGGCCTCCATTTTGCTGTACACGGCGCCCTCCTTTGTGGTGGTTCTGTCTGCCGTTTTGTGGAAGGAGCCGGTGACGAAGCGAAAGCTGCTGGCTCTGCTCCTGACGCTGGTGGGCTGCGTCCTGGTGTGCGGCTTGTTTTCCGGCGGCCTGACCGTCACCCTGACCGGCATTCTGCTGGGTCTGGGAGCCGGATTCTTCTACGCACTGTACAGCGTCTTTGGACGTTATGCCCTGGCCCACTACGATTCCATGACCGTCACGGTCTGGACCTTTCTGTTTGCGGGGCCCGCATCCCTGGTGCTGGTGCCTGGTTCCCGGACCCTGGGACCCGCCCTGGCCCGGCCGGACATGTGGCTGACGGCGGCGGGACTGGTGGTGTTTTCCACCGTGCTGCCCTACATCTTTTATACAAAGGGCCTGAGCCGGGTAGAGCCGGGGAAGGCTTCCATCATGGCCAGCCTGGAGCCGGTGGTGGCCGCCCTGACGGGCATCCTGTTTTTCGACGAGCCCATGAGCGCCGCCACTGGGGCCGGTATCCTGTGCGTCCTGGCCGGCGTGGTGATTTTGAGGTGAAACAATGGCAAAGAAAAAAGAGGAAAAAACCAATGTGATGCGGGTGCTGGAGCAGCAGGGCATCCCCTATACGCCCCACACCTACCCACCCGACGGCCCTATCGACGGCGTCAGCGTGGCATCCTATCTGGGCCAGGACGTGGAGCAGGTGTTCAAAACCCTGGTGACGAAGGGCACCAGCGGAAATTACTATGTATTTGATATCCCCGTGGCGGAAAACCTGGATTTGAAGAAGGCTGCAAAAGCGGTTGGGGAGAAGTCCATCGCCATGATCCATCAGAAGGAACTGCTGCCTCTGACCGGCTATGTCCACGGCGGGTGCAGCCCGGTGGGCATGAAAAAGCAGTTCCCCACCGTGTTCCATGAGACCGTGGTGCTGTTTGACACCATCTGCGTCTCCGCCGGAAAGATCGGTGCCCAGGTGGAGGTGCCGCCCCAGGCGCTGCTGGATCTGCTCCAGGCAGAGACGGCGGAGATCATTGTGGAGTGACGGGAACGTTCCCGTTTCCTGTTTGCCTTCCACTGATGTAGGCGGGCGGATACAATCCGCCCCTACGGGTGCGCACCGGGCGGCGGCAGCGGGGCCATAAGAACAGGCCATCCGTTGACCACCCCGGCCACGACAACCCCGGTTCTTTTCTTTTGGACCGCCCAGCGGCCCGTTTTCTCTTCTTCGCAAGAAGAGAAAATGGGGGGCTGGCCCCGCGGCGGAGCCGCATGTTCCCCGACCCCAGTCTGGGGACAACCCATGCAAAAGGAGTATCATCCCATGCAGGACAAGATCATCGTCAAAGGCGCTCGCGCCAACAATCTGAAAAATATCGACGTCACCATCCCCCGGGACAAGCTGGTGGTGATGACGGGCCTCTCCGGCTCCGGCAAGTCCTCTCTGGCATTTGACACCATCTACGCCGAGGGACAGCGCCGGTACGTGGAGTCCCTGTCCTCCTACGCCCGCATGTTCCTGGGCCAGATGGACAAGCCCGACGTGGACTATATCGAGGGCCTTTCCCCCGCCATCTCCATCGACCAGAAAACCACCAGCAAAAATCCCCGGTCCACCGTAGGCACGGTGACGGAAATTTACGACTACCTCCGCCTCCTCTGGGCCCGGGCGGGCACGCCCCACTGCCCCAAGTGCGGCAAGGAGATCAAACAGCAGACCATCGACCAGATCATCGATCAGGTGCTGGCCCTGCCCGAGGGCACCCGTATCCAGGTCATGGCACCCGTCATCCGGGGCAAGAAGGGCGAGCACGCCAAGGTACTGGAGGACGCCAAGCGCTCCGGCTATGTCCGGGCCCGGGTGGACGGGAACCTGTACGAGCTGGACGAGGAAATCAAATTAGAGAAAAATAAAAAGCACAACATCGAGATCATCGTGGACCGCCTGATCATCCGCCCGGATATTCAGCAGCGGCTGACGGACAGCGTGGAGACCGCCTCCAACCTCTCTGGGGGACTGGTGGTGGTGAACCTCCTGCGGGAGGAGCAGGACCTGATGTTCTCCCAGAATTACGCCTGCGAGGACTGCGGCATCTCCATCGAGGAGCTGACGCCCCGCATGTTCTCCTTCAACAACCCCTATGGCGCCTGCCCTACCTGCACGGGCCTGGGCAGCCAGCTGAAGGTGGACACCGCCCTGGTGGTGCCGGATGAGAGCCTGTCTATTCTGGACGGCGCCATCCAGGCCAGCGGCTGGGGCAACATCCGGTCTGATGGCATCTCCCGGATGTACTTCGACGCCCTGGCGAAAAAGTACCGCTTCTCCCTGACCACCCCCTGGGCGGATCTGACCGACGAGGTGAAGCAGATCATCTTCTATGGCACCGGTGGGGAAAAGCTGGAGCTGCAGTACGACCAGCCCCGGGGCAAGGGCGTCCTGTACCAGCCCTTTGAGGGCATCTGCAACAACATCGAGCGCCGCTACACCGAGACCCAGTCCGACGCCAGCAAGCGGGAGCTGGAGGAAATGATGGCGGAGTGCCCCTGCCCGGACTGCAAGGGACGCCGCCTGAAGAAGGAGTCCCTGGCGGTGACAGTGGGGGACAAGGATATTGACGCCCTGACCCGGCTGTCCGTGCTGGACGAGCTGGACTGGGTGGACCAGCTGGAGCTGACCGACCAGCAGCACCTGATCGCCGACCGCATTCTGAAGGAAATCAAATCCCGCCTGGGCTTTTTGAAGTCTGTGGGTCTGGGCTACCTGACTTTGAGCCGGGCAGCAGGGACCCTCTCCGGCGGCGAGAGCCAGCGCATCCGCCTGGCGACGCAAATTGGTTCCTCCCTGATGGGCGTCCTCTATATCCTGGACGAGCCCTCCATCGGCCTGCACCAGCGGGACAACGACAAGCTCCTTGCCACCCTTTGCAGCCTGCGGGATATGGGCAATACCCTGCTGGTGGTGGAGCACGACGAGGACACCATGCGGGCGGCTGACTACCTCATCGACATCGGTCCTGGCGCCGGTATTCACGGCGGCCAGGTGGTGGCGGCGGGAACGCCGGATGAGGTCATGGCAAACCCCAATTCCCTGACGGGCCAGTATCTCTCCGGCAAGAAGAAAATTCCCGTTCCCTCGGAGCGCCGCACTGGAAATGGCAAGTTCCTGAAGGTCGTCGGCGCGGCGGAGAACAACCTGCGGCACATCGACGTGGAATTCCCCCTGGGAACCTTCACCGTGGTCACCGGCGTCTCCGGCAGCGGAAAGAGCTCTCTGGTCAACGAGATCTTGTTCAAGCGCCTGGGAGCCGACCTAATGCGCATGAAAGTGCATCCGGGAAAGTGTGACGCTATTGAGGGCATCCGCCAGCTGGACAAGGTGGTCAACATCGATCAGAGCCCCATCGGCCGGACACCAAGGTCCAACCCGGCCACCTACACGGGATTGTTCAACGACATCCGGGACCTGTTCTCCTCTACCCAGGAGGCCAAGAGCCGGGGCTACGGCCCGGGCCGGTTCAGCTTCAACGTCCGGGGCGGCCGCTGCGAGGCCTGCTCCGGTGACGGCGTGCTGAAAATTGAGATGCACTTCCTGCCGGATATCTTCGTCCCCTGCGAGGTCTGCAAGGGCAAGCGGTACAACCGGGAGACCCTGGAGGTCCACTATAAGGGCAAGAACATCGCGGAAGTGCTGGATATGACCGTGGACGAGGCCCTGGACTTCTTCTCCGCCCTTCCCAAGATCCGCAAGAAGCTGCAGACGCTGCAGGACGTGGGCCTGGGCTACGTGAAGCTGGGCCAGCCCTCCACGGAACTGTCCGGCGGCGAGGCCCAGCGAGTGAAGCTGGCCACGGAGCTGAGCAAGCAGGCCACCGGCAGAACAATCTATATCCTGGACGAGCCCACCACGGGCCTCCACACCGATGATGTGCGCAAGCTCCTGGAGGTCCTCCAGCGGCTGGTGGACACCGGAAACACCGTAGTGGTCATCGAGCACAACCTGGACGTCATCAAGTGCGCCGACTGGCTCATCGACCTGGGCCCCGAGGGCGGCGACGGCGGCGGCACCATCGTCTGCACGGGAACGCCGGAGACCGTGGCCGCCTGTGAACAGAGCTACACCGGGCAGTATCTGAAAAAGATGCTGGAACGGTAAAAAATAATTGCTTAACAAAAGAAAGTTGAGGATCACCTATGTCTGACATTAAAAACGTTGCTATGATCACCGTCTGCGGCCGCCCCAACGTGGGCAAATCCAGCCTGACCAACGCGTTGGTGGGTGAAAAGGTCGCCATCGTCTCCAACAAGGCCCAGACTACCCGGAATCGCATCTACGGTGTGGTGAACCGGGAGGACACCCAGTATGTCCTGCTGGACACTCCCGGCCTTCACAAGCCTAAGTCCGCTTTGGGGGACTATATGGTGAAGGTGGTCACCTCCAGCCTCAGTGACGTGGACTGCGCTCTGCTGCTGGTGGAACCCATCCCCCATGTGGGCGCACCGGAGCTGGCTTTGATCGACCGCATTAAAGAAGAGCACCTGCCCGCCATTTTGTGCATCAACAAGATCGACACCGTGGAGCCGGCGGAGCTGCTGCCGGTGATTGCCGCCTACAACGAGGCCTGGGACGGCTTCGACGCCATCATCCCCATCTCCGCCCACAGCGGCAGCGGTTTGGACGATTTGATGCGGGAGCTGCGGAAGTACGCCAGCGAAGGCCCCCAGCTGTTCCCGGATGGAATAACCTCCGACCAGCCGGAGCGGCAGGTGGTGGGCGAAATTGTTCGGGAGAAGCTGCTGCTGTGCCTGGATAAAGAAATTCCCCACGGCACCGCAGTGGAGATCACCAAGTTCTCCGAACGGGACTCTGGCGTCATCGACGTGGACGCCACCATTTATTGCGAAAAGGCCAGCCACAAGGGCATCATCATCGGCAAGCAGGGCGCCATGCTGAAAAAGATCAGCACCCTGGCCCGCCACGACATTGAAAAGTTTATGGGTACCAAGGTGTACCTGGAAACCTGGGTCAAGGTCAAGGAAAATTGGAGAGATAACGTGAATTACGTGCGGTCTTTCGGCTACAACGACGACTGATATTTCCAGCCATAAAAATTCGACTTTCTTCGCAGACTATCCGTAAAGGAGGTCTGAGCCATGGAAGCCGAGCCGTTTTGGGAATTGTTCTGTATGACCGGGGAGCCGCTGGCCTATATGCTCTACCGGAAACTGGAGGATGGAGGGGACCAACTGCCTCCCATCCTGTAAGACACGGGGGTGCTGCCCCCGTACATAGGTGGTGAGACCATGGCGGAAACTCCCTACATTGTGCTCCGGGGCATCGTCCTCCGGGAGACGGAGACCAAGGAGGCCGATAAGATTTTGACCCTCCTGACGGCGGAGCGGGGAAAGCTCTCCGTCATCGCCCGGGGCGTCCGGCGGAAAAGCTGCCGCTACGCCGCCTGCGCACAGCCCCTGGTGTGGTCCGAGTGGACCCTCTACCAGAAGGGTGACTGGTATTACGCCAACGAGGGCTCTACGGTGGAGCTGTTCAAGGGCCTGCGGACCGACCTGGACGCCATGGCCCTGGGGTTCTACTTCGCGGAGCTGACGGAGGCTGTCACCAGCGAGGAGATCCCGGCGGCGGAGCTGACCCGTCATCTGCTGAACGGACTGTACGCCCTCTCCGCTTTACACAAGCCGCCCGCCCTGGTGAAAGCGGCCTTTGAGCTGAAGCTGCTGTGTCTGGCGGGCTACGAGCCCTTGGTGGACGCCTGCGCCTACTGCGGCGGCCCCGATCCGGAGCAGCCCCTGCTGGATGTGGTCCAGGGCGTCCTGCGGTGCCGCCGGTGCGGTGTGAAGGAGAGTGCCTTGTCCATGCCCCTGTGCCGGGACTCTCTGCTGGCCCTGCGGCACATCGTGTACGGAGACCCCAAGCGGCTGTATTCCTTCACCCTGGGGCAGGACGCCCTGCGGCGCCTGTCCGCGGCGGCGGAGGCCTTCGCCGCCGCCCAGTTGGAGCGGGGCTTTAAGACCCTGGATTTTTACAAAAGTCTTCAGCCGGTGGAATTACCGTCGAAATAAGATACGTTCTGTATAATTAAGCTGTAATTATACGGAAAGGAACAAATTATGAGCGAATTGTTTGACAAATCCATCCACACCCTGGAGCTGCCCAGGGTGCTGCAAATGCTTTCCGACCAGGCCGTCAGCGCCGAGGCCAAGGAGCGGGCCCTGCGGGTCCGCCCGGAGACGGAGACCGAGGAGGTTTTGCGGCTGCTGGACCAGACAGACGCCGCCCGAGCCATGATCGGCCTCCACGGCAGCCCGTCTTTTTCCGGTGTCAAGCCGGTGGCGGAGGCTCTGGACCGGGCGGACCGGGGCGGCAGCCTCAACACCCGGGAGCTGCTGACCATCGCGGACTTGCTGACCGCCGCCCGGCGGACCAAGGAGTACTTTAACAGCGACGCGGCGGAAAAGACGGCCATTGACCACCTGTTTTTGTCCCTTCACGGCAACCGTTTCCTGGAGGATAAGATCAAGCGGTGCATTGTGGACGAGAACACCATTGCCGACGCCGCCAGTACGGAACTGGCGGACATCCGCCGCCACATGCGGCAGGCCCAGGCCAAGAGCCGCCAGATTCTGCAGAAGATCATATCCTCTCCCAGTTACGCAAAGATCCTGCAGGAGACCATCATTACCCAGCGGGACGGCCGCTTCGTGGTGCCCGTGAAGTCAGAGCACCGGGGGGACCTGCCGGGTCTGGTCCACGATATTTCCTCCACCGGCGCCACGCTGTTTGTGGAGCCCATGGGGGTGGTCCAGGCCAACAATGAGTATATCGAGCTGGAGGCCAAGGAGCAGAAGGAGATCGACCGTATTCTGGCGGAGCTGTCCGCCGACGCGGCAGCCCACCGGGGGGATATCCAGTGGGATTATGATGCCCTGGTGCACCTGGACCTGATCTTCGCCCGGGGCCAGCTGAGCTACAAGATGGACGCGGCCCGGCCGGAGGTGCGCCGGGACGGCTCCATCAATCTCCGCAAGGCCCGCCATCCGCTGCTGGACCCCAAGAAGGCGGTACCCATCGACATTGAGCTGGGCGGCACCTTTGACACCCTGGTCATCACCGGCCCCAACACTGGCGGCAAGACCGTCTCCCTCAAGACCCTGGGGCTGCTAACCCTCATGACCCAGTGCGGCCTGCACATTCCAGTGGCGGACCGCAGCGTCATCTCCGTCTATGAGCGAGTGCTGGCGGACATCGGCGACGAGCAGAGTATCGAACAGAATTTGTCCACTTTTTCGGCACATATGACTAATATAGTGGCGATTCTGGCGGAAGCAGACCGCCGCAGTCTGATTCTCTTCGACGAGCTGGGAGCCGGCACAGACCCGGTGGAGGGTGCGGCCCTGGCCATCGCCGTCATCCAGCGGGTGCGCCAGATGGGTGCCCGCGTGGCGGCCACCACCCACTACGCGGAACTCAAGACCTTCGCCATGACCACCGCCGGGGTGGAGAACGCCTCCTGTGAGTTTGACGTGGAGACCCTGAGCCCCACCTACCGGCTGCTGATCGGTATTCCCGGCAAGTCCAACGCCTTCGCCATCTCCAAGCGGTTGGGTCTGCCGGAGGAGGTCATCGAAAGTGCCAAAGTGCTCATGAGCGGTGAGAGCGTCCGGTTCGAGGACATTCTGAGCCAGCTGGAGGCCAAGCGCCAGGCCCTGGAAAAACGGGAGCTGGAAGCGGACCGGCTGTACCGTCAGCGGGAGGAGGACGCCCGCAAGGCGCGAGAGTTCCGGGAGCAGATGGAGCGGGCCAAGGAGAATGCCCGCAGCCGGGGCGAGGCGGAGGCCAAGCGCATCCTACGGGACGCCCGGGCCGCCACGGACCAGGTGTTCGCGGAGCTGGCGGAGATGCGGAAGGCCCAGGCCAAGGCCGAGCGGACCATGAATGCCAACGAAGCCCGGGCCGAGCTGCGTCGGATGCTGAACGAGGCGGAGGACGCCGTCAGCAAGCACGACGCCCGTCAGGAGCCTATCCCCAAGCCCAGCCGCCCCATTCGGGTGGGAGACCTGGTGGAGATTCCCGGCGTCCGGCAGAACGCGGAGGTAGTGTCCGTGGGCAAGGACGGCACCCTGCAATTAAAGGCCGGTGTGCTGAAAATGAAGGCAAAAGCTGACGAGGTCCGGCTCATCGAGGACGACGAGCGGGCTGCCAAAAAGAAGTCCTCTCCCGCGGTGTCCATCCGGCAGAACGCGGACCGGGCCCTGCGGGCCTCCGCCAGCCGGGAGCTGGATATCCGGGGCATGGAGACCCTGGAGGCCGAGAGCGTGGTGGAGAATTTCCTTTCCGCCGCTGTCATGGGCCGGCTGGACACCGTCACCATCATTCACGGCAAGGGCACCGGCGCCCTGCGGAAGGCCGTCCACGACATCCTGCGGCGGAACAAGGCCGTCAAGAGCTTCCGCCTGGGCGTCTACGGCGAGGGCGAGAGCGGTGTCACGGTAGTGACCATGAAGTGAGGTGGCTGCCATGGAGCTGGTTTTTCGCTTTGCCGAAGAGCGGGATACTCCGCTGATTCTGGACTTTATCAAAAAACTGGCAGACTACGAACACCTGCTGGACCAGGTGGTGGCTGATGAGGCCACCCTGGCGGACCAGCTGTTCCAAAAGAAGAGCGCCCAGGTCCTTTTCGCCATGGAGGACGGGAAAGAGGTGGGCTTCGCCCTGTTTTTCCACAACTTCTCCACATTCCTGGGCCGCTCCGGTCTGTATCTGGAGGACCTGTTTGTTCTGCCGGAGTACCGGGGGAAGGGGTATGGAAAGGCCATTCTGCAAAAGCTGGCGGCCATCGCCATGGAACGGGGCTGCGGGCGCATGGAGTGGTGGTGCCTGGACTGGAATCAGCCCAGCATCGACTTGTACCGTTCCCTGGGGGCGGAGCCTATGTCCGACTGGACAGTCTACCGCCTGACGGGAGACACACTGAAAAACCTGGCGGAGACGCCGGAATTATGAAAGGCGAGGTGCTTGACATGCAAAAACTGGAGAAGCAATTTCACATCCACTGCGCCACAGGCGACATAGGCCGGTACTGTATCCTGCCCGGTGACCCGGGGCGGGTCTCTGCCATTGCCGCCCTGTTCGACGACGCGAAGCAGGTCGCTTACAACCGGGAGTACAACGTCTGGACCGGGTATCTGCTGGGGGAGAAGGTGACTGCCTGCTCCACCGGTATCGGCGGCCCTTCGGCGTCCATCGCCATGGAGGAACTCCATAAATGCGGCGCGGATACATTTATCCGCACTGGCACCTGCGGCGGCATCGACCTGAATGTTCAGTCCGGTGATATCGTGGTGGCCACCGGCGCCGTCCGCTTTGAGCACACCAGCCTGGAATACGCGCCCATCGAATACCCGGCGGTGCCGGACCTGGGCGTTACCAACTGCCTTGCCCAGGCAACGAAAGCCCTGGGTCTGCCTTTGCACACCGGCGTGGTTCAGTGCAAGGACAGCTTTTACGGCCAGCACGATCCCGCCGCCTCCCCTGTGTACTACGAATTGAAGGCCAAGTGGGAGAGCTGGAAGCGCCTGGGAGTCAAGGCCAGCGAGATGGAGTCCGCCGCGCTGTTCGTGGTGGCGGCGGCCCTGGGGTGCCGCTGCGGCTCCTGCTTCCATGTTATCTGGAACCAGGAGCGGGAGGCCGCCGGCCTGGATCAGAAGATGAACGAGGATACCGCTAATTCCGTTAAGGTGGCGGTGGAAGCGCTGAAGCTGCTGATCGAAGCGGACCGGAAGGCCGGACGCTGAGACAGCACTGCTTGAAGGAAGGAAAGAGAATCATGAAACAGAGCCAATTGGGCACCAGCGGCATCTGTGTCTCGGGCCTGGCCCTGGGGACCTGGGCCTACTCCGGCGCCAACGTTTGGGGCGCCAGCGATGACCGGGCGGCCATCGAGACCATCCACTGTGCCCTGGACCACGGCGTGAACCTGATCGACACGGCGGAACGGTACGGAAACGGAAAATCCGAGGAAGTGGTGGGGCAGGCCCTGAAGGGCCGCCGGGACCAGGCGGTGGTGGCCACCAAAGTCTATACCGGCAATCTCCGCTATGACGACGTGATCACCCACTGCGAGGCCAGCTTGAAGCGGCTGCAGACGGACTACATCGACCTGTACCAGATCCACTGGCCCAACCCGGATATTCCCATCGAGGAGACCTTTGCCGCCTTTGAAGCGCTGAAAAAGGCGGGCAAGATCCGAATGGCCAGCATGTGCAATGCCGGCGTAGGCTGCATTGCCAGCCTGGCCGGGCAGGAGGTGGCCATGAACCAGCTGCCCTACTCTCTGATCTGGCGGGTGGCGGAGAAGCAGATCATCCCCGCCAGCGAACGGGCTGGCATTCCGGTGTGTGCCTACTCGCCCTTGGCCCAGGGACTGCTGACCGGCAAATTCCGCCGCATCGAGGATGTGCCCGTGGGCCGGCGGGAGACCCGGTTTTACAAGAGCACCTGGACGCCCTGCCGCCATACGGAAAACGGCTTTGAGGATGAGATCTTCGCATTCATCGACGTGCTGACGGCTTTCTGTGAGCGGAATGGCCTGGCCCCCGCTGAGGTGGCTATGGGCTTCCTGAAGCGGCGGCCCTATGTAAAAACCGTTCTGGCAGGCGCCCGCTCGGTGAAGCAGCTGGAGCAGAACATCGCCGCTTACGAAAAGGAGATTCCCGACGGCTTGATGGACGAGATCGAGGATGCTTCCGAATCCCTGAAAGCCATTATGGGCGACAACGCCGACCTGTGGGTGGGTAACGGCGGCCGCTTTTATTGAACAAACAAAAAGACAGGCTTCCTTTGTTTGAACAGCTCCAGTAAAAACGGACAATAGACAAAAGGCCCCCTATGTAGGA
>CAMFAL010000040.1 GCA_945948185.1 uncultured Clostridia bacterium | reverse complement strand
CGGCACCTCCCCCTGCAAGACCGCCTGCCCCGCCCACATCGCCGTGCAGGGCTATCTGAAGCTGGCGGCCCAGGGCAAGTTCACCGAGGCCCTCCAGCTCATCAAGCGGGAGAATCCCTTCCCCGCCGTGTGCGGCCGCATCTGCAACCGCCGCTGTGAGGACGCCTGCACCCGGGGCACCGTGGACCAGGCGGTGGCTATCGATGAGGTGAAGCGGTTCATCGCCCAGCAGGACCTGGATGCCGCCACCCGGTTCATTCCCCCAGTGGTATCTCCCACCCTGCGGGGGCCCTTCTCCCAGAAGATCGCCGTCATCGGCGCAGGCCCCGCAGGTATGAGCTGCGCCTATTATCTGGCCGAAAAGGGCTACAAGCCCACGGTATTTGACAAGGCCGCCCGCCCCGGCGGTATGCTGATGAACGGCATCCCCTCCTTCCGCCTGGAAAAGGACGTGGTGGAGGCGGAGATCGATGTACTCCGGGAGATGGGTGTGGAGTTCCGTTGCGGCGTAGAGGTGGGCAAGGATGTCACCATCCAGCAGCTCCGGGACCAGGGCTACCAGGGCTTCTATGTGGCCATCGGTCTCCAGAGCGGCGGTAGACTGAACATCCCTGGTGACGATGCCCAGGGCGTCATGGCCGGTATCGACTTCACCAAGCTGGTGAACCTGGAAGGCCCGCAGAAACTGGAGGGTAAAGTCGTTGTCATTGGCGGCGGCAACATCGCCTGCGACGTGGCCCGCACCGCCGTCCGCTGCGGCGCGGAGAGTGTCACCATGTACTGCCTGGAGGGCTACGACGACATGCCCTGCGGCGAGGAAGACCGCTCCGAGTGTGAGAAGGACGGCATCGCCATTCGGGCCGGATGGGGCCCTGTGGAAATCGCCTCTGCCGACGGCAAGTGCACCGGCATCACCTTCCGCAAGTGCCTGTCCGTCAGGAATGCCGAGGGCCGTTTCGCCCCCACCTTTGACGATTTCGTGATCGAGACCGCGGAGTGCACCACGGTCCTCTACTGCATCGGCCAGAAGGCCGACTGGGGCCAGCTGTTGGCGGGCACCAAGGTAGAGCTGAACCCCAACGGCACGGTCAAGGCAGATCCCTTGACGCTCCAGACCGCCGAGCCGGACATCTTCGTTGGCGGCGACGCCTACACCGGCCAGAAGTTCGCCATCGACGCCATTGCCGCCGGCAAAGAGGGCGCCGTGTCCCTGCACCGCTTCGTGCAGCCTCACAGCAGCCTGACCATCGGCCGCAACCGCCGCCAGTTCATCGAGCTGGACAAGAAGAACCTGGACATCGGCAGCTATGACGACACCCCCCGCCAGCGCCCCGGCTACAACGAGGCCCTGCGGAAAACCTTCTCCGACGAGCGCACCGGCTTCACCGCCGAACAGGTGAAGATCGAGACCGCCCGGTGCCTGGGCTGCGGCGCTTCCGTGGTGGACCCCAACAAGTGCATCGGCTGCGGCGTCTGCACAACCAAGTGCGGCTTTGACGCCATTCACCTCAATCGGGAGCGTCCGGAGTGCAGCACCATGGTGCCCATCGAGGATAAGCTGAAGGCCGTGCTGCCCTACATGGTGAAGCGAGGGCTGAAGATCAAGTTTGGAAAGAAGGCATAAATGCACGAATTGGGCATCGTATTCCACGTCATCAAGTCCGTGGAGGAGGTGGGGCGGCAAAACTGCCTCACCCGGGTCAGCGCCGTGACGCTGGAGATCGGGGAGGTCTCTGGCGTGGTGCCCTCCTACCTCACCGACTGCTGGGACTGGGCGGTGAAGAAGTCCGACCTGCTCCGTGGAGCGGAGCTGCGGACGGACATTCTTCCCGCTGTCACCCACTGCGACGGCTGCGGGAAGGACTATCCCACCGTGGCCCACGGAAAGACCTGTCCCCACTGTGGAAGCGGGGACACCTGGCTGCTGACCGGGTCTGAGTTGAACATCAAGGAGATCGAGGTGCCGGACCCGGAGCCGCCGGAAACGGGCGAAATTCCACGACAAATGGGATAATCGGGAGAAAATATTACTGGGAGGAATCAGATATGTTGTTCCAACTCTACGGCGAGACCGCTGGTTATCAGCTTTTGGGCTTCGTGCTGGTGTTCACCTGCCTGGTGCTGGCAAATGAATTTGCCCGCCGCACCAAGGCCGGCGGCATCCTCTGCTTCCTGGCGCTGCCCGCCGCCCTGACGGTGTACTTCATCGCTATCTACGTGGGCGCCGCCGCCGGAGCGGAATGGGCGCTGAACAACCAGACCTACACCAATATGAACAGCTGGTTCCACTATGCCAAGCTGTATGCCGCCACCGCCGGGTGCATTGGCTTCATGATGCTGAAATACAAGTGGAGCATCGGCAAGACGGAGTGGTTCAAGGTATTTCCCTTTGCAATCGTCGCCATCAACATCCTCATCGCCGTGGCCAGCGATTTCGAGTCCGGCATCCGGGGCGCCATGGCCATGGCGGAGTTCGGGGACCGCTGGTGGCTCTCCTCCGAGAACGTGTGGCTGTACGGCGGCTGGTGGAACTGGGTCAACGGCATCGCCGGCATCATCAACATCTTCTGCATGACCGCCTGGTGGGGCATCTACACCTCCAGGGACCAGAAGGATATGCTATGGCCCGATATGACCTGGTGCTACATCCTGGCCTATGACCTGTGGAACTTCGAGTACACCTACAACTGCCTGCCTACCCACTCCTGGTACTGCGGTCTGGCCCTGCTGCTGGCGCCCACCTTTGCCAACCACTTCTGGAATAAGGGCGGATGGATCCAGAACCGTGCCAACACCTTGGCCCTGTGGTGCATGTTCGCTCAGGTGTTCCCCCTGTTCCAGGACAAGAGTGTCTTCACTACCATCCCCACCATCTACGCCGACGGCTTCATGGATCCTGCCATCCGGCCTACCGCTGCCGATCCCACCGCCCAGGGCGTCATCGCCATCGTGGCCCTGGTGGTGAATGTGGTCATCCTGGTCGCCATCATCAAGCGGGCAAAGGCGCAGAAAAAGAATCCCTATAAGCAAGAGGTGTTTACCGACCAGAAGGACTTCCAGGATGCCATGGCGAGAGTCTGACGTTACCTCCCTGCCGCGGGATCAATCTTGAACCGTGCCAGATTGTGCGGACAGCACAAAAATGTACCTAATCAAGGGCAGAAAATCCAAGCAGCAAACTGGCGCCGCAATTCCAGAGGCGCCAGTTTTGTTTTGGCCTGTATACGCTCATGATTGTAAAAATAGTCATAGTCACCCATCATTGCTCTGCCTTTGGCGACGGATGTGCTTTTCATTCTGTGAACACACTCTGTTTTTAAGATCAAGAAAAAATTCTCGGTCAAAATGTTACAGGTTTTCCGCGTCTTGATATTGCTGGAGCGATTCCTTATTTTTGAGTCGGCTTAAAATATGCTTGCAAGGCGCGCTGAGCACCCTGGCCACTGTGGAGTTACCGCTCTGCAGTGGCCATTTCCTTCAGCTGCTTTGAGTGTGTTCAGAACCAGGTTGACATTCTGTTCTGTACCGGTTTTGTAAGCAATAACGCTATTGTTATGAGAATCTCAGATGACAGGCCGATACAAGGCGCCTTGCGCCGTGGTAATATAGGAGATATCCGTTACTCATTAGTGCATGAGAGAAAGTCTCACAGCAGTTCCACTTTCATGCTTTTACTGATACTCTGTCTATGTTTTGCAGGCCTGCGATCTCGTGATTTGGAAACTCCTTGCACCGTTTTTCCTTCCTCGCATAAGCAAATAGCAGACCTGCCTGTATCGGGTCAATCCCAGTGCATCCCTCACCTCGCGCTGCGTCATTCCTTGTTTCTGCATCTCTTTGATCTGCGGCAAAAGTTCTATCGTGAGCTGATGCTTCCTTGGCATAATCGTCCCCTCATGCAGTGCTTCTATCTTCCTGCATCAGGGGACGCTGCGTCTATTGTCCGTTTTTACGGAATCAATTCACTTAGGATGTATGGCGGTCCGTCTTTATAAAGCTGCTGGCAAAACTCCGGGAGTTTGAGAATCCCCGGCGCAATCCTGATGGGGATAGATTTTTTTGCCGGGCTGTGAAAGTTTTTCGTTTTCCCGGTCGTATCTGATATGAGCGCGCTTCAAAGGAGTTGATACCATGGACTTGAACCAACGGGCAGAGCGGTTGGCGAATACCTATGCCGACGCCATTCTCCGCCTGAGCTATACTTATTTGAAAAACACCCACGATGCCCAGGATGTGTGCCAGACCGTCTTTGTAAAGCTGCTGACGGACCCCCGGGAATTCGAAAGTCCCCGGCATGAGCGGGCCTATATTCTGCGGATGGCCGCCAACACCTGCAAGGACCTGCTGAAAAACCCCTGGCGGAAGCGGACCTGCGGGCTGGAGGCCTGCATGGAGGTCCCCGCCCCGGAGGCGGAGGACGGATCGGTACTGGCGGCGGTCAGCCAACTGCCAGCCCACTACCGGACGGTCATTTATCTCTTTTATTATGAGGGGTATGACGCCCGGGAGATCGGGCAAATTCTGGGCATCCCCACGGCCACTGTCCACACCCGGCTGGCCCGGGGCCGGGCGAAACTGAAAGAGATCTTAGGAGGTTACGGATATGAACAGACAGTCTGACTATCAGCAGGTACTTGACAGCCTGTACTTTACTCCGGAGCAGAAAGCTCAGCTGGCCAAACGGGCAGCGGACGCAGCCCGGCATCCCGCCCGCAAATCCCACCGTCCCTTGGGCAAAATCGCCGTTCTGGCAGCCTGCCTGGCGGTAGCACTGGCGGTGGGCGCCGGGGCCAGCGGGGTCCTGAAGTCCGCCGCGGAGTCCTTTGGCACCATCTTCGGCAGCGGCACGGCACAAACGGAGGTCATCGACAAGATCGGCCATCCCATCGGTGCCAGCGACACGGATAACGGCATCACCATCACCGCCGACGCCATCATGGGCGACACCTACAACGCCGCTATCATCTACACCATCCGCCGGGATGACGGCACGCCTCTCCTGCCAGAGGGCACCGACGCCCGCTCTCTGATGATGGGCGGCTTCGGCGGCGCAAACCTGCCCGTGAGGGGCGGCAGCCACGGCAGCGCTTGGTTCGTGACGGACGAGACCGACAACAGTGCCATTCAGCTGGTGCAGACCGTCACCGCGGACACTCCCATTTCCCACTGCACCGCCACGGCAGAGTTCCAGGACCTGCGCGGCTGGGATGATGCCGCCGGTGAAGCTGTTACCCTGGTGGAGGGCCACTGGAAATTCCGCTTTGAAGTGGACTATGAGGACCTCTCCGTCACCCTGGGCGGCGGCGAGACCTTCCAGCAGAACGGCATGACCTTCACCGTGGATTCCATCACCGTCTCTCCCGTGGCCGTCAAGGTGGATTACACCGTGGACAGAGAGGTTCAGTGGAGCAACGCCCCCAGCGGGCGGGAGGATCCGGAGGACAGCCGCCAGATGCAGCGGTACTTTGAGAACGTGGAGATCCTGCTGACCAAAACCGACGGCACCGTCATCGACATGTCCAGTTCCGGCGGCAGTATCAAGCCGGAGCACGGCGTCACCGTCTGCGGCAAAGGCGAGGTCTTTGACGAGATCATCCCTCTGGAGGAACTGGCAAGCATCTCTGTGGGTGGTATCGAATATCAAATCAGATAAAAGAACTGCCGGAGTCTTGCAAACTCCGGCAGTTTTTTGTTTCAATTCAGTCGATGGACTTCCATGCGGTCTCCAGGGCGATCTCCATCATTTCATGGAAGGAATCCTGACGGTCCTCCGCGGAGAGGGCTTCTCCAGTGAAGATGTGGTCGGAGATGGTCAGGATGGCCAGTGCCTTCTTGCCCAGGTACTGTGCAGTCCAGTACAGGCCCGCCGCCTCCATCTCCACCGCCAGGATGCCGAACTTGCGGTAGGTCTCCGCCGCTTCAGAATTGGCATTGTAGAACTGGTCGGCGGTGAACACCTGCCCCACGTCGGCCCGGACCCCCAGCTTCTCCGCCGCCGCCACGGCGTCCTTCAGCATCCCGTAGTCGGCAGTGGCGCACAGCTGGCCGGGGAACTTGTACTGGTCCACAAAATGGGAGTTGGTGGAGGCGCCCATGGCGATCACCACGTCCCGGACCTTCACGTCGTCACCGATGCCGCCGGCGGAGCCAATGCGGATGATGGACTCCACGCCGAAGAACTGGTACAGCTCATAACTGTAAATGCCCACGGAGGGCACCCCCATGCCGTGGCCCATGACGGAGATCTTCTTGCCCTTGTAGGTACCAGTGTAGCCCAGCATGTTGCGAACCGTGTTGAAGCAGACGGGGTTCTCCAGATAGTGCTCCGCCACGTACTTGGCCCGCAGGGGGTCGCCGGGCATCAGCACCACCTTTGCGATGTTGCTCTCTTCCGCCACGATGCTGGCGGAGGGGGATTCCTTGATGGCCATTTTTACAGTCCTCCTTGTATATTTTAAATCGAATTTTACGCTTTGTTGTCGAATAATGCCGTCAAGCTCTCAGTATACGGTGCCCGGCAGATGCCCTTTTCCGTGATAATGCCGGCGATCAGGGTGTGATCCGTTACGTCGAAGGCGGGGTTGTAGCACTTTATCCCCGGCAAGGCCATGGGCTTTTCATACCACATGGTTTTGATCTCGTCAGGATCCCGCTTCTCGATGGGGATGTGGTCCCCGTCAGGGCAGTTCATGTCAATGGTGGAGGTGGGGCCCAGCACGTAGAAGGGGATGCCGTAGTGCTTGGCCAGAATGGCCACGCCGCTGGTGCCGATCTTGTTGGCGGCATCGCCGTTGGCAGCTACCCGGTCACAGCCCACGAAGCAGGCCTGAACCCAGCCGTTTTTCATGACGATAGAGGCCATGTTGTCGCAGATCAATGTCACATCCACCCCGGCCCGGTGCAGCTCATAGCTGGTGAGGCGGGCGCCCTGCAGCAGAGGCCGGGTCTCGTCGGAGAATACCCGGAACTTCATGCCTTTTTCCGTTCCCAGCAGGATGGGACCCAGAGCGGTACCATACCGGGAGGTGGCAAGGGGGCCCGCATTACAGTGGGTCAGGATGCCGTCCCCGTCTTTCACCAGAGTCAGGCCGTATTCGGAGATGGCCCTGCACTTGGCGATGTCGTCCTCATGGATGTCCACAGCCTTCCGGTACAGCGCCTCCAGCAAGTCCGCCCGAGGCAGGTCCAGGTGGGTCTCCGCCGTCTTTACCATCTCTCCCAAGGCCCAGCTGAGATTCACTGCCGTGGGACGGGAGCTGTTGAGATAGGCGGCTTGCTTTTTTAGCTCGTTCAGGAAGCCCTCAGGGGTTTCCTCCTGAATGGTGCGGGCCAGACTGTAAAGGGAGTAAGCCGCACAGATGCCGATAGCCGGGGCACCCCGGACCCGCAGCAGCTTGATGGCGTCGTATATCTCCTCCGCTGTGGTCAGTGTGATAAAACGCTCCTCATTGGGCAGCAAAGTCTGGTCGATGATGATCAGCTCTTCCTTTGCCTTGTCGTATCGGATATTCTCCACATGGGTCACCTGTTTCAGCTGTTCACTCATTCCGGTCTCCTCACTTCCCGCAATTTCCGGTACATATCCTGCAGGCTTCGCAGCCGCGCCACCTCGCCCTCCGTCAAGGCCACGGGGGTACCCAGCAGCCGGGCGTTCCACACGATCTTGGCCGTGTGCTCCACGGTCTCCATCCGGTCGAAGGCCTCCCACAGGTCTCCGCCCCAGGCCATGACGCCGTGGTTGGCCAGCAGCACCGCATTGTGGTCCGGCAGATAGGGAACCACGCTATCCGGTACCTCGCCGGTAGACAGCATAGCAAAGGAGGACGTGCAGGGCACACTGCCCAGACCCGCTACCAACTCCGATAAATAGGGCGTCTCCAGTCCCTGACGGCACACGGCGAAAGCCGTGGCCATGGCCGGGTGGGCGTGGACCACCGCCCCCACATCCGGGCGATGACGATACACCACCAGGTGCATCTTTCCCTCGGAGGAGGGGTGGCGGTCCCCCTCGATCACATTGCCGTCCAGGTCCGTCACCAGCAGCATGTCCGGGGTCATCCGGCCCTTGCTGACACCGGAGGGCGTAATCAGCAGGCGGTCCTCCCCTACCTTCACGGAGATATTCCCGTCGTTGGCTGCCACATAATTCCGGTCATACAGGAGCTTTCCCACCTGGCAGATGGCCTCTCGTTCCGCCTGGTATGTCATGGCGGCACCTCCCCTCGTTTTTCCCAGTGTACCGCAATTTTTCCCGGTTCGCAAGAGGCTGTAAATCTTCTGTGAACACCGTCCCGGTTCGGTTGACATAAGACCAGCGGCATGATATTATCCACTTGAACATTCACACAGGGAGGTCCTGATTTTGAAAAAGCAGAGAACATACCGGTTTCCGGCAGTGCTGCTGGTCCTGGCACTGTGCCTGGGGCTTCTGGCAGGCTGCGGCGCCGGGGATACGCAGCAGCAAGACAACGCAGACAAGCAGCCCACCCGTGAGGAACCGGCGGCAACTGAGGAAGCTGCTGCGGAAGCGGATACCGCCCTGCTCCCAGATGCCCTTCCCAGGGAATTCGTGTTCGCCAGCGGCGCCGGAGCCTGGTCCACGGACCTGACCCTGAACCGGGACGGCACCTTTATGGGTGTGTATCACGACGCGGACACCACTACCGTCTACATCTGCACCTTCAGCGGCCGGTTCGGCGATTTCCGACAGGTGGATGACCACACCTGGGCCATGACGCTGGAAAGCACAGACATCCAGGAGACGCCTGCCCCGGAGTGGGATGACGGTGAGATCCACTACATTGCCTCCGAGCCTTACGGCATCGAAGGCGGGACAGAGTTCCTGCTTTACGCTCCGGAAACTCCCACCGCGGGGCTCTCCGAGGAATTTCTCAGCTGGTGGCCCAGCTGGAATGTGGAGGGCAACGGCACCTTGGGCTGCTGGGGCCTTTCGAATGTGGAAATGGGCTACGGATTCTTCACCTACGATTAAAAAAGGAAGCGGAGGCTGGTCCTCCGCTTCCCTTTTTTCCATTTTGGGGTTACACCCGGCGGATATAGTCGGCCTTCCGGGGCTTGGGTACGGGGACGGAGCCGTCGGCATAGCCCAAGACGCAGATGCCCACGCCCCGGTATTTCTCATCCAGGCCCCACTTTTTCAGCACTTCCTTACCGGCGGGCATATCGAAATACTCCTTGGCCCGGTTGATCCAGCAGGAGCCCACACCGATGGACGCGGCGGCAATCATCAGGTTGCCCATCACCAGGGAGCCGTCCTGGAGCCAGTTGGCGGCCTCACCGTCTGCCAGAACCACCACCGCCGTGGGTGCCCCGTAGAAGGGATCCGCGCCGGGCTTGCCCTGAATCTCGGCGTTGGCCTTAGACAGCATGGCAATGGTCTCCTGATCCTGCACCACCACCATGACGGCGGACTGCAGGCCCTTGCCGCTGGCAGCCCAGGTGCCAGCCTCCAGGATGGCGTCCAGTTCTTCGTTTTTGATCTGCTCCGCCTTGTACTTGCGGATGCTGCGGCGCTCTTTCAGCACTCGTAAAGTTTCATTTGTCATAAGGTCCGTCTTCCTTTCCATGTGATATCGGCTCTATTATACTACGCTTTGCCGTATCCGCCAAATAGAATTTATAACCGGCCTTCATCCTGATGCAAATTTCTTGTGGCTTTTTTCCCATGTTTTCGCTATGATTGAGTATCATACAACAGATAGGAGTGACCTCCATGCCCCAGCCGCTGTCTGATCGCACCGCTACCTTTACCGATTCCGTCATCCGCCGCATGACCCGCGTCTCTTTACAGTACAACGCCGTAAACCTGTCCCAGGGTTTTCCCGACTTTGATCCTCCCCGGGAGATTATGGACCATCTGGCAGAGGTTGCTCACGAGGGCCCCCACCAGTATGCCATCACCTGGGGCTCCCCCAACTTCCGGGAGGCCCTTGCCAAAAAGCAGTCCCATTACATGGGCAGCTTTATCGACCCCAATACGGAAATCGTAGCCACCTGCGGCTCCACGGAGGCCATGATGTGCGCCATGATGACCGTTACCAACCCCGGCGACAAGGTGATTGTGTTTTCACCCTTCTATGAGAATTACGGTGCGGACACCATTCTTTCCGGCGCTGAGCCCATTTACGTACCTCTGGTGCCGCCGTCCTTCACCTTCGACCCGGAGGTATTGGAGGACGCCTTCCGCCAGCATCCCAAGGCTCTGGTGCTGTGCAACCCCTCCAACCCCTGCGGCCGGGTCTTCACCCGGGAGGAGCTGCGGATCATCGCAAGTCTTGCTGAGAAGTACGACACCTATGTCATCACCGACGAGGTGTACGAGCATATCGTCTACGCCCCCCACACCCATACCTATTTCGCCACTCTGCCGGGGATGTGGGAACGGACTCTTTCCTGCTCTTCCCTGTCCAAGACCTACTCCATCACCGGCTGGCGGCTGGGCTACATCATTGCCCCGGAGCCCATTATCGAGCGGGCCAAGAAGGTCCACGACTTCCTGACGGTGGGCTGTGCCGCCCCGTTAATGGAGGCCGTCATGCCCGCGCTCAGCTTCGGCCAGGACTACTACGACGGGCTGCTGGCCAAGTACACTCACAAGAAGGAGCTGTTCCTGAAGGGCCTGGACACCCTAGGCATTGCCCACAACGACCCTCAGGGCGCCTACTATGTGATGATGGACATCCGGGAATTCGGCTACACCGATGACCTCACCTTCTGCGAGGACCTGGCCCGGGAGGTGGGCGTGGGTGCCGTGCCCGGCTCCAGCTTCTTCCGGGAGCCGGTGAACCACCTGATTCGGATGCACTTTGCCAAGAACGACGAGACCCTCAATGAGGCCCTGAACCGCCTGGAGCACATTCAGAAATTGAAGAAATAACCTCCGCCCCGCCGCAAGCAGAAATTTGCGGCGGGGCTGTTTCATTTCCCCGGACTCCATCCGCTCATATCCCGGCATTTCGCCGCATAGGATGGAGCAACTAGAGGCGGGGAGTGAAGCGTTTGAAAGAAAATATGGAGGAGCGGGCCGAGCGTCTTGCTCTTTACATCATAGAGAACCGGACCACGGTCCGCGCCGCCGCACAGAAATTCGGCATCAGCAAAAGCACTGTTCACAAGGACATTTCCGAGCGGCTGCCTCAGTTCAACCGCGCCTTGTATCTGCAGGTCAAGGAAGTTCTGGATATCAACAAGGCCCAGCGGCATATCCGGGGCGGCATCGCCACCCGCAAAAAATACCGCGGCGCCTGAGGCCGCGTCAGGAGGAAAGCCCATGGCAAATTATCCCCACGGGCGGGACCGTCAGGGCGGTCACGGCAGCGGTCCGCCCCCCCGGGAGCCGGAGGTGCGCCGCTGGCCCCATCCGGTGGGCGGTGCGGAGCGGTCTCTGCCCGCCTCCGCCCGGGAGACCGACGCCGCCCTCTACTACATACACTGCGCGCTGTCCTATCAAAACCAGCTGCTGGCCGACATCAAAGTACTCCTGGAGCAATTATCCGTGGATCTCGCCCAATCCCCAGAGGAAAAATAGCGGCTTTCCCGCTATTTTTCCTCTTGTGCTTTCCTGGGACGGGCTATATAATGGGTTTAGTGTTATGTAAATCTATTTCAAGGAGCATGCTTTTCCATGTCTGATCCACATCATCGTCACCGCCGCCGTCACTTTCACTGGGGGCGGCTCCTCCTGCTGACGGTCTTTCTGGCCGCCGCCGTCTTTGCCGGATACCACTGTCTCTTCCGGGCCCCGGAGCAGAAGCAGCCGGACCAGGAGCCTCTGCCCAAGGAAGAAGTCCCAGCCCTCTCCCCGGAGGAGCAGGCCGCTGCGGAAGCCCTTCGCTCTCACATGGAACGGAAGCCCGACTTCTACACCATTCTGCTGTCCGGCGTGGACGATCACAACGGCGGCAGCGACACCAATATTCTGGTGGCCGTGGACGCTGCCAACAACGCCATCTACGGCGTCAGCATCCCCCGGGACACCAAAGCCATCATCAACGGCAAGGCCCACAAGATCAACTACGCCTACAACTCCGGCGGCATCCGGCTGCTGGCGGACACAGTGTCCGAACAACTGGGCATCCCCGTGGACTACACGGTCCAGGTGGACCTCCGGGGCTTTGAGGCGCTGGTGAACGCCATCGGCGGCGTCACCTTCAACGTACCCGTCAACATGGACTACGACGATCCCTACCAGGACCTGCACATTCACCTCTCCAAGGGCACCCAAAAGCTCAATGGAGCGGATGCCCTGAAGGTGGTCCGGTTCCGCCATAACAACGACGGTACCGGCTACGGCAGTGAGGACATCGGCCGGATGCAAACCCAGCAGGCCTTTCTGAAGGCCGTGGCCAAGCAGGTACTGACCATGTCCAATCTGAGCAAGGTGGACGACTTCGTGAAGATCTTCCAGTCCTATGTAGAAACCGACCTAACCGTGGGAAACCTGGCTTGGTTGGGGAAAGAGGCCATCTCCATGGGCGCTGACGCCATCGAATTTTCCACCCTGCCCAACGAATGGGTATCTCCCTACATCTATCTGGACCGGGAAGCCACGCTGGCTCTGGTCAACGAACATCTGAATCCCTATGTGGAGGACCGTGTGTCGGAGGATTTGAACATTCCCTCCTAAAACAGAAAGGAGCCGCCGTGAAAAAACGTTTTCTCGCTCTGCTGCTGGCCCTGTGCCTGCTGTCCATGCCCGCTCTGGCGTCGCAGGACAGCACGGACAACTTTGTTCGCCTCAAAACCTATACCAATCAATTCTCTGACCTGGCGGCGGGTTCCACCTTCTATGCCAATGTCTCCGCCCTCTACGAATACGGTCTGTCCGTGGGCAACGCGGACGGCACCTACGGGCTCACCGCCCCGCTGTCGGTGGGACAGGCTATCATCTTCGCCGCCCGCATCCGCAGTCTTTACCGCACCGGTGACCCGGAGGAAGGCCCCGCTTTCCACAGGACGGAGGGCCAGCCGGCTGCCATACCCTATCTCCTGTACCTGCGGGCAGAGGGCATCTCCCTGGACGCGGCGCTGGACGGTCAGCTGACCGCTCCCGCCACCCGGGCCCAGATGGCCCATATCCTGGCGAACATTCTGCCGGAGGAGGCCCTCCCCAGCGTTTACGACGAGCTGGTGACGGAGGGCTACGCCACCCGCCGGGCCATCACGGACGTCAGTGAATACACGCCCTATTATCAGGATATTCTCGCCCTGTACCGCAAAGGCGTCTGCATGGGCAGTGACCGCCAGGGCTCCTTCCGGCCGGATGACCAGATCACCCGGGGCGCCGCGGCCGCCATGCTGACCCGCATGGTAGACCCCTCTCTGCGTGTCGCCCCCCAGTGGTCCCTCAGTGATCCCCCCGCTCCGGCGGGCAGCACCCTGGCTCAGCTGGTGGAGCCGGGGGAACAGATTGCCTCTCCGGCGACATCGGAGGAGATGGACAGCGCCGTCCGTTATATGCTCTCCTCCGGCAGCAACCAGCTGACCCTCACCTATCCCGAACTCACAGTGGTCATGGCCCGAAAGATCCTGAACGCCGCCCTGACGGTCGTGAAGCAATACAGCGAGCAGAGCTACAACAGCGCCTCCTGCACCTACAATACCCTGGGGGCCATGACCATCACCTTCTCCGCCACCGCCGTCCAGGAGGAACTCCCCGCCTGCCGGGAGGCCACCATGGACGCCGCCCTGGCAATCCGCCAGCAGCTCTGGGAGGAAGGGCAGCTGACAGACTCCATGTCCCAGTGGGAGATGGCCCGGGTCTATTACGACTGGGTCTGCGAGAACTGCGTTTACGACAATACCGCCGGCGAGGACTCCCTCAGCCATCTGCCGTACAGCCTGTTCCAGAGGGGCACCGCCGTGTGTGACGGCTACACCGGGGCCTATAACCTGCTGCTGAAGCTGGAGGGTATCCAGTGCACATCCGTGTTCAACGACACCCACATCTGGACTTCCGCCGTTCTGGATGGCACCGAATACCACATCGACACCACCTGGGGCGACGGGGAGCAGGGCATCAACTACACCTACTTCGCCATGACCCCGGCCCAGTCCCGGCTGTACCACGCCTGGTGATACCAATCCAACCCTAAAGAAACATGCCCCGGACCACGGTCCGGGGCATGCTTTTGTTTATGCGAAGGTGATGACCGTGCCGGTTTTGCCGTCCAGGGCGTCCAGGCACTTGTCCAGGCTGGTGATGATGGCCTTCCGGCCGGGGTTGGCCCGGACGAACTTCATGGCCGCCTGTACCTTGGGCAGCATGCTGCCCACGCCGAACTGGCCCTCCTCCACATACCGGGCGGCCTCCGCCAGGCTCAGGCGGCCCAGGTCCTGCTGGTTAGGCTTGCCGAAGTGGATGGCCACCTTCTCCACCTCCGTCAGGATCAGCAGGGCATCGGCGTTGACCTCCTCCGCCAACAGCTCTGCCGCGAAATCCTTGTCGATGACCGCCGCCACGCCCTCCAGAATGCCGTTGGGGCGCTCCACCACCGGCACGCCGCCTCCGCCGCAGGTGATGACAATGGCATGGTCCCACAACAACCGCACCGCCCCGATCTCCACAATCTTCCGGGGCAGAGGTGACGCCACCACCCGTCGCCAGCCCCGGCCGGCATCCTCCCGCATGGCGTAGCCCTTCTCCCGCTCCAGCGTCCGGGCCTCCTCCTCGGTGTAGAAGGCGCCGATGGGCTTGGTGGGGTTTCGGAAAGCCGGGTCGTTTTCGTCCACGATCACCTGGGTGGTCAGGGCCACCACCGGGTAGTTCCGGTTCCGGGCGGCCAGGGCGTATTTCAGGGCCTGCTGGATATGGTAGCCGATATAGCCCTGACTCATGGCGCCGCAGACGTCGAAGGGCATGGGCGGGACCACATCCTTGGCGGTCTCGCTGGCAAGCAGAATGCGGCCTACCTGGGGGCCGTTTCCGTGGACGATGGCCATTTCATAACCCCGGGCGCTGACCTCCGCCAGCTGCCGGGCCGTTCCCCGGACCACCTCCAGCTGGGCCTCGGCGGTGGGGGCGGCATTTCCGGACTGCAAAGCATTGCCCCCCAAGGCGATGACAAGTCGTTCAGCCATAGAAAAACTTCCTTTCCTCGTTTTCCCATAGCTTGCCCCCGGCGGGTGGAATTATCCGCAAAAGAAAACGGCCCCACAGGGCCGTTTTCCTTTATTTCTTTTTTCGCCGCCAAAGCAGCCAAACCAACAGGGAAATC
This sequence comes from uncultured Clostridia bacterium, assembly GCA_945948185.1. Lineage (GTDB taxonomy): Bacteria > Bacillota > Clostridia > Oscillospirales > Oscillospiraceae > Oscillibacter. The sequence goes on along the minus strand of CAMFAL010000040.1, from coordinate 415 downwards.
CCCACCGCGGCCAGCCCCGCAGACAGCGCCAGTAGAAACCGCAGCATCTTCCCTGCGGTGGGAACGGACACATACTCCCCCGCTGTCATATAGCGGTACAGCAGATACTGCAGTCCCAAAAGCCAGGTCTGCAAAGCCCGCAGGACGGCATACAGCACACCGCCCAGCAACAGGCATAGGCTGCCCACCACCGTCAGGGCCGTCCTTCGCTGGCTGCTGCGGTTCTGCCGGGCCAGCCGTTCCAGGTCCAGCGTCCGGCTGCCGGGGCCATACCAGTTCTCTCCCCGTGCCAGTTGGTCCAGGGAGACACCGAACAGCTCGCTCAACTCCACCAGCTTGCTCAGTTCTGGCGTGGAGGTACCAGTTTCCCTTAGTTAAAGATATTGTTGGGTATCTCAAGATGTGTCATTCGATT
>CAMFAL010000039.1 GCA_945948185.1 uncultured Clostridia bacterium | reverse complement strand
ACGAAGCGTTTTCCCCTGAGGACAGGTAAAGGAATCTGTAGCCGGATCATATAAGCCCAAACGGTATGAAGTCAAAGTAAACCTTGGGAAAAATATGGATGGCACTGTTATCAGGAAATCCGTATACAGTAACAAAAGCAAGGCCGATGCTCGAAAGAGAGCTGAACAGTTCCGCTTAGAATATGAAATGGAGCTGTGTGTTGGCGGAAGCGGCTGTATTACCAAACGGAAATTCTCTGATTGGGCACTCTATGCGTTGGAAACATATAAAAAGCCTTATGTAAAGGGAAACACCTATGCTGGGACGTATCTCGCTCCTGTAAACAATCATTTGATTCCTTACTTTGGCAAAATGTATGTTGACGAGATTCGCCCCGTCCATATTCAAAAGTACATCAACCAAGCTGCTAAAACTCATGCACCTGAGACAGTCAAAAAGGATTTCAATGTCATGAAGCTGATTTTTGATACCGCCGTGGATAATCAAGTGTGCAGTAAGAGTCCGATTACCAAGAGCATCAAACTGCCCAAATACGAGACTACTCAGGAAAAGCAGTCTTATACGCAGGAGCAGTATGAGGTCGCATATTCCCTTGCTAAAGAATACCCCTCTGGGCTTTCCCTGATGCTGATGCTGGAAACCGGAATCTCCCGGAGCGAGCTGCTGGGGCTGAGATGGTCCGATATTGATACAGAAAACCGCTGTATCCACATCCATCAAGGGCTTGTGGCCTACCTTTCCGCTGATACAGGAAAGCATGTGATGGAAAGTGACGGCTTGAAAAACAAGTTCCGGGAGCGGACAATCCCTATTGTTGATGATGCACTTTGGAAGCGTCTGTGTCAAGCTCCAAAAACGGTAACACTTGGAAAGAAAGTGATCCGGACCGAACAGGTCATCCACAGTCCCGAGGGAAACGCATACCAGCCCAACAACTGGGCCAACCGTGTTTTTCGCCCCTTTATGAAAGAGCTTCACAAACTCCATCCCGGTGTGCCGGAACTCTCTCCTCATGAACTCAGGCATACCCGTGCAACTCTCTGGATTGCTCAGGGGATGGACCCTTACATGGCAGCACGTTTGCTCGGGCACATCGATTTGTCAATGTTGCGCCGGCGGTACGATCACACCAGTCCCGAGACTTTGCGGAAAGCCATTCAAACAGCAAAAGAAGGTGCCTCATAAAAGCACCTTCTTTTTTTATTGTCCCCACTCAATATCGAGGCATTTTTCGCAAAAGTGTCGTATTTTTGTCGTATTTTCCTGTTTTCCCTTATTGCCAACTAAACTAAAAAACTCCCAAAGCCTTGCGGCTCTAGGAGTTTAGATGGTGGACGATACAGGACTCGAACCTGTGACCCCCTGCACGTCAAGCAGGTGCTCTAGCCAGCTGAGCTAATCGTCCGAAGCGGAACAAATATAGGATACACGGTCCAACCCAATTTGTCAACACTTTTCTTGCGCTTTTTGAAAAAATTTGATATACTGCATCCAACAGCTGGCAAGGAGGTCTGGAATATGCGGAAAATCGCGCTGGTGACCGGTGCGTCCCGGGGCATTGGCCGGGGCATTGCCCTGCAGTTGGCCCGGGAGGGCTGGGATGTCTGCGTCAACTATATCCAACAGCGGGAAGCAGCGGAAGTCGTGGCAGCTCAGATCCGCTCCATCGGCCAAAACGCCATGGCTTATCAGGCCGATGTGGCCGACGGCGAAGCCGTAAACGCCATGGTCCGCGCCGTGGAAGCGCAGCTGGGACCTGTTACTCTGGCGGTCAACAACGCCGGTATCTCCGGGCAGGGCCTGTTTCAGGACACCTCCGACGAGGTGTGGGACCGCCACATGGCCGTCAACCTGGGCGGCGCCCGCAACGTCATTCGGGCAGTGCTGCCCCACATGCTCTCAGAAAAGTCCGGCTGCATCGTCAACATCTCCTCCATTTGGGGCCTGCGGGGCGCCAGCTGCGAGGTGGCCTACGCCTGTTCCAAAGCCGCCGTCATCGGCCTGACCCGATCTCTGGCCCTGGAGCTGGCTCCCTCCGGCATTCGGGTGAACTGCGTGGCTCCCGGCTGTATTGACACAGACATGGTGCAGGTCCTGGGGGATGAGACTCGCTCCATGCTGATTGAGGAGACCCCCCTCGGGCGCTTAGGCACTCCGGAGGACATCGCCCACGCCGTGGCCTTCTTCGCCTCGGACAAGGCCTCCTTCCTGACGGGCCAGGTTCTCACCGCCGACGGCGGATTTATTGGCTGATCTGCAAAAGAAAAGCGTGCGGACGTTCGTCCGCGCGCTTTTTTACGCCTTTCCGGGCAGCGGCAGGGCGTGCATAATCACCCGGCCGAAGCAGGCCAACCCCCGGCTGCTGCCGGGCAGCAGCACAATATCCGCGTCTGCCCTGGCCCGGTTCAGGGAGAACAGATACACCACCCCTGCCGGGTCCTTGTAATACTGCTTGCAGAATATGTCTCCGTCCACGCAGAAGATACCCACGTCTCCCGGCCCCAGCGGGTCCCGGTTCACGTAGGCCACGGAGCCGTCGGGAATATAGGGCGCCATGGAATCCCCCTGGATGCGGACCGCGAACTCCGCCGCCTGGGGAACGTCCTCTGTTACGGCGATGCTGTCAAAATCCTCCCCAAACACCGGGGCGGCATAGCCCGCCGCGGCAGGGCTGCGGTACAGAGGGATCACCCGGGGCTCCCGGTTGGTCCGGCTCTCCTCCACCTCGTCCCGGTAGGCGCACAGGGCCTCCACCACGGAGCGGACCGTCTCCTTCCCCCTGGGAGAGAGGCCCCGGTAGCCCTCCAGCAGCTGCCGCTCGCTGTGCGTCGGCACCCGGCCGCCCTCCCGGAAGCTGTCCCGAAAGAGGGCGTTAGGGTCGGTCTCCAGGCAGTCGAACAGCCGGAGCATGACCTCCTCCTTGGGAAAGCTGATGCCCGCCTCGTAATTGCCCACGGTGGATTGGGAGACCCCCAGCAGCTTCGCCAGAGCAGCCTGCGAGAGTCCCAGCGTTTCCCGGCGTTCCTGAATGCGCTTCCCAAGGCTCATGTTCCGTTCCTCCCAGAGATGTTTTTCTCTATCATACGTAATTTTTCTGGTCATGTCAATTTATTTTAACAAGTTTCTTGTTAAATCTCTTGACTAAATAGAACATATGTGCTATATTTTGGAATGTAAACAAGATTCTTGTTATTTTCTACTTTCATAACAAGTTTCTTGATTTCCCTCGCTGCCGGACAGAGTCTCACTGTCCTGACAGCAAAAAAAACATCCAGTCTTTCGACTGGATGATTGGTGGGGGAAGGTGGATTCGAACCACCGAAGTCAGTGACAACAGATTTACAGTCTGCCCCATTTGGCCGCTCTGGAATTCCCCCATATGAACTTTGGAGCTGGTGGACGGATTCGAACCCCCGACCTGCTGATTACAAATCAGCTGCTCTACCGGCTGAGCTACACCAGCAAGTACATTTCCAACAGCAGGGTTTATCTTATCAGACCAAAACGTTTTTGTCAACAATTTTTTTCATCTTTTTTTATTTTGAAGGAGGGACCCCTCTTGTACCATGTCCACCGCCGTCCCGGACGGCAAACCACCCTGCGCTGCACTCTGTGCGGGCGGGAGATCACCACTGGGGAGGAATACTGGGCCTGTAACGGAAACCGCATCTGTGCAAACTGCCTGCTGGAATTTGCCCGGCAGGAGCTGGCCCCCTGCCATGAGACCCGTGGAAAGGAGGTGGGTCTGTGACCCTTTTGGAGTTGTCAGTTTACTACGCGGACAGCGCTGCCATGATCCGCACCCGCATGGCGGAGCTTCGGGCCGCGGAGCGTGCAGAGGCGGACCCCGTCGCCGCCCGGCGCCTGCAGCTCCGGATTGAGGCCCTGCGTCCCCTGCTTCAGGAAGCGCAGGAGCTGGCGGTGCTGACCGCCCGATACTATGACAGGAGTTATCACAAGCATGAGAAATACGCCCTTTAATACCGGCAGCAGTGAACGGAGCCGCGATATGACTGTCTGGCTCCTGGAGGGCACCGGGGACAACGACCTCCAGTTGGAGCGCCTGCGCCGCAATCTCCGGCGGGCCAAAGAGCAGGAGCTGACCCCCTGCCAGCAGCAAGTGCTGGAGCTCCGCTATGAGCGGAACATGTCCGTCACTCAAATCGCCCACCATCTGGGTGTCAATGTCTCCACCGTCTCCCGGACTCTGCGGCGGGCCCAGGAACGGCTGCAGCGGTATTTGCAGTACACCCTATAATTTCTCTTGAGCTTTTCTCCGGAAGCCCGTATAATCGAAAGCAGAGGGGCATCCTATTATCTGACAGGAGGAAGCATTTCATGCTGTACAACACACTGCACAACCGATGGCTTCGTCTGGTGGCTGCCGTGGCGGGCGAGTTCATTGCCGCTGCCGCCATGAATCTCTTCATCGTTCCCCTGAACCTGTACTCCGGCGGCGTCATGGGCGTCTGCCAGCTGATCCGGACCCTGCTGCAGGACTATGCCGGGCTCAGCTTCGGCAGCCACGATATCGCCGGTATCCTCTACTTTCTGGTGAACATCCCCATTCTGGTGTTTGCCTATCTGAACCTGGGAAGAGGGCTGGTGGTGCGGACCATCATCTGCACCGTATCCTACTCCCTCTTTTACAGCATCATCCCCGTTCCCGCTGTTCCGATCCTGGAGGACTACCTGACCGCCTGCCTGCTGGGCGGCATCCTCACCGGCATCGGCAGCGGCATCGTCCTCACCTGCGGCTGCAGCGGCGGCGGGCTGGACGTGGTGGGTCTGTGCCTCAGCAAGCGGGGCAGCGGCTTCACTGTGGGAAAGTTCTCCCTGACCTTCAACATTTTTCTGTACACCGCCTGCCTGCTTCTCTTTGACCCGGCGGTGGCCATCTACTCGGTGATTTACAACTTCTTCACCGTGATGGTGCTGGACCGGATGCACCAGCAGAACGTGAACGTGCAGGCCCTGATCTTCACCCACGGCGACGAGCACAAGCTTGGCCAGTACGTCATGGAGAAGTTGGGCCGGGGCGTTACCTACTGGAGCGGTACCGGCGCCTACACCGGCGAAGGGGTCCATGTGCTGTGCGTATGCCTTTCCAAGTACGAGATTGAAGAGATGCTCCACGCCGTTCACACCATCGACCCCAACGCCTTCTTCACTGTGCAGGAGGGCGTCCGGGTGTACGGCAATTTCCGCAGAAAGCTGGACTGATCCCCATGAACACAAAAGAACCCATCGCCGTCCTGGCTGGCACCCCGGTGGACACTCGAATGGGAGTGGACGTGCTGGCAGGGGCCGGGCTGACCGGCCTTCCCTTCCCTCTGGCGGAGGACCCCCGGCAGCAGACGGCCTTCCAAATTTCCACCGCCGCTGAAAAGCAGGCAAAAGTCCTTTCCGTTTTGCAGGCCGCTATGGACCGGGGATGCCGAAATGCCTTCGTATACTGCAACTCCCTGTCCTCCGCCGTGGACTTCGTCCCCCTGGCGGAGGAGACCGGCATGTGGATCGTGACCCCCCTGGAGGTCTACCGCTCCCTGGCGGGGCAGTATCGCCGCCTGGGATTCATCGCCGCCAACGCCCAGGGCCTGGCGGGTATTGAGCGGACGCTGTACACCGCCAACCCGGATCTGGAGTTGCTGGGCGTCTGCCTGCTGCCGGCGGTACTGTCCATCGAGGCGGGCATGGACCCGGCGGAGCTGGTGGCCCACCACCGGCTGGCGGAGCTGGCCGCCTGGTTCGAGCAGTGCGGCATGGAGGCCCTGCTGCTGGGCTGCACCCACTTCCCCTATTTCAAAGCGGCCCTGTCCCGACGGACAAGCCTTCCCCTCATCGATCCGGCGGAGGAAATGGTCCGGCGCATTCTTACATAAAAACATATGGGCAGGGCGTGTCGATGACATGCCCCGCCCTTTTTATACTCTGGGAACCGCCCTGCGTCCATTTGCGGGAACCCTGCCTCACCTCTGATTTCATACGCGCGCCCCGCGTGGGTGGAAAGCGGTGCAGGCGCCGCCTGCGGCGGAGAAAGCGCACCGCTTTCGAGGATGCGCCGCGATTTTCGGCTTCCGGCAGAAGCAGGAAATCGCAATGGCGCGACGGTGTTCGGTATCGAGTTCTCTCCCCCTAACGAAAAAACAGGACATCCAATTTGGATGTCCTGAAATCAGGGCTCCCGCTGAAACCCAGCGCAGCGGTCTCAGTGGGAAAGCGAAGAAAAGGTCTGTTCGGCGTATGAAAAAAGTCTTAAGGCTTTTTCATCGCCTTAAGACTTTTTCTGAGCTGGAGCGGGCTACGAGGCTCGAACTCGCTACCTCCACCTTGGCAAGGTGGCGCTCTACCAGATGAGCTAAGCCCGCGGAACAGGATTTATTTTAGCAGGCACTTCGCTCGTTGTCAAGCATTTTCTTTTAAAATTTTCAATTTTCTTTGTCAGGTGTCTCTGGTGCCTCCTCCGGCAGCGCTTCCTCCTCCGCCGTCAGGTCAGTCTCCTGGGACTCCAGGCCCTCCACCACAGGCATTTCCGGCGGATCCAGCAGGAATTCCAGCAGGCCAACCGGCCCCTGGGTGGGATAGTAATTCACCACCCACATGGGAGTCTCTTCCAGTTCCCGCTCCTCCCGGAGCTGCCGGATCGCGCTCTCCACCTTTTCCCGTCCGTCCTCACCCCAGTAGCCGATCCGGACCGCCAGTTCCGTCCTCCCGGCCTCCAGGGCGGATTCCAGCAGGCTGGACACCGCCTCCGGGCTGGTAGCGTTCACCACCGCCTGGAGCTGCTCCGCCGTGCGGCGGTAGCCGATCTGCAGCGTCACCTCATAGTAGCTCCGCTGAGCCTGGGCAGACGAGGTGATATACTCCACCGCGTAGGCGCCCAGAGGCGTTTCCTGCTGGATCTCCACCGTGGCCCGCTCCAGGGTGTCCGCCACGGTCAGGTCATCCTTGAAATTATACAGGCGCAGAGTGGCCTGGTCCACATGCTGGCCGATCAGAATCAGCAGGTCGTTGACGATATCCTGGTAATTCTCCGCCCGCAAGGTGTCCGTCGCCTCGCTCTCCCAGAACTTGCTGCTGTGAGGTTCCGCCGTACTGTACTCCCGCTCCAGCAGAGAGGCGCACCCCGTCAGCAGGCAAAGGGCCATCAGCAGCACCGCCAAACACCGTTTTTTCACAGAGTACGCCTCCTTCCTTTTGCGGATCTCAATAGCCCAGGTCCTGGTTGATCAGCACGTCCTCGGTCTCCATGCCCAGCATGGGGCCCCACAGGACCGTCAGCGCCCGGCAGATGCGGTCCGAACTCCTGCAGTCATAGCAGTGGTCCCCCTGGACGCAGGGAGTCTTCATCTGCTTGCGCCGGGCGTTCTTCGGTGCCGCCACATTGCGTGCCCGGAGCAGGGCCTCGTCATAGGTGGGGGCGATCTTGTTGCGGCCCGCCACCAGGTACACCTTTTCGTGGCCGTACAGGGTGGAGGCCACCCGGTTACCGATGCCGTCGATGTTGATGACCTCCCCGGTCTCCGCCAGGCCGTTGACGGAGGTCACATAGACCTGGGCCTCCGCCGCCTCCGGCCCCAGAGGAAAGCCGTGGAGATGGGAATAAACCTGGTTGTGGGTCCGCAGCCGCTCCCAGAGGTCCATGGCCTCCAGGGTCATGGAACCGCCGAAGCCCACGGTCCTTCCGTCGATGGCGCCGTCCAGATAGTCCGCCGCCGCTTCCGCCGTTTCAAACACGCTGACGGTGAACCCCCGCTGCCGCAGGACCTCCGCCGTCCGTTCCAGACTGGTCACAGGCCGCTCCTTTCTCACATACCCAGGTCCTCATCCACCAGGATGACTTCCGTCTCCATGCCCATCATGGGGCCCCACAGGACCACCAGGCCCCGGCAGATACGGTCCGGGCTCTTGCAGTCGTAGCAGCGGTCGCCCTTGATTGCGCAGGGGGTCTTCTTCCCCAGCCGCTGGGCGTTTTTGGGGCTGGCGATGTTGCGGGCCCGCCACAGGGCCTCGTCATACGTCGGGGCCAGCTTGTTGCGGCCGATGACCAGGTACACCTTCTCGTGGCCGTACAGGGTGGAGGCCACCCGGTTGCCGCTGCCGTCGATGTTGATGATCTCTCCGGTCTCCGCCAGGCCGTTGGCGGAGCTGAGATACACCTGGGTCCCCATGGCGGCCTTCCGTTCCTCCTGGCCGTTTACCCAGTGCCAGTGGACCTCATTGTGGCTGCCCAGCAGCTCATACAGTCCCATATCCTTCAGCGTCACAGAGCCGCCGAAGCCCACGGTCCTGCCGTCGATGGTCTCGTTCAGATAAGCGGCCGCCTCCGCCGCCGTTGCAAAGGTCCGGACGGAAAAGCCCCGGGCCTCCAGATTCTTTTTCACGGTATCAAACATCTCAGATATTCTCCTTCCCGTAATCTCCAAAACCCTCGCCCAGCACGTCGTGGGCGTCGCAGACGATCATAAAGGCCCGGGGGTCCGTGTCGTGGACCGCCTGCTTGACCCCCACGATCTCCTTCTGCTTGAAGGCCACCATCAGCACCTGCTTGGTATCGCCGGTCCAGGCGCCCTCACCCCGCAGGATGGTAACTCCCCGCTGCCGGTCCCGCAGCAGCGCATCGGCAATCTGGCGCCAGCGGTCGGAGATGATGTAGGCCACCTTGGAGGTATCCAGGCCGTAGAGCACGGTGTCCATGACCCGGCCGGACACAAAGATGGCCACCGCGCCGTACAGGGCCGTCTCCACGCCGCCGAAGGCTATGGCCGCCAGAGTCAGCACCACGCCGTCCGGCACCAGCACCAGCTTGCCCATGGGCAGCCAGGGGAATTTCAGCTTTAACAGCCGGGCCACGATATCCGTGCCGCCGGTGGTGGCTCCCTGGGAGAACACCATGCCCAGGCCCAGGCCCATCAACGCGCCGCCGCAGACAGCGGCCAGCATGGGGTCCATAGCCGGAAAGGAATGCACCGCCGCGATGGCGTCGATGGCGGCGGAGCTGACGGCCATGGCGAACAGGGACGAGGCCAGCAGCCGGAAGCCGATGAACTTCCAGCCCGCCAGGAACAGGGGCACGTTCAGCAGAAAGGCCAGCAGGCCCACGGACAGGCCGGGTACCAGCAGGTTGATGACCTGGGCCAGGCCGGTGATGCCGCCCATAGCCACCTGCGTAGGGGCGAAAAAGGCGTCAAAGGACAGGGCAAAGATCACGGAGCCCAGGGTGATGATCAGTCCGCTCCGAATGGTCTCTTTTCTCATGGTCCCTCCTCAGTCCAGCAGGCCCAGCTGCTGCTCCTCGGAGTCCTCCTGCCGCAGCAGGGCGCCGGCGGCCGGGACGGCCCGGACCCGGTAGCGGCTCTGGTTGGAGATAGAGGTCTCCTCCAGGGGCATCACCGTTTCCAGGTGGTACTTGGGCTTCATGTGCATCACCGCCACGCCCTGGGTGGTGCGGGTGGTCTTGGGGGCCAGCAGGGCGGTGTGGAAGATCAGGCAGCGGGGCTCGGTGGAGTACACCGCCAGTTCGCAGTCCTGGTCGATGCGGCGGATGCAGCAAAGCGGCGACTTGTCGGAGTAGGCGCCGGTGAGCTTGCGGCGGTTGGAGGTGGTTTTGTAGGCCGTCAGGTCCACCCGGGCCGCCTTGCCGTTTTCATAGAAGAACAGCAGGGCTCCGGCGTAATCCGGCCCCGGCAGCACGGCGTACACCGGCGTCTCCCCGGCGTCCATGCCCAGCTTGGCGGGCAGATAGTCGCCCAGGACGCTGGCCTTGGTGTCGTCGAACTCGGAAAGGCGGGTCTTGTACACCTGGCACCTGTCGGTGAAGAACATGATCTCCGCGTTGGAGGTGGTCTCGAAGCTCTGGCGCAGGCCGTCGCCCTCCTTGAACTTCTGCTCGCCGCTCATGCGCAGGCTGAGGGGCGTGATCTTCTTGAAATAGCCCTCCCGGGACAGGAACACATGGACGGGATATTCCCCGGCGGCCTCCTCCTCGTCATAGGTCTCGATCTCATGGCCGTAGACGATGGAGGTCCGGCGGGGCTCGCCGTACTTCCTGGCGGCCTCGTTCAGCTCCTCCACGATGATCTTCTTCACCCGCTTGGGGTTCGACAGGATATCCTCCAGGTCGTCGATCTCATCCCGCAGGGCGTCGGTCTCCCGGGTGCGCTTGAGGATATACTCCTTGTTGATGTTCCGCAGCTTGATCTCCGCCACGAACTCCGCCTGGATCTGGTCGATGCCGAAGCCGATCATCAGGTTGGGGATGACCTCGGCCTCCTCCTCCGTCTCCCGGATGATCTTGATGGCCTTGTCAATGTCCAGCAGAATACGCTTCAGGCCTTTCAACAGGTGCAGCTTGTCCTGCTTCTTTTTCAGCACGAAGTAGATGCGGCGGCGGACGGACTCCGTGCGCCAGGCGGTCCACTCCTCCAGAATCTGCCGGACGCCCAGCACCTGGGGACTGCCGGCGATCAGCACGTTGAAGTTGCAGGCAAAGGAGTCCTCCAGGGTGGTGGCCTTGAAGAGCTTGGCCATCAGCTTGTCCGGGTCCACACCCCGCTTCAGGTCGATGGTCAGCTTCAGGCCGCTGAGGTCCGTCTCGTCCCGCATGTCGGCGATCTCTTTGGCCTTGCCCGCCTTGATCAGCTCCGCCACCTTGTCCAGGATGGCCTCCACGGTGGTAGAGTAAGGGATCTCGTAAATCTCGATGAGATTTTCGGCTTTTACATAGCGGTATTTGGCCCGGACCTTCACGCTGCCCCGGCCCGTGTTATAGATTTCCTGCAAGGCCGCGGGGTCGCAGATCAGCTCGCCGCCGGTGGGGAAATCCGGAGCCAGCAACGTCTCGGTCAGGTCGCAGTCCGGGTTTTTCAGGTATGCCACCGTGGTGTCGCAGACCTCCTTCAGATTGAAGCCGCAGAACTGGGAGGCCATACCCACGGCGATGCCGCTGTTGGCGGACACCAGGATGTTGGGGAAGGTGGTGGGCAGCAGGGCCGGCTCCTTCATGGTGTTGTCGTAGTTGTCCACGAAGTCCACGGTGTCACTGTCAATGTCCCGGAACAGCTCCGCGCAGATGGGAGTCAGCTTGGCCTCGGTATACCGGGGGGCGGCGCAGGACATATCCCGGGAATAGCTCTTGCCGAAGTTGCCCTTGGAGTCCACAAAGGGCGTCAGCAGGGCGCCGTAGCCCTTGGAAAGGCGGACCATGGTGTCATAGATGGCGGCGTCGCCGTGGGGGTTCAGGCGCATGGTCTGGCCCACGATGTTGGCGGACTTGGTCCGGGCGCCGGTCATGAGGCCCATCTTGTACATGGTGTACAGGAGCTTCCGGTGGGAGGGCTTGAAGCCGTCGATCTCCGGGATGGCCCGGGAGACAATCACGCTCATGGCGTAGGGCATGTAGTTGGTCTCCAGGGTGTCGGTGATGGGCTGCTCCACCACCGCCGCGTGGAGCCCCAGCACGTTGGCGGGGACAGCGGTCTTTTTCGCTTGCGTTTTTTCGTTTTTCTTCATACGGATACCTCAAAAAGCGGCGGCCGGAACGCGCTGCCGCGGCCTCCCCTTTCCCATTGCATAATTTGATGAGGGTATCATACCATTTTTCTCTTGAAAAGGCAACCGAAGCCGGTCACCAAAGCGCTCCTTCTATTGACAATCTTTTCACAAAGAACTATAATAAACCAGAATTTGACCGTCGTGGAAAGGAGATGGAGACCCCGTGCTGACCGTGCTGGCTCACTCCCACGACCCCTTTTACAACCAGGCCTTAGATCCTCTCCAAGAGCATCAAGTCCGTGCGGGACCGGGTGACCAACATCGCCGAGCACCTGCCCGCCCCCATGGCCCCGGAGACCTTCAAGGCGTGCATGGTCCGCCACATCATGAACGGCAGTGACGCCGTCTATGAGATCACCCCTGAGGATGACAAGCTCATCCGGGAGATTGCCGCGGAGAAGTTCAACAACTGGGAGCGCATCTACGGCGCCGACCCCAAATTCAACATTGAGCGCACCGGCCGCTTCGAGGGCGGCAAGATGCAGTTCAAGATCGACGTGCAGAAGGGCGTCATTCGGAGCGCCGCCGTCTACGGCGACTTCTTCTCCACCCTGGACGCCGAGACCATCTGCGGCGCCCTGACGGGCTGCCGCTACGAGCGGGGCGCCGTGCTGAAGGCCCTGCAATCCCACGGCGTCGACGGCGCGGTCTACCGCATCTCCGCCCGGGAGATGGCCCAGGTCATCGCGGACTGAATCAAAAAAACGCACCGGAAGCTTTCCGGTGCGTTTTTTATGAGATCACGGCTGCGTCGCCAAGCCGGTTATTTTGATTGCAAACAACTGTCATTTCTCTCGCCGGGGATCGTTTTGAAAATACCAACCCAGCAAGCACACAGCATTTACCGCCAACAGGTGAACGGCGATGTTGGCATCGTGAAGTTGTAGGTGTTTGAAACCTCGCCAAACTCCAACAGATACCGGCAACCCATGCCAGTCAAAATATGAATGCAGTTAAATCCCAAAAGGGTGAAAACAGTCTTAGCAACAGAACCCTTTTTGAGGGGGAACACTGCTGCCAAAAAAGTGCCTATTTCATAATACGCTAACACTGCCACAGCAAAGCCCGCCAAGCGAATATCCTGGGAGGAAACCTTTGTTATGTTGAGTACAGGAAAACAAAAACAACCAAAAAAGGTACCTAACACCAACGCCGCACTTAGAAAAACTTTCGGATGAGACTTTCCCGCTCTCCCTGTTTTGCTCCTGGCCTGTGGGGAATCGCGATGGGGCATCTTTAGCTTTCCATTCATGTAAGCAAAAACCAATAGCGGAACCCGCCGCAAATGATACAAGTCAGGATGAGCACAAGAATCATTTGACCCATTTCACACCTTCTTCCTGATCAACACCAATCTTACCTGAAATCAGTGCGTCGTTCTGCACAAAGGGTGCTCAGGCCGCCTTATCCGCACCCTTGCGGTACATGTACCAGTACCCGCCGCCCAGGATGACCGCGCCGCCGATGATATTGCCGATGGTCGCCGGCAGGAGGTTCCGGAGGAAGATATCCGCGGCGGAGAGGTCCGCCCCTGCCAGCACGCCCGCCGTCAGGTAGTACATGTTGGCCACGCTGTGCTCATAGCCCGCCATGACGAAGGCCGCCACCGGGAAAAAGAGGGCCACTACCTTGCCGCCGGCGTCCGTGGCCGCGGCGGCCATCAGCACCCCCAGGCACACCAGGATGTTGCACAGGATGCCCCGGAATACGGCCTGCTCCACGGGCATGATCTTGCCCATGGCGGTGGCGATCAGGAGGTCCTCCTTCCCGGCGAACACGCCGCCCCACACCGCCATGGCGGCCACCGCCGCCGCGCCGATGAAGTTGCCCACATACACCACGCACCAGTTCCGCAGCATGGCTGGCAGGGTGATGCGCTTATCCAGCAGGGCGATGGACATGAGGCAGTTGCCGGTGAACAGCTCTGTTCCCGTCAGCACCACCATGGCAAGCCCCGCCGGGAACACGCACCCGGCGATGAGCCGCCGCAGGGACAGGTTTTCCACCAGCATGGAACCCCAGGTGGAGGCCACTCCCGCCAGGGCGATGAAGGCCCCTGCCAGAATGGCCATCACCAGCATTTTATCCAGCGGCAGAGCGGCCTTCCGCTCCCCCACAGTCAGAAAATTTCCGCAGACCTCCGCCGGAGACACATACCGTTTTTCCATATTCCGTTCCTCTCTCTGTCTTTACGAAATATCCGCCATTTCCAGATACTTGTACCCATTTTCCGCGATATGGTCCTTTCGGCCCTGGAGGTTGTCCCCCAGCAGCAGGTCAAAGACCTGGGCCGTCCGCTCCACGTCCTCCGGCATCACCCGGATCAGCCGCCGGGTCTCCGGGTTCATGGTGGTCAGCCACATCATGTCCGGGTCGTTCTCGCCCAGGCCCTTGGAGCGGTCGATCTTGTATTTCTTCCCCTCCAGCTCCTTGACGATGTCGTTCTTCTCCTTATCGGAATAGGCGAACCAGGTCTTGTCCCCGCAGTTGATCTCAAACAGGGGCGTCTCCGCGATGTAGACGTAGCCCTCCCGGATCAGGGTGGGGGTCAGGCGGTACAGCATGGTCAGGATCAGGGTCCGGATCTGGAAGCCGTCCACGTCGCCATCGGTGCAGATGACCACCTTGCTCCACCGCAGGTTATTCAGGTCGAAGGAGGCCATGTCCTTCACATGCTTGTTCTGGACCTCCACGCCGCAGCCCAGGACCTTGATCAGGTCCGTGATGATCTCGCTCTTGAAGATACGGGCGTAGTCCGCCTTCAGGCAGTTCAGAATCTTGCCCCGGACGGGCATGATGCCCTGGTACTCCGCGTCCCGGCTCAGCTTGACGCTGCCCAGAGCGGAGTCGCCCTCCACGATATAGATTTCCCGCTTCTCCGGGTCCTTGGACCGGCAGTCCACAAACTTCTGCACCCGGTTGGCGATATCGATGCTGCCGGAGAGCTTTTTCTTGATGTTCAGCCGTGCCTTCTCCGCGCTTTCCCGGCTGCGCTTGTTGATGAGCACCTGCTCGGCGATCTTCTCCGCGTCGAAGTGGTTCTCAATGAAGTAAATCTCCAGATTGGTCCGCAGGAACTCCGTCATGGCCTCCTGGACGAACTTGTTGGTGATGGCCTTCTTGGTCTGGTTCTCATAGCTGGTCTGGGTGGAGAAGTTGTTGGACACCAGCACAATGCAGTCCTCAATATCCGCCCAGGTGATCTTGCTCTCGTTCTTCTGGTACTTGTTCTGGTCCCGCAGGTACTTGTCCAGTGCGGAGACAAAGGCCGATTTGGTGGCCTTCTCCGGGCTGCCGCCGTGCTCCAGCCAGCTGGAGTTGTGGTAGTGCTCGATGACGTTGACCTTGTTGGAGAAGCAGCAGGCCACGCTGAGCTTCACTTTGTACTCCGGCTTGTCCGCCCGGTCCCGGCCCTTCTTCTCCGCCTGCCAGAACACGGGCAGGGTCAGGCTCCCCTCCCCCGCCAGCTCCGTCACGTAGTCCGTGATGCCGTTCTCATAGAGGAACTCCGTATCCTCGAACTTCCCCGGCTCGGTCTCGTTGCGGAATTTGAAGGTGATGCCCTCGTTGACCACCGCCTGCCGCTTCATCACGTCGGTGAAATACTCGGCGGGGATGGCGATGTCCGTGAACACGTCCAGGTCCGGCAGCCACCGGGTGCGGGTGCCGGTCTTTCTGCTCTGATTTTTGGGCAGGGGCGTCTTGTTCAGCTCCCCCACGATCTCGCCCCGCTCAAAGTGGAGCGTGTACTCCTGGCCGTCCCGCCAGACGGTGACATCCATGTAGCGGGAGGCATACTGAGTGGCGCAGGCGCCCAGGCCGTTTAGGCCCAGGGAGTACTCGTAGTTGTCTCCGGACAGGTTGTCGTACTTGCCGCCGGCGTACAGCTCGCAGTACACCAGTTCCCAGTTGTACCGCTGCTCCTTCTCGTTCCAGTCCACGGGGCAGCCCCGGCCCATGTCCTCCACCTGGATGGAGCGGTCCAGGAACCGGGTGACGGTGATGGTCTTGCCGTGGCCCTCCCGGGCCTCGTCGATGGAGTTGGAGAGAATTTCAAAGACGGCGTGTTCGCAGCCGTCCAGGCCGTCGGAGCCGAAAATGACGCCGGGCCGTTTCCGGACCCGGTCCGCGCC
>CAMFAL010000038.1 GCA_945948185.1 uncultured Clostridia bacterium | reverse complement strand
GCTGGCTGTGGCTACCTGGCTGGGCAACATCGGCAAGAACAACAAGATGTTCCTGATCCCCATGGTGTTCATGCTGCTGGTTACCATCTGCTCTCTGATCATCAACACCAAGACTCAGATCGGTCTGATCTCTGCCGGTGGTGCTGACTGGGGTCCCTATGTCCAGGCTATCCTGGGCGTCCTGCTGGTGGTTCTGGCCGTCGTCCTGGCCATCGAGGGTATCTCCACCATGAGCAAGCAGAAGAAGGCTGCTGCGAAGTAAGCGTTCTGCTTCCAAGAAAAACAACGGAGTTTTGCCAGTCTCCGCTGAATGAAAAGGACTGCCGTGAAAACGGCAGTCCTTTTTTTGCAAAGAAAAGATGCGGCTCCGCTTTGTGCGGAGCCGCATTGATCAGTTTTAAGAATCGCAGAGCAGGTGCAGGGCTTCCAGATATCCCGGCAGCCCATGGCCGGAGATGGTGGCTACGCAGGCCTCCCGGATGTAGGAGATATGGCGGAAGGTCTCCCGGCTGTCGGGGTCGGAGACATGGACCTCCACTGTGGGGATGGCCACAGCCTTCACTGCGTCCAGCAGCGCCACGCTGGTGTGGGTGTAGGCGGCGGGGTTGATGATGATCCCGTCCACCTTGTCGAAGTAAGCCTGATGGATGGCGTCCACCAGAGCACCCTCATGATTGGACTGGAAGAAGCTGATCTCCACCCCCAGCTTGTCGGCTTCCGCCTGAAGCATGGCTACCAGGTCGGCGTAGGTGGTTTTTCCATAGATCTTCGGCTGGCGAATGCCCAGCATGTTCATGTTGGGGCCGTTAAGCACCAGAATTTTCACAAAAATCCCTCCAGATGGCGGCAGCAGTATCCTCTACCGTGCCGTTGTTGTCCATGGCGGCGTCCCGGAAGGCCGCGTACAGCGGCGCACGCTCCGCCCACATGGCGGACAGGTCCGCACCCTGTGACAGGGGGCGGCCGTCGGTGGGCAGGGTGTTCAGGTCCCGCACCAGCTGATAGATGCGGCCGTTTTGATGAAGCGAGGCATAGTTCCGACGGTCCTTTACCACGCCGCCACCGGTGAGAATGATCTTGCCGGACAGCTTACCCACCTCTGCCGTTACCTCTCGTTCCAGAGTCCGGAAGGCGGCCTCCCCCTCCCGGGCAAAAATCTCGGGAATGGAGCAGCCGGCTTTTTCCACAATGCGCTGGTCCAGGTCAATGGCTTCCCGGCCTGTCAGTTCTGCAAGGACTTCCCCCACCGTGGTCTTGCCGCAGCCGGGCATGCCGACGAGGACCAGGTTGGTGCACTCCCACCGCAGCTGGGCCAGAATGCGCTCATTTTCACTGTCAGGAATGGGCTTTTCGAAGAAATGCTCTTCCGCTGCCTTGGCCTGGGCCACCAGCATGGGAAGCCCGTCGGAGCAGGGGATGCCCAAAGCCTCCGCCTGTATCAGCAGGGCGGTGCGGCGGGGATTGTATACGACGTCCAGCACGCCGGAGCACTTGGGGAAGGACGTTAGGTCCACGGGAGCCATACCGGTATTAGGATACATGCCCACCGGTGTGGTGTTCACCACAATGTCCGCGTCCGCATGGCGGTCCAGGTTGCCGTAGTTGTTTTCACCGGAGCGGGAAATGACCACGACTTCCCGGGCACCCATGGCCTTCCCACAGGCCCGGGCGGTAAGGGACGCGCCGCCGCTGCCCAGAATGACGGCCTTTTTCCCCGTAAAGGAGATGCCTGCCCGCTCTGCCATCCACCGGAAACCGGCGGCATCGGTGTTGAAGGCGTACAGCTTTCCGTCAGCCCGGCGGGTCAGAGTGTTGACACTGCCGATGGCCTGGGCCATGGGGTCGATGATATCGCAGAAGGGCATCACATCCCGCTTGTAGGGAATGGTGACGTTCAGTCCGCCGATGTTAGGCTGACGGAGGAAGCCTTCCAGCTCCTCTGGTTCCAGCTCAATCAGACGGTAGTCCTCACAGCTTAAGGCCGTATGGATGGGCACGGACCAGCTGTGTCCCAGCTTCCGGCCCAACAGGCCGTAAATCTTCTCAGCCATAGGTCAGACTTCGGCGTAGCTACCCAGGAAGTTGAAGCTGGCGCAGCTGCGTTCCATCTCCTGCAGCATGGGCAGGACGCCGGGGGCCTGCACGTCGGCCTCCAGCTCCAGGAAGAACATGAACTCGAAATTCCGCCCGCTGACAGGGCAGGACTCCAGCTTGGTCATGTTGATGTTCAGAGCTGCCAGTTTGGACAGAATCTCATACAGGGCGCCGGGTTTGTTGTCACAGGCGATGATGAGGCTGATGCGGTTGGCACCTGCGTAGATGACCGGCTCCTTGGTGATGCAGAAGAAACGGGTATAGTTGTTGTCGCTGTTCTGGATGTCGTCGCTGACGCACTCCAGGCCGTACAGAGCCGCGCAGGGATGGGAGGAGATGGCGGCGGCGTGGCGGCTGCCGCTTTCGGCCACCATCTTGGCGGCCATTGCGGTGTTGGCGCAAGGGACGACTCGGACGCCATTGAGGCCGTTCAGGAACTTGGAGCACTGGCCGATGGCCTGCTCATGGGAATAAATTTCTGTAATATCCTCTAGCTTCACACCAGGCAGGGCCAGCAGCTCATGGCGAATGCACAGCCGGGTAGAGCGTACCACGGACAGCTTATGGGCCTGAAGCAGCTCATATACGGCACGGACGGAGCCGTTGGAGCTGTTTTCAATGGGCAGCACGCCGAACTTGCACAGACCGGACTCCACGGCGGACACCACCGCGTCGAAGGTCTTGACATAGACGATGTTGCCACGGGGCAGGATGCGGTCGCAGGCTACCTGACTGTTGGCCCCTTCCACGCCCTGGCAGGCCACAAGACCCGTCTGGGGGAACACGGGGCCGCCGGCGGCCAGAGAGGACTTCACCTGGGCAGCAACCCTGGTGGGAGCGTCAATCAGCTCCGCCTGGCGGGACCGGGCCAGCTCAAACAGCGTGGAGAACAGGTGGTAAGCGTACTGCTCCTTTTCCCCGGCTTTTTCCGTGACCTTGGCCAGAACCTCCCGCTCCCGCTGCTTGTTGAGGATGGGGAGATGATGCTCGTTTTTATAGGCGGCCACTTCCTCGGCCAGGCTCATACGCTCCAGGAACAGCTGCAGCAGCTGGTCATCCACGGCGTCGATTTTCGTGCGGATCTCAGAAAGTTCCATGATGTCCCTCCAAAAGTATGTCTAATAGTACCGTCGCGGTGACGGCTTCCACCACCGGCACGGCCCGGTGGGCGATGCAGGGGTCGTGGCGGCCCCGAATTATCAGTTCTGTGTTCTCCATGGCGGAGAGGCTGACGGTCCGTTGGGCCTGGGAGATGGACGGGGTGGGCTTCATGGCCACCCGCAGGGTA
Organism: uncultured Clostridia bacterium; assembly: GCA_945948185.1. Classification (GTDB taxonomy): domain Bacteria; phylum Bacillota; class Clostridia; order Oscillospirales; family Oscillospiraceae; genus Oscillibacter. Next base: position 12,665 of record CAMFAL010000038.1, on the reverse strand, counting down.
ATGGGCATCCCGGTGGTGATGCCGCCCAGGATTCCGCCGGCCCGGTTGCTTTCGGTGACGATCTGTCCATCCTCCACGGTAAAGGAGTCGTTGTTCTCCGACCCGTGGAGCCGGGCAGAGCCGAAGCCCAGGCCGAACTCCACGCCCTTCACGGCGGGGATGCCGAACAGGGCTGACGCCAGTCGGTTCTCGATGCCGTCAAACATGGGGTCCCCCAGCCCGGCGGGCAAGCCGATGGCGGCGCACTCAATGGTGCCGCCCACGGAGTCCAGGTTCTGCCGGGCCTCCAGAATCAGGGCCCGCATCCGATCTCCGGCCCGGTCGTCCAAAACGGGGAAGGGCTTGGAGGCCACCTGACTAAAGAGGTCTGCACTGGGCCGCAGGGGGAAAGAGATGTCGTTCTCTGTTCCCACGGAGCTGAGATGGGCGCCCACATACACGCCCCGGCGGGCCAGAATCTGCTTGGCGATGCCGCCGGCAATGCAGAGGGGAGCTGTCAGGCGGCCGGAGAAATGCCCGCCGCCCCGCATGTCGGCCTGACCGTCCCATTTCACCCAGGCGGTGTAGTCCGCGTGGGAGGGCCGGGGCTTGTCGGCCAGTTCGCTGTAATCCGAGGAGTGCTGGTCGCTGTTTTCAATGATGGCGCACAGAGGCGCACCGCAGGTAACGCCGTTTTCCAGGCCGGAGAGGAAAACGGGGGTGTCTGATTCCTTCCGGGCGGTGGACAGGGGGCTCTTTCCCGGCTTCCGCCGGTCCAGGAAGGCGTACAGGGCCTCCAGGTCGATGGCTTCCCCGGCAGGCAGGCCGTCCATGTTGACGCCGATGGCTTTGCCATGGGACTGGCCAAAGACCGAGACCCGCAGAACGCGGCCAAATTCAGAGGACAATGAACACACCTCCCAATCGTTTGTACTCATCCCAGAAGCTGGGATAGGATTTGTTGACTGCCTCCGCGCCCAGAATGGTCACCGGGGAGGTGGAGCGGGTGGCGGCGATGGCCGCCGCCATGACGATGCGGTGGTCGTTGGCTCCGTCCACTGTGCCGCCGGAGAAGGCGGAGACGCCGTGGACTGTCAGGCTGTCAGGCCCTTCCTCAGCCTGTCCGCCCAGCGTATTCAGCAGAGCGGCTGTGGTGGCCAGGCGGTCGCTCTCCTTGATGCGGAGCCGGGCGGCGTTCATAAACCGGGTGGTGCCCTGCCGGATAGCGGCCATCACCGCCAGCGGCGGCAGCAGATCGGGGCAGCCGGAGACATCGATCCCCACCTCGCCGGGCTTGGCCAGCTTCCAGTAGAGGTCCGAGACCACCATATCCCCCTGGGCGGACCGGGGATTCAGCCCCCAGAGCTCCACCTGGTTGGACAGGAAGTTGGCGGCGTACCAGAATCCCGCCTGGGACCAGTCGGCCTCCACGGTGCCGTCGAAGGCCTGATAGGGCATGGAGAGCACCTGAAAGCGCCGCTGGCCCCACTGGGCCGCCACGGTCACCTGGGCGCTGCGCATAGCGTTGATGGTCATGGTGATGTAGTCGGCGGATTCCAGCGCCGTGGTGCTGACCACGGTACTGGGGCCGTCCAGCAGGGGAAGAGCGAACAGCAGCCCGGTGAAGAACTGGCTGGACACATTGCCTGCCAGCTGATAGTCTCCCGGGGTCAGGCGGCCCTGAACGGTCAGGACGCCGTTTTCCTGGTGGTAGGAGATGCCCCGCTGGTCAAAGAGGTCGAAGTAGGGCTTCTGGGGCCGCTCCATCAGGCGGCCGTGGCCGGTGAACACGCCTCCGCCCGCTACCGCCAGGGCGATGGGGATGAGAAAGCGGAGGGTGGAACCGGATTCCCCGCAGTCAAAGTGGGGAAGCTCGGAAAAGCTCTCCGGGGAGCCCCGGCCGATGCCGGTGATCCGCACGGTATCCTCGGCCAGCCGCTCCCAGTGGGCACCCAGGGTCTCCATGCAGCGGAGGGTGGCCTCAATGTCCTGGGAGAAGGCTACGTTCCGGATGGTGCTGGTGCCGCTGCTCAGAGCGGCGGAAATGATCATCCGATGGGCCATGGATTTACTGGGAGGCGGCGTCATGGCGCCGGACAGGCGGTGGGGTTCAATGCGAATATCCATATCATATCTCCAGACCCGCGGTGATGACCGGGAGCAGCTCGGAGACCGGCATCTTCCGCAGCTGGCAGACGCCAATCTTCCGGGGAATGACCAGAGTGATGTCGCCGCCGGCCCGCTTTTTGTCGGCGGAGGCGGCGTTTGCCAGGGCGCCGGCGGTGTACTCTGTGCCGGTGGGGAGTCCGTTTTTGGCAAGGCAGGCAGCAACGCGGGCTGCGATAGGCCCCTCCGTCCAGCCTAAGTTCTCTGCCGCCCGGGCGATGATGGCAAGGCCCGCCGCCACGGCGTGGCCGTGGGGAATGGCGTAGCCGCTGCACTTCTCAATGGCGTGGGCCACGGTGTGGCCCAGGTTCAGCAGCTTCCGCTCTCCCTGCTCCTTCTCGTCCCGCTCTACCACACCGGCCTTGTACCGGACGCACCGGGCGATGACCTCCTCCGGCGCGGCAGAGAGGGTGCCGTCCTCAAAGAGGGCGAACAGGCTTTCGTCATCCAGCACGCCGGTCTTAATGGCCTCGGCGGCGCCGTCAGCAAAGACATCCGCGGGCAAGGAGCCGAGGCAGTCCGTGTCGCACAGAACTGCCGTGGGCTGCAAAAAGGCGCCCGCCAGATTCTTGCCTGCCGCCAGGTCGATGGCGGTCTTGCCGCCCACGGAGGAATCCACGGCGGAGAGCAGGGTGGTAGGCAACTGGACGCAGCGGATGCCCCGGAGGTAGCAGGCGGCGGCAAACCCCGCCATGTCTCCGGTGACGCCGCCGCCCAGGGCGGCCACGCAGTCGGTGCGAGTCAGGTGCTGCTCCGCCAGAAATTCCAGGATAGAGGCCAGGGTGGTGAAGTTCTTACTGCCCTCCCCAGCGGGGAAGATATAAGAACAGACGGTGAACCCGGCGGATTTCAGGCTGCCGGTCACTGTCTTCAGATACAACGGCGCCACGGTGCTGTCGGTGATGACGGCAACGCGGCAGGGAGCCAGCACCTTGCGCAGGTGCTGGCCGCAGGCAGACAGCAGCCCGCCGCCGATGGAGACCTCATAGGCGGGAGTGGTATGGACTTGAATGGTCTGGATGGACGACATAGGGTCCCTCCTTCATATCATAAGGAATTCGAAATGGACGGGCGGATGATATCCGCCCCTATGGGAAAGGGGCTTTTTTGATTAGTTTCCTCCGGCTGAGGCTTTCTTTTCGCGGCCGTCCTTCAGCAGGGCGCAGAGTCTGCCGGCGTCCTTGGCCTTCAGTGCGTCGGCATATTCGGACAGATTTTTGATGAGGATATCCAGCTCGCGAGTCAGGTAGTCGGCGTCGTCCAGAAACAGCTCCGTCCACATGTCCTCATCCAGCCGGGCTACACGGGTCATGTCCTGGAAACTGCCGGCAGAGAAGCCGCGCCGCCGCTGTGCCTCCGGGGACTTCACATAGGCGCTGGAGACGATGTGGGCCAGCTGGGAGGTGAAGGCGATGATGCGGTCATGCTCCTCCGGATCGGAGAAGGTCAGGCTGGCAAAGCCGATGTCCAGGAAGAAGTGCTTCAGCGTTTCCAGCAGCAGCATGTCCGTCCGCCTGTCCGGCGTCAGGATCATGGAGGCACCCACATAGAGGCTGTCGGTGGCGGAGGTGAAGCCGCCCCGCTCCTTACCGGCCATGGGGTGGCCGCCGATGTAGGCAAAGCCATGCTGCTCGGCGATGGGGGTGATACCGTCCACCACGGTCCGCTTCACGCCGCACAGGTCCACCAGAATGGCGGTTTTGGCGATGTGGTCCGCGTTCCGCCGCACCCATTCTACGGCGACGGCGGGACGGATGGCCACCAGAATCAGGTCGCACTGGGGGAGATTTTCCTCCGTCAGGGGACTGTCGATGGCGCCGCACATGCGGGCCATGGTCATGGTCTCGGGGTCCAGGTCAACACCCCAGACGGTGTGGGAGGTACGGGCTTTGATGCTCTTGGCCATGGAGCCTCCGATGAGGCCCAGGCCCACGATACCCACCTTCATGGCTCAGCCCTCCAGCCCCTTCATGGTCTCATGCAGCTTTAGCAGCTTTTTGGACAGGGGGTCGAACTGCTCGGGCTTCAGGGACTGGGGACCATCGCACAGGGCGTGGGCAGGGTCGTTGTGGACCTCGATCTGCAGGCCGTCGCAGCCTGTGGCCACGGCGCCCATGGCCAGGGGCTCCACCAACCAGTTCTTGCCGGTGGCGTGGCTGGGGTCGATGATGATGGGCAGGTGGGTCAGCTTCTTCATGACGGGGATGGCAGCCAGGTCCAGGGTGTTGCGGGTATAGCTTTCGAAGGTGCGGATGCCGCGCTCGCAGAGAATGACGTTCTCATTGCCGCCGGCCATGACGTACTCGGCGCTCATGAGCCACTCTTCATAGGTGGCGGACATGCCCCGCTTAATCATGACGGGCTTATCCTGATGGCCTACGGCCTTCAGCAGGTCGAAGTTCTGCATGTTCCGGGCGCCGATCTGAATCACGTCCACATCCTTGAACAGGGGCAGCTGGCTCAGATCCATCAGCTCGGTGACGATGGGCAGGCCGGTCTCCTGACGGGCAATCTTCAGGTACTCCAGGCCGGTAGCGCCCAGGCCCTGGAAGGAGTAGGGGGAGGTGCGGGGCTTGAAAGCGCCGCCGCGCAGCATGGTGGCGCCGCTGGCCTTCACGGCCTTGGCGATGGCCACCACCTGCTCCTCGGACTCCACGGAGCAGGGGCCTGCCATGATGGTCAGGGTGCCGCCGCCGATCTGGGTATTGCCCACCTGAATGACGGTGTCCTCGGGGTGGAACTTGCGGTTGGCGTTCTTGTAGGGCTCCTGGACCCGCTTCACATCCTCCACGATGTCCAGGGCGGAAATCAGGTCGATATCCAGCTTGGAGGTGTCGCCCACCAGACCCAGAATCGTGTGGGCTTCGCCGACGCTGCTATGGATGGTGATACCTTTTTCCTGGAGCCAGTTGACCAGGCTCTCCAGCTGGTCACGGTTGGGATTTTGCTTCAGAATGACGATCATAATAAGTGCCTCCTTACAGATTTCAGCGATAAAAAAGACCCGCAGCCGGTCTGGCTGCGGGTCTGCGTGTACTGGTAGTTCTGACAGGACCAGTCATTACACCCGGGTGCTTTCAGCCAAACCGAAATAAGCCTTACCATAAAAATAGGTAAAGCTAAAGTAGCGGTATGCAAAAGTACGGGCGATACTGGTCATGGAAAACTTCCTCTTGTCTCTTTAGATGTTTAAAGCATAACACTTTGGAAAGAAAATGGAAACTGTGAGTTCCTACAAAATGTGAGATGCTCACAGAAAACATCTGTACAAAATGCCTGGATCAGGCAGCGGGCAAGCAGCCTGCCATCAGAAGACCGGTGGCTTCCAGAATGTAGCAGATGTCCTGCTCCAGGTCGGACCGGGAATCCATGTACTGTTGGTGGAGCTGCTCAATGGCGTCAATCAGGTCCTGTCGGCGCTGCCGGCGGCGCAGGGCCTGGTGAGAGAGATACTCCGCCAGGGACAGGCGCAGATCCGCTTCGTAGCGGTGGTGGTCCATCAGGGTGTTGGGCCAATTCTCGTTATGGGGATAGGTAAAGGCGTCCGCCAGATAGTGGGTCAGCTTGCCCAGGGTGTAGTACTGCCACATGGTCCAGTGGTCGCGCTGCTGGAGCCGGCGGATGTGGTCATAAATGTAAGGCTGGGAGTTGGAGAAGTTGTGTCCTCCCAGGCGCTTGGTCCGGCGGGAGCCCCTCAGATAGGTCAGGGGGTTACAGTCCGGCTGAAAGGAGCCGAAGAGAAAAGCCAGCTCATACCGTCTGGCGCGGAAGCCCTCATGGCTGCGCAGCAGCGCGGAGGCCAGAAGCTTGTGACTGCGTTTCTGCAAGGGGTCCACCTCCCGGGTACAAATTCACTCGCTCAGTATACCACTATGAAAAAAACAGTGCAAGCGGAAATCCCAGGGACTGCTCAAAACCTTGCAATTTGCAGCAAATTAAGATATTCTATTGTTTGATTTCGACAAAGGAGCGTGATGGAGATGCTGGAGCCTACCCGGCGGGGACGCTTTGCAGATCTGAAGGGCTGGCAGCGGCAGTATCAGGCCCTGCTGACCACGGCGGAGGAGGCGGCCGCCTGTGTCCGGAACGGGGACGTGCTGGTCACGTCGGCCTCTGCCAACTGGCCCTACGCCTTTGACGCGGCGCTGACGAAGCACCTGCGGGCCATGGGGGGCCATATAGAGGTGAACGGCCTGTTTCTCCCCCTGGATACTTGCCTGATGGCGCCGGAGAATAAGGGCCTGCTGACCTTCCACAGCAACTTTTTTTCCGGGGAGCGGGTGTTGGCGTCCCAGGGGAATATCCAATTCGTGCCTACCCACCTCAGCGCCACGGGGGACTGGCAGGCCTCCCGGCATCCCAGGGTGGCGGTGATCACCTGCTCCGCCCCCAATGAACAGGGGTGGATGAGCCGCTCCTTGTGGGGCAGCGACGTATCCCGGCAGGCCCTGGAGCGGGCGGAGGTGGTCATCGTGGAGATCAACGACCAACTGCCCTTCTTCGCCAGCGGCGGAGAGGACCATATGCTGTTCCACGTGTCCGAGGCGGACATGCTTTTGGAGAACAGCCATCCCGTGGCGGAGACTCCCCCTGCTCCTACGGCGGAGGTGGACCGGGTCATCGCCGGCTATATCGCGGAGCTGGTGGAGGACGGCGCCTGCGTCCAGTTCGGCCTGGGCGGCTTGGCCAATGCCGTGGGCGAATGCCTGGCCTACGCCGGGAAACGGGATCTGGGCCTCCAGACCGAGGTCATCAGCAACTGTGTGGTGGACCTGATGGAAAAGGGCGTCATCAACAACAGCCGCAAGCAGACCTGTACCGGCCGGTCGGCGGGAGCCTATTTCGTCGGAGACCGGCGGCTGTGGGACTTTGCCAGGGACAATCCGGCCTTCTGCCAGAAGGAGATCCAGTGGACCAACGACGCCCGGAACATCGCCCGGAACGACAACGTGGTCTCCATCAACAACGCCATGGAGATTGACCTGACGGGACAGGTGAACGCGGAGTCCATCGGCCCCCGCCAGTATTCCGGCACCGGAGGCCAGCTGGAGTGGGTGCTGGGTGCCCAGTGGTCCAGAGGCGGCAAGAGCATCTTGGCCCTGCGGTCCTGCTACCGGGACAAGCAGGGGCAGCTTCACTCCAAGATCGTGCCCCAGCTGGCACCCGGTACCATCGTCACCACCCCCCGCACCTGTGTTCAGTACGTGGCCACGGAGTACGGCGTGGCAGATTTGCGGTACAAGAGCGTGTCGGAGCGGGCCCGCACCTTGATCTCCATCGCTCATCCGGACTTCCGGGCGGAGCTGGCCCGGGCCGCCGGTGTATAAGGCGTTTAAATTTTGCCAAGGCCCCGCCCGAAATGGGCGGGGCCTTGTTGCGTTTCGCTGAAAAGTGCGGATCGGTTTGACTTCCTGTTTGGAAAACGATAAAATAGGGGCCAGTTTTGTGAAAAAGGTCGTGGTCCTTCGTGAAAATTTTGCTGCAGATCGGTGTGGTGTTTGGCCTGTACTGGGTCAGCCTGCTGGTCGAATCGCTGCTGCCCATCCCCTTCCCCGCCAGTGTCATCAGCCTGCTGCTGTTGCTGCTTCTGCTGTTTTTGAAGGTCATCAAAGTGGAGCATATCCGGGAGAAGGCGGATTTTCTGCTGAATAACCTGGGCTTCTTTTTCGTGCCGGTATCCGTCAGCTTCATGAATTATGTGGATGTGCTCCGGACCTGCGCAATCCCCTTCCTGGTTATCTGCGTGGTGTCCACCATTGTCACCTTCGCCGCCGCCGTGGGAGCGGTGCGGCTGACCTGCCGCCTTATGGAGCGAAGAAAGGGGGCGGAGAAATGAGTGCCCTGTTTGAAACGCCCTATTTCGGCATCGCCGTTACCGTCGCTGCCTACTGGGTGGGCGTGAAGATCCAGAAAAAGACCGGCCTGGTGATCTGCAACAATATGCTTATCACCGTGGGGCTGATCATCATCCTGCTGAAGGTGTTCCATATCTCCTATGACGCCTATTATACCGGCGGCAGCATCATCAACATGCTACTGGGGCCTGCCACCACCTGTATGGCGGTCAGCATCTACGCCAAGAAGGACCTGCTGAAACGGTACTGGGCACCGGTGTTGGCGGGCTGCCTGGCTGGTGCTGTGGCCTCCATCGCCAGCGTGCTGGTCATGTGCAGACTCTTCGGCCTGGACCGGGCCATCCTGATGTCGCTGCTGCCCAAGTCCGTCACCACCCCCATTGCCACGGCGGTGTCGGAGAGCCACGGCGGCATTGTGCCCATCACCGTGGCGGCGGTGATTGTGACCGGAATGCTGGGGAATATCCTGGCCCCCATTCTCATCCGGGTATTCCGGGTGAAGGATCCCATGGCAGCGGGCCTGGGTATTGGCGCCTGCAGCCATGCCATGGGCACCGCCAAGGCCATCGAGATCGGTGAGACCGAGGGGGCCATGAGCGGTCTGGCCATCGGCATGTGCGGTATTATCACCGCTATCCTGGCGCTGTTTTTTGATTTCCTGGCGTGAGGGAAAAGCAAGCCGGGCGAAGTATTTGCTTCGCCCGGCTTGCTTTATATAAGGAAAGAAGTGAAAGAAATCAGACATAGAACAGCATGTCGCTGTACACGGGGAAGGGCCAATACTCGCTGGCGGTCAGGGTCTCCAGCTTGTCGGCGATGGTACGGGCGGCAGCCATGTCGGCGACAATTACGTCATGGCTGTATTGCATGGCGGCTTCAGCGTCGGCAGGGATGGCGGCCAGGCCGCTCTCCAGCTTGGAGCAGGCCTCCATCAGTTCGTCGGTGAGCTGGGCGACCTGGGCAGCGGTCTCCTTTTCGTACTTGCAGGCCACACCGCAAGCGGACTTGCTGTCGGCGCGCTCACACAGGTCGGTGGCGTAGCCGGAGACGGCAGGCAGGATGTCGTGCTTGATCATATCCACCATGGTGTTGGCCTCGATGGTCAGAACGGTGGTGTAGTTCTCCACATGGATCTCGTACCGGGCCTGGATCTCCTCCTTGGTATAGATGCCGTGCTTGACGAACAGGTCCATGTTCTTGGGGGCGATGTAGGCGGGCAGAGCGTCGGCGGTGGACTTCAGGTTGCACAGGCCCCGCTTCTCAGCCTCGGCGATCCAGGCATCGTCATAACCGTTGCCGTTGAAGATGATGCGCTGATGCTCGGTGAAGGTCTTTTTGATGAGCTTCTGCAGGTCAGCCTGGAAGTCGGTGGACTTCTCCAGCTCGTCGGCGAACTGGTTCAGCTCCTCGGCCATGATGGTGTTCAGGGCAATGTTGGGGCCGGAGATGGACTGGGAGGAACCCAGCATACGGAACTCGAACTTGTTGCCGGTGAAGGCCATGGGGGAGGTACGGTTTCGGTCGGTATTGTCCTGGCGGATGGCGGGCAGCACGTCCACGCCGATCTCCAGGGTGCGTTTGCCGGCGTCCTTGAACTCGGTGCCCTTGATGATGGATTCCACCACGGCATTCAGCTCATCACCCAGGAAGATGGAGATGACGGCCGGGGGAGCCTCCTGGGCGCCCAGACGGTGGTCGTTGCCGGCGGAGGCCACGGTGGTCCGCAGGAAGTCCTGGTAATCGTCCACGCCCTTGACAAAGGCGGCCAGGAACAGCAGGAACTGGGCGTTCTGGCTGGGGGTGGAACCGGGCTTGAACAGGTTCTTGCCGGTGTCGGTGCCCAGGGACCAGTTGTCATGCTTGCCGGAGCCGTTGACGCCGGCGAAGGGCTTCTCATGCAGCAGGCAGACCAGACCGTGCTTGTCGGCTACCTTCTTCATCATCTCCATGGCCAGCTGGTTGTGGTCGCAGGCGGTGTTGGCGTCGGAGAAGATGGGGGCCATCTCATGCTGGCAGGGGGCAACCTCGTTGTGCTTGGTCTTGCTCAGCACACCCAGGGCCCACAGGGTCTCGTCCAGATCCTTCATGTAGGCAGCAACCCGGGGACGGATAGCGCCGAAGTAGTGATCCTCCAGCTCCTGACCGCGGGGAGGCTTGGCGCCGAACAGGGTTCGGCCGGTCATCCGCAGGTCCTCGCGCTTGGCGTAGTCCGCCTTGTCGATCAGGAAGTACTCCTGCTCGGGGCCAACCTGGGCAGTGACGCGCTTGGTCTCGGTATCGCCGAAGAGACGCAGGATGCGGATGGCCTGACGGCTCACCTCGTCCATGGAGCGCAGCAGAGGGGTCTTCTTATCCAGCGCGTGACCGGAATAGGAGCAGAACACGGTGGGGATGCACAGGGAACCCTCCTTGATGAAGGCGAAGGAGGTTGGGTCCCAGGCGGTGTAGCCACGGGCCTCAAAGGTGGCGCGCAGGCCGCCGGAGGGGAAGGAGGAGGCGTCGGGCTCGCCGCGGACCAACTCCTTGCCGGAGAACTCCATGATGATCTTGCCGCCGCCCACAGGACTGATGAAGCTGTCGTGCTTCTCGGCGGTGACGCCGGTCATGGGCTGGAACCAGTGCGTATAATGGGTGGCACCCTTTTCGACGGCCCACTGCTTCATGGCCTCGGCGATCTCATTGGCGGTGGAAATGTCCAGAGAGGTGCCTTCGGTGACGCACTTCTTCCAGGCGCCGTAGGACGCGGAAGACAGGCGCTCCTTCATGGTCTCCTCGTTGAAGACCAGGCTGCCAAACAGCTCGGGAAGTTTCATCGTGGTACTCATACGTTTCATCCTCCTAATATTCCTAAATAGAATCGTATCATAAAATACGCAGAACGCAATAGGTAATACTTCTAACTTTTCGCCTCTTTACTGGCCGCTGGCACCGTAGTTTGCCAAAACCCGGGCAGAGGGATCGTTGACGTTGCAGCCCTCCCACTCCTTGTTGGGCATCCAGAAATCCTTGATCATGGGCGCCTGGCCGGGATAGTGCTTCTCGAAGATCTCACGGTACAGCAGGCTCTCCTTGGTAAAGGGGGTACAGTAGGTGTATTTGTGCCGCAGGGTCTCAAACTCCTCGTCGGAGTACTTCTCCTCGGCGTAGGCCTTCAGGTCGTCCACCATGGAGTGGCCCACGGCGTCGGAGAAAGCGGCCTTCTGGCGCCACAGGATATCCTCCGGCAGCAGGTGGTCCTTCTCAAAGGCGTGCCGCAGCAGGTACTTGCCCATGTCGTAGGTGTTCAGCTTCAGCTGGGGGTCAATGCTCATGACGTACTTCACGAAGTCCAGGTCGCCGAAGGGGACCCGGGCCTCCAGGGAGTTGACGGAAATGCAGCGGTCCGCCCGCAGCACGTCGTACATGTACAGCTCGTCGACACGCTTCTTGGATTCGTCCTGAAAGGCCTGGGCGCTGGGGGCGAAGTCAGTGTACTTGTAGCCGAACAGCTCGTCGCTGATCTCGCCGGTCAGCAGCACCCGGATGTCGGTCTGCTCGTGGATGGCCTTGCAGCACAGGTACATGCCCATGCTGGCCCGGATGGTGGTGATGTCCCAGGTGCCCAGCATGGAGATGACCTCCTCCAGGGAATCCAGCACCTGCTGGCGGGTCATAAAGACCTCGGTGTGGTCAGCGCCAATATAGTCGGCGACTTCACGGGCGTACTTCAGGTCGATGGCGTCCTTGTCCATGCCAATGGCGAAGGTGCGGATCTTCTTCCCCAGAATGATGGCGCTGATGGCGCACACCAGGGAGGAGTCCAGGCCACCGGAGAGCAGGAAGCCCAAAGGGGCGTCGGCGTCCAGCCGTTTGTCCACGCCGGCGATCAGTTTGTCGCGGATGTGCTTGCAGGCGGTCTCCAGATCGTCCTGAGAATACTCTTTGACGGTGGTCAGGTCGGCGTAGCGGACGAACTTGCCATAGGCGTAATAGTGGCCGGGAGGGAAGGGATAGACTTCCTTGCACAGGCCCACCAGGTTCTTGGCCTCGCTGGCGAAAACGATGGCGCCGTCCTTGTCGTAGCCGTAGAACAGGGGCCGGATGCCGATGGGGTCCCGGGCGGCGATGAGGGAATCCGTGGCGGAATCGTAGATGATCATGGCGAACTCGGCGTCCAGCCGGGAGAACATACTCAGACCGTACTCGTGGAACAGGGGCAGCAGGATCTCGCAGTCGCTGCCGCTCTTGAAGGTGTAGCCCTTTTCCATCAGCTGCCGTTTCAGGGGGCGAAAGCCGTAGATCTCGCCGTTGCAGACCACGTAGTCGCCGTCCAGCTCAAAGGGCTGCATGCCGGCCTCCGTCAGGCCCATGATGGCCAGGCGGTGGAAGCATAGTCGGCCGGAGGGAGTTTCGATGATGCGGCTCATATCGGGGCCGCGGCTGACGGTCCGGTCAAAGTAGGGGAGAAGTTCTTCTTTCGTGTAGGTCTTCTTGGAAAAACCCATGATCGCGCACATAAAAGCACCTCCAGAAAATGAAAAACGCAGCTACATCCTAAAAATTTTAGGACGAATAGCTGCTATCCGCGGTGCCACCTAATTTACCTTCCCGTTTGACGGGGAACGGTCACCTTCAAGGCTCCAACAAGCCCGTGTGATGTAACGATCACAACTCGTCGCACTTACT
>CAMFAL010000037.1 GCA_945948185.1 uncultured Clostridia bacterium | reverse complement strand
TATGCTAAAACACCAGTTCTCGCTTTTTGAGAACTGGTGTTCTTTGACAGTCTGAAAAGAGACCGCTTTTTGAAAAAGCGGTCTCTTTTGTTTCAGAGCTCCGGTTCCTCCGGAATGACGATGATAGCGGCGCCGCCGGTGGGTTCCGCGGGCGTTTCCACCGGGGACTCTGGGATGGCCGGGGTTTCTGCCGGCGTTTCCGGGGATGCAGGCGGTGTCACTGGGGTGCCGGGGTTCACAGCAGGGATATCCGGCTCCGTGGACACGGCGGCAGGGGGGCCCTTCAGGATGACCTTGTTACGGGCTTTATAGTCGCTGGTATCCTCGTAAGTGGTGGAGATCAACTTGCCGTTGGCGTCGTACAGGTGGCGGTAGGTCTTCCACTTGGACCCGGTGTAGGGCGTTGTTTTGACCTGTTCCGTGCCGGGGGCCAGAGTGGGATCATCCTCGTACACCACCTGAAAATCGGTGGTGGACAGCTTCTCGTTGGTCATTTTGGCGGTAATACCGGTGGCGTTGGTGCCCAGTACCTTCACTGTCAGATAGTTTCCCTCATAGCTGGTGACGATCTTGATGGGATAGTCGGTATCGTTGGTGAACTTGTAGTCCGGACCGCCCCAGGACACGGTGGCGTCCATGCCGGCAGCAATATAGGCTGGGATGTAGCGGTGGGCGTAGCGCTCCGTGATTTTCAGGTTGCCCCGCAGGCAAGCCAGATACAGGGTGGAGGAGGTCTGGCAGATGCCGCCGCCGATCTCATCCACGGTCTCACCCTTCACATAGGCGGGAGCGGGCTGATAGCCGTTGGCAGCGGTCCGCTGGCCCACCACGCCGTTGTAGGAGAACACATCTCCGGTGTTCATCACATAGCCGTTGATGGAGGAGGCGGATAGCTTCACGTTGGAAATGCGGGCGGCGGTGCCGCCCACTTTGGTGCGGGCCTCGCCCAATACATCCCGGAACATAACGCCCTTCAGCTGTTCTGCGGTCACCCGGGGGTACTCAATGGTGGCGGGGATTTCCACCGTCTCTCCGGGGGCCGCGTTATCCAGCGCCTTCTGGGCCGCGGTCACGTCAAAATCCGCCCCCAACTGCTCGGGGATGATAGACTTGGTCTCCTGGTCATACCCGGCGTTCTTCATCTCGGCGGCAACCTCGTCATAAATCTCCTGGGCTGTCAGGGTCTTGGCGTTAAATCGGGCAAAGCTGATGTGTGCCTCCAGCGTCCCGGAGGCGCTGTATGTGCAAATGGCGTGGACCAGCGCTTCCGACAGGGCATCCTCCTTGACGGAGCGTCCGTTGACGGCCTTGGTAATGGAAATGCTGTTTTCGCCGATGGAGTAGGTGGCTTCCTGGGGCTCCAGGGCCAGCTCCTGCGCCAGTCGGGTCACCCGTTCTTCCAGAACGACCGGGTCCAGGTCTTCGTCGGAGACCGTGTCTCCCGTGGAGGAGAAGAGGGCGGACAGGAACCGGCTGCCCCGGTTGAAAAAGCCGCAGCTCTTCTGCTGGTCAAACAGGCGCTGGGCGATGGCACCGCAGCGCTCCTCCGTATAGCCCAGCTCCCCCAACGTCATGGAGGGAAGAGGCTCCGCAGGCCATCCCTCTCTTTCTGCCTTTTCGGCGCTCTGGAGGGTCATGACCTGCTCCGGCAGCTCCGCTGCCAGCGCCCGGGAGGCCTGCTCCACAGTCATTCCGCCCACGGCGATGCCGTTGATATGGTAATTGGCGTAAAATGTATCCAGAGATCCGGCGTAGGCGCACAGGCCCATATAGGCCAGCGCCAGCACGCCCACGATCATCCCCAGAATCGCCAGCGGCTTTTTGCCGCCGCATTTTGCGGCCTCCGGCTTCTGCAGCCGTGCGCCGCCTTTTTTCTGCACACTGGCTTCGTTTGTCGTCTGTTCCATGAAGCCCTCCTGTTGTCAGCATGAATTTTGTGGACAGGCCACATATAGCCTATTCCACCAACTGTCATCCTAACACAGAAGTTTCAAAAAATCATTACGATTCAGTAACAACCCAAAATTTTCCGACAGCGCGACGGGCTCTGCCAGCGAGGCAGGTTCCGTCCTAAGGCACCCGCCGCTGCTTGGGGATACGGATGGTCAGAAGGATGTCCTCCTCTGTCTCCTGCCGGTCACAGGCGGCGTCCACTCCGGCACTGCGGATCAGGCGCAGGCCGTGGTCCACACTGTTGAGAAACAGCCGCACATCTTTCAGGATGAAAGTCCGCCGTCCCGCTGGGGGCGTGGACTGCAAAGCAGCCAGGCGCCGCTCGATGTACTGCTCCGTCTGGGCCACGTTCAGCTGGTGGTCCGCGATGTACTTGAGGGCTGTCAGCCGCTCGCTCTCGTCCTCCAGCCGCAGGAGACACCGGGCATGGCGCTCCGTGAGACCGCCTTTCACCAGCTGCTCCCGGCAGGCGGGGGAGAGCCGCAGCAGCCGCAGTTTGTTGGCCAGGGCCGAGGGACTGCGGCCCAGCTGCCGGGCGGCCTCCTCCTGGGTGATGCCTGTGCGATGAATGTAGTCCCCGATGGCGGCGGCCTCCTCAAAGTAGTGCAGGTCCTGCCGCTGCAGATTTTCGATCAGGGCCAGCAGGGCAGATTCCTCGTCACCGGCGGCGCTCTCGATACAGGGCACGGTCTCCAGTCCCGCCAGCCGGGAGGCCCGCAGGCGCCGCTCTCCGGCAATCAGCTCCCAGCCTTCCGCCGTGCGGCGGACCGTCAAGGGCTGGAGGACGCCGTGGACGCGGATGGAGGCCGCCAGCTCCCGCAATCCCGTTTCGTCAAAGACCCGGCGGGGCTGATAGGGATTTGGCCGAATGTCCGCCACCCGCAGGGACAGCACCCGGTCTGTCTGCTCCATGGGACCGCCTCCTTCCGTTTTCTCCTATTTTACCCTGTTGAAAGCGAAAAGTTGGATGGAATGTGTCGAAGGGTGGGCGATAAAAAAGTGCGCGGCTTTTGCCGCGCACAAAAATACAATTATGCGGAAATGCTCTCTTTTTCTGCGGCATATGCCCGCCCGGAGGGAGTGCGCATCAGGACTTTTACAATGATGGAAGTGGTGAACTGCAGAAACAGCGGTGTAAAAGCCACGGGAAAGACGGCCTGGGCTGGAAAGTATTGCAGTGCCAGTACCGACCCGGCGCTGATATTCCGCAGTCCGGTGTTCAGGCACATGGTCGCCCGGGTGGAGAAGTCCAGCCCCATGAGTTTTGCCGTCCAGTATCCTGCCAGGAACCCGAACAGGCACAGCAGGAACACCGCCGCCATCACCAACATCAGCGTGCGGTCGATGCTGCGGAGAAAGGAGGCACAGGAGGTGGCATTAGCGGTGATGACGGTCAACAGGGCCAGCTTGGCGAACAGCTCCGCCAGGGCTTCAGTGTCACGGCTGCCCGGCCGCCGGTGGCCTGGTACACGGTCATAGCCGCCAGAGCGGGCAGGGCTACCATCACCATCATGTCGCCCATCATACTCCAGGTGTCCACCTCCACCACGGAGCCCACCAGCAGCTTGAGGGACAGGGGAATGACCACGGGAGCGGCCAGGGTGTCCAGCAGGACGATGGAGAGGCAAAGCGGCGCATTTCCGCCGCAGATGCCCACCCACATCAGGGAGGCCACTCCGGTAGGGATGACGTATTCCAGTACCAGCCCCGTGGTGAACAGCGGCGCGGCCGGGAACAACAGATTCCCAAGTCCCAGCGTCAGCACGGGGATGACCACATGGAGAAGGACCAGGGTAACCACCACCGGCAAAGGCCGGAGAAATACCCGCCCCAACTCCCGGAAGCCGCCGCCGAGGCTGTTGGCAAAGGTCATGAAAGCGAACAGCCCCATGGTGATGCTGCCATTGAGCCGGGAAAAGGTATCGGGAAACAGAACGCCAGTCGTCGCGCAGGCCAGGACGAACCAGGGAAAGTGCGCGCCAAGAAACCGACTCCACTGAGACGGCTTTTGCAAAGAAAAACCCCCTCGCAGAGTCATTAATGACAGGTATAGGCGTACCAACCCTCGGACGTGCGGCTTTCCACGATCTCCAGACCGGCGGCCCGGAGCTTGTCCGCAACCTCCTCCGCCCGGGTGTCAATGATGCCGGAGCAGAGGAACAGGCCACCCTCGGCCATCATGGAGCGCACCATAGGAGCCAGGCCGATGATCACGTCCGCCACGATGTTGGCCAGGACGATCTGATAGCCGCCGCCCAGCTCCGCCCGCATGGCCTCGTCGGTGAGGACATTGCCCACCTTCACGGTGTAGGTGTCCTTGCCGATGCCGTTGAGGGCGGCGTTGTCGTAGGCCACCGTCAGGCACTTGTCGTCAATATCCACGGCGGTGGCCTCCGCGGCACCCAGCCGCAGGGCGGCGATGGACAGGATGCCGCTGCCGCAGCCCAGGTCCAGCACCCGCTCGCCGCCCCGGACCGCCTTTTCCAGGGCCGTCAGGCACAGGCGGGTGGTGGCATGGCTTCCGGTGCCGAAGGTCAGGCCCGGGTCCAGGATCAGGGGGACCCGGCCTTTGGGATCGGCGGTCTCCCACTGGGGGATTACCAGCAGCCGGTCGCCGATCTCCATGGGCTTGTAGTACTGCTTCCAGCTGTTCTCCCAGTCGGCGTCCTGGATGTTCTCCAGGCTCAGCAGCAAGGTGCCGCAGTCGTCCCGGCTCTCCTTCAGCTTCTGCAGGGCCACCCGGACCTCGCCCAGCTTGCCGTAGCCGGTGTCGTTGGCCAGCAGGTAGAAGGTGATCCGGGACTTGCCGGCCATGGCCTTTTCCAAGTCCTCGTCTACATAGTCCCAGTATTGATGGTTGTTTTCCAGAAAGTCCTGAAAGTCAGTCTCATCGTCGATGATGACGCCGTCAATATCCAGAGCAGACAGCATGGCCGTCACCGGATCCAGTCCGGCGTGGGTGGTGTCGATGTGCAGTTCCAGCCAGTTCATATGTTGAAAAGCCTCCTGTGTTATCGTTCAGTGCCCAGGAAGAACAGGGCCAGCGTGCCGGGACCGGAGTGGTTTCCGATGACGGGGCCCACGTAGTTGATGTGGATGTCCTCCGTGCCGAAGCGGCGGCGGACCTCGTCGGCCACAAATTGGGCATCGGCCTCGCAGTCGCCGTGGCTGATAAAGATGGTCTGGTTCTTTGGGTCGATGGCGGTCTGCTCCATCCGGTCCACCAGGGCCAGAAGGGAAGCCTTCCGGCCCCGGGCCTTGCTGACAGAGATCAGATGGCCCTCGTTGTCCACATGCAGCACGGGTTTGATGGTCAGCATGGTGCCGAACAGAGCGGTGGCGGCGCTGATGCGACCGCCCCGCTTCAGGTGGTTCAGGTCGTCCACGGTAAACCAGTGGCAGACCTTCAGCTTGGTGGCCTCGGCATAGTCCCGGACCTCATCAATGGTCTTGCCGGCCCGTTTCTGCTGGGCGCAGAGATAGACGAACAGGCCCTGGCCCAGAGAGGCGCACAGGGAGTCCACCACGTAAATTTTAGCGTCGGGAAACTCTTCCCGCAGACCGTCGGCGGCAATGACGGCGGACTGGTAGGTGGTGGACAGGCCGGAGGAGAAGGCCAGGTACAGAATGTCCTTGCCCTCCGCCAGAATGGGCCGCATGGCCTCCTCAAAATCGCCCACGCTGACAGCGGAGGTGGTAGCGGTGGCGCCGGCCCGGATGCGCTCATAGAAGTTATGGAAACCGATCTCCCGGCCGTCCAGCCAGTTTCGGTACGTATCCTCGCCCATCAGCAAGCTCAGGGGAAGGACTTTCAGCTCCAACTCCTCCGCCATCTGGGCGGTCATGTCGCAGCAGCTGTCAGTCATGATGACAAAGTCTCTCATATCACTCATGCTCCTTCTTGGATTTTTTTCCGTGGGCCTCCTGCGGGGCCGCCTTCTGCTGCCGCAAGAGCGTCACATACCGGTTGCTGGCCACACCGGCGGCGTAGCTCAGCAGGGCGAAGTGGATGGCGGCGTCCGCCAGGGACTGGTCGGGGGCCTGTGTCTCCATCTCGTCCGCGGTCAGGTTCAGGGCTTTGTCCAGGCTGCCGCAGAAGGCGGCATAGCTGTCCTGAATGGTCCGCTCTCCCTGCAGTTCTTCCTTGATGAGCAGGTCCATATCCTTGGTGGACATGACGTGCTTCAGAACGCAGATGGCGGTCAGATAGGCCAGGTGGTCCCGGTTGTATTTCTTGCCCTCTGCCCGGGGCACCAGGCCGCTTTTTGTATAGTTGTTCACCATGGCGGCGGTGAGGCCGTCGTCCTCGTCAAAGCGGATGACCTGGCGGTCCATGTAGCTGAGGACCTGGTCCATGTACAGGGCAAAATCGGGGAGCTGTTCCCACTCCACCGGCCGCTGCCGCCGCAGACATTCCAGCAGAGATGACAGATCCTGCATGATGAAGCCTCCTTTTGCAGTATTAAACTTCGTACAGGAACTATTTTACCACTCCAATATGGTTTTGTAAATCGTATTTTATAAAGATGGGAACTGGATTTTCTTCATTTTCCGACACAGAACCGCTCAAAGATGCGGGAGACGATCTCTTCCTTTGCCGTGCGGCCTGTCAGCTCGCCCAGGGCGTCCAAGGCTTCCTCAGCATCGGTCAGCACTGCGTCGGGGGTCAGGCCGTTCTCCAGGGCATCCTTGGCCCGGTGGACGGCGTCCCGGGCGCGGGATGCGGCTTCTTCCTGCCGCTGGTTGGTCAGAAGACTTCCGGCCTCCTTGGGATCTCCGGCGGGAAACAGGGCAGCCACAGCCGCTTCCAGCTGGTCCAGGCCCTCACCGGTAACGGAGGAGAGCGTCACAGACACAGCGGGAGCGGGGCCACAGCCCACAAGGCCGATGGAACGGGCCTTTGTATTCCACAGGTCGCATTTGGAGAACACCGCGATCCAGCGGGGGCATTCGGCGGCCAGCCGCAGGACTTCCAAGTCCTCGGCCGTCAGGGGAACAGAGCCGTCCACCACTGCCAGCACCAGGTCGGCGGTCTCCAGGGCTTTGCGGCTGCGCTCCACGCCCTTCTGCTCCACCACGTCCTCCGTGTTCCGGATGCCGGCGGTGTCGATGAGCCGCAGCAGCACGCCGCCGCAGAGGACAGATTCCTCCACCGTGTCCCGGGTGGTGCCGGGGATGTCGGTGACAATGGTCCGTTCGTAGCCCGCCAAAGCGTTGAGCAGAGAGGATTTTCCAGCGTTGGGACGGCCTACGATGGCGGTCTTTACGCCGGATTTCAAGACTTTTCCCCGTTGGCAGGTGGCCAGCAAGGCGGTGAGCTGCCGGTCGGCGGAGGACAGGGCCTCCGCCACCTGCTCCGGCTGAATGTCCTCAATGTCCTCGTCGGGGTAGTCCACCACGGCGTAGAACCGGGAGGTGATTTCCAGCAGGGCGTCCTGAATGGGCTCCAGCACCCGGCGCAGACCGCCGTCCAGCTGGGCGGCGGCGTTCCGGGCGGCGGAGGCGGTTTCAGCGTCGATCAGGTCTACCACGGCCTCCGCCTGGGTCAGGTCCAGGCAGCCGTTCAGAAAGGCTCGCCGTGTAAACTCTCCTGCCTTGGCCTGGCGGGCCCCGGCGGCGAAGAGAGCGCTCAGAAGCTCCCGCAGCACCACGGGGGAGCCGTGGCAGTGGAATTCGGCGGAGTCCTCGCCGGTATAACTGTGGGGACCGGGGAAGCGGACGGCCAGCCCCCGGTCAATGACGCGGCCCTGGGTATCCAGCATGTCGCCGTAGATCATTTTCCGGGCGGCCTGCTCAGAGAAGGCTTTACCGCTCAAGGCCCGGAATACCCGGTCGCACAGGGCAAAGCAGCCCTCGCCGGATACCCGGACGATGCCGATGGCGGTGGGATTTCCGCCGGTGGCAATGGCGGCGATGATGTCCATGAGATCAGCTCCTTTGATGAGGGTGTCCCCCTTGGGGGGACGGGAGGATGGCGCTCCCCATTTTCTTTGATCTTGCCAGAGAAAACGGGCCGCGCCCGGTCCAAAAGAAAAACGCTTTGGGCGGCTCAACTTGACACACCTGTGTCAAGCTGACCGCAAATACGAGAGTTGTCGTGGCCGGTGCGGTGCAGACTTGCAGGCCCGTACCGGGTGCGCTATATCCTGTTGGAACAGAGATGGTGCTTTCCCGCATTTGAGGGTTTGGGTGCGGTTTTCGCGGGTGGTTATCACATGGTCTCTGCTTCACTGAGTGCCAATGGCCTGTATGTGGAAAACGGACGCCGGAAGGCGTCCGTTTTTTAGGAAAGGGGGGACAAGCCCCGCTTTATTATTTAATCCGCTCGCCGGCGGCTTCCTTGGCGGCGATTTCCTTCATAGCGTCCTTATGAGACAGATTGACGCGGCCCTTCTCGTCGATTTCGGTGACCTTGACCCACATCATGTCGCCGATCTTGCAGGCGTCTTCCACCTTCTCAATGCGGTGGTCAGCCAGCTTGGAGATGTGCACCAGGCCGTCCTTGCCGGGAGCCAGCTCCACGAAGGCACCGAAGGTCATCAGGCGCACCACGCGGCCGTAGTACAGCTGACCCACCTCGGGGACGAAGACGATGTCGTCGATGCACTTCTTGGCGGCGTCGCAGCTCTCGGGATTGGGAGCGGCGATGAAGATGGAGCCGTCGTCGTTGATGTCGATCTTGGCGCCGGTGTCGGCCACGATCTTCTGGATGACGGAACCGCCCTTGCCGATGACGTCCCTGATCTTGTCGGGATCGATGTGCATGGTGATCATCTTGGGGGCGTACTTGGAAACTTCCTTCCGGGGCTCGGCGATGCAGGGCAGCATGATCTGGTCCAGGATCTGGCAGCGGGCGTCGTAGGTGATGTCCAGGGCGTTCCGGATGATCTCCATGGTCAGGCCGTCGTTCTTCAGGTCCATCTGGATGGCGGTGATGCCCTTCTTGGTGCCGGCCACCTTGAAGTCCATCTCGCCGTGGAAGTCCTCCACGCCCTGGATGTCGATGAAGGTGGTGAAGGAGCCGTCATCGTCCTGGATCAGGCCGCAGGAGATGCCGGCCACAGGGGCCTTGATGGGCACGCCGGCGTCCATCAGAGCCAGGGTGGAGCCGCAGATGGAGCCCTGGGAGGTGGAGCCGTTGGAGCTGACGACCTCAGACACCACGCGGATGGCGTAGGGGAACTCCTCCACGGAGGGGATCACGGGCAGCAGGGCACGCTCGGCCAGAGCGCCGTGACCGATCTCGCGGCGGCCGGGGGAACGGGCGGGCTTGGCCTCGCCGACGGAGTAGCCGGGGAAGTTGTAGTGGTGCATATAGCGCTTCTCGGTCTCTTCCCAGATGGTGTCCAGCTTCTGGTTGGCGGACAGGGTGTCCAGAGTAGCGACAGAGAGGACCTGGGTCTGGCCGCGGGTGAACAGGCCGGAGCCGTGGACCCGGGGCAGCACGCCCACCTCGGCGGCCAGGGGACGGATCTCGTTCTTGGCGCGGCCGTCCACGCGGTGGCCCTCCAGCAGCCAGGCCTTGACGATCTTCTTCTGGAACTTGTAGGTGATCTCCTCCAGGTACTGGTCCATATCGGGATGGGTGTCCAGATACTTCTCGTGCCACTTCTCGATCATGGCGTTCCAGCGGGACTCCCGGACGTTCTTGTCGTCGGTGTCCATGGCGGCCTTGGCCTCGTCCATGAAGTTGGCCACGATGTCGTCGAACAGCTCCTGGTCAAAGGAGGCATGGGGATAGTCGAACTTGGGCTTGCCGATCTCGGCCACCATCTGGTTGATGAGGGCGATCTGCTTCTGGTTCTCCTCATGGGCCATCTGGATGGCCTTGAACATGGTGTCGTTGTCAACTTCGTTGGCGCCGGCCTCGATCATGACTACCTTCTTGCCGGTGGAGACCACGGTGACGTCCAGGTCGGACACCTTGCGCATCTCGGAATCGGGGTTGATGACCAGCTTGCCGTCCACCAGGCCCACCTTCACAGCGCCCACAGGACCGTTCCAGGGAATGTCGGAAATGGCCAGAGCGGCGGAGGTGCCGATCAGGGCGGCGATCTCGGGAGAGCAGTCGTGGTCCACACTCATGACGGTGGCCATGATGGACACGTCATTGCGGAAGTCATAGGGGAACAGGGGACGGATGGGGCGGTCGATGACACGGGCGGTCAGAATGCCCTTCTCGCCGGGGCGGCCCTCACGGCGGTTGAAGCTGCCGGGGATGCGGCCCACGGAGTACATCTTCTCCTCAAAGTCCACGCTCAGGGGGAAGAAGTCGATGCCGTCCCGGGGACGGGGAGCGGCGGTGGCGCACACCAGCACGCGGGTGTCGCCGTAGCCCACCATGACGGCGGCGTTGGCCAGCTCGGCCAGCTTGCCGACTTCCAGGGTCAGGGGACGGCCGGCCAGCTCCATCTCATACTTGTGGTAACCAGGGAACTGTCTGTGGGTGATGATGGTTGACATGATTTGTCTCCTTTTCATTTGAATTTTCTCCATGGGAGCCAAACCATTTAGCACTTGAAAAAAGGTTTGAAGCGCGTTTTCAAACCCATTTTCAACTGCTAAAGGCTTTGACTGGCTCTCATGGGGGCGTTGGGAAAATGTGAAGAAAGGGTGGTGCGGGTATCCACACCACCCTCATTCAGCAATTACTTACGGATACCCAGCTTGGCAATCAGAGCACGATAGCGCTCGATGTCCTTCTTCTGCAGGTAATCCAGCAGGCTGCGGCGCTTACCGACCATCTTCAGCAGGCCCCGGTTGGAGTGCTTGTCCTGGGGGTTGTTCTGCATGTGAATGGTCAGCTGGTTGATCCGCTCGGTCAGAATGGCGATCTGGACCTCGGGAGAACCAGTGTCGGTCTCGTGGGTACGGTTGGCGTCGATGATAGCAGTCTTCTGTTCTTTGCGCAACATAGTGATTTCCACCTTTCATAATAATTCCCCACGGGACTGCGCATCGGGACGGTGAAGTTCCGCGAAACGAGGTCCTGGGGATGTTTTCCGCA
Source organism: uncultured Clostridia bacterium (assembly GCA_945948185.1). GTDB lineage: Bacteria > Bacillota > Clostridia > Oscillospirales > Oscillospiraceae > Oscillibacter. Next base: position 6,177 of record CAMFAL010000037.1, on the reverse strand, counting down.
CATTCGCGTGCTTTACGAATATATCACACCTATTTTCAATTGTAAAGAGGAAAATGCGCCTTTTTCCCCGCTTTCTTAGATAAGTTTTCCCCGAAAAGGGCAAAAAATCCGTGTATCCTGCCCATCGAAAGTTTTTCTTGACAGACGGCGCTCCACATGATAACCTGACCGTACTAGTACAGTTAATACAGTTAACACGGAGGTGCGCAATGTCTGTGTTGTTTTTACTTGCCTGCGCCGGTGGACTGGTGGTCATTCTTCTCGTGGCGGCCGTCATGAGCAGGAGGTGAGGGTATGATCAGCCTGAATTACCGGGATTCCCGGCCTATTTACGAGCAGATCAAGGACGGACTGAAAAAGCTCATGGTGTCCGGCGCTCTGGCGGCGGACGAGAAGCTGCCGTCGGTGCGGGTCCTGGCCACCCAGCTCAGCATCAACCCCAACACCATCCAGCGGGCCTACAACGAGCTGGAGAGCGAGGGCTACATCTATTCCATTCCCGGCAAGGGCAGCTTTGCCGCCGGAGACGTGGGGGCGGACGAGAGCCGCAAACGGGAATTGAAGGAGAAGGTCCGGGAGCTGATCGCGGAGCTTCGGTATCTGGGTGTCAGTGAGGAAGAACTGCTGGCACTGTTGAAAGGGGAGGAGACCACATGATCGAAGTGAGAGACGCCGTCAAGAAATTCGACGGCTTCGCGGCTCTGGACGGGGCGACATTATCGGTGCCCACGGGCAGCGTGTACGGCCTGGTGGGCCCCAACGGCGCCGGTAAATCCACCATCATCCGCCACCTGACGGGTATTTACCGCCAGGACAGCGGTACCGTCGCCATCGGCGGCGAGAGCGTCTGGGAGAACGCGGCGCTGAAAAGCCGCATCGCGGCCATCCCCGATGACTGGTACTATTTCAATCAGGCCAGCATCCGGGATATGATGCGCTTTTATACGGGCTTTTATCCCAATTTTTCCATGGAGCGCTATGAAAAGCTGAAGGAAGTGTTCAGCATCGACGAGAAAAAGACCATCCGCCGCCTGTCCAAGGGTATGCAGAAGCAGGTGGCCTTCTGGCTTGCCCTTTCCTGTATGCCGGACTACCTGATCCTGGACGAACCGGTGGACGGCCTGGACCCGGTGATGCGCCGCCAGGTGTGGAGCCTGATGATGGGCGATGTCAGCGAGCGGGGCACCACGGTGCTGGTTTCCTCCCACAACCTGCGGGAGCTGGAGGATGTCTGCGACCATGTGGGCATCATGGATCACGGCAAGGTGCTGCTGGAACGGTCCCTGGCCCAGCTGCAGGACAACATGGTGAAGCTGCAGGTGGTGTTTCAGGACGGCGTCAACGAGGTGCCGCCCGAGCTGCCGGTGCTCCACGCGTCCAAAGTGGGCCGCATTCATACCTTGATTATGCGGATGAACGCCGAAGAGGCCACCGCGAAGTTGTCTACCTATAACCCACTGCTGGTGGACGCGGTGCCGCTGACCCTGGAGGAGATCTTTATTTATGAGTTGGGAGGTGCGGACTATGCAGTCAAGAACATCGTTCTTTAATGGTACTTTATTCCGCAAGAACCTGACCCGGTTCTGGCCCCTGTGGGGTCTGGCCTCCTTTGTGGGCGCCCTGTTCCCCCTGGCCCTGCTGCTGCAGCTGATGCGCAGGGAGAACTTTTACATGTGGAACAATCCCCTGGACTTTACGGAGATGTATTACAATGTGGCGGCCTACGGGGTGCCTGTGATCTCGCTGCTGTACGCCATCCTCTGCGCCATGATGGTGTGGAGCTACCTGTACAACAGCCGCAGCGTGGGGCTGGCGCACACCCTGCCCATCCGGCGGGAGGGGCTGTTTCTCACCAATTTCCTCTCCGGCATGGCCATGATGCTCATTCCCTATGTCATTATCGGCGCACTGTGTATTTTGGTGAGTGTGGTGGGCGGCTGCTTTGATCCCAAGGGCCTGGCCGTCACCATCCTGACGGTGCTGGGACTGAGCTTCTTCTACTTCGCCTCCGCCACATTTGTGGCCTTCGTCACCGGCAACATCTTCGCCCTGCCGGCGGTGTATTTCATGCTGCACTTCCTGGCGGTACTGCTGGATTGGCTGGTGTCCACCTTCGCCCAGGGCTTCCTCTTCGGTCTCAGCGGCGGCTATACCGGCGTGGTGGAGTGGCTGAGCCCCACCGTATATCTGGAAGACCAACTGCGGGTGGACTCCACCTATGAGATCATCACCACCCAGACGAGCCTCACTGGGGCATATTCTGAGACGAACCAGCTCACCGCCGTGCGGCTGGAGCACTTCTGGCTCATCGGCGTCTACGCCCTGGTGGGCGTGGCGCTGCTGGCGCTGGCTTGGCTGCTGTACCGCCGCCGCAGAAGCGAGAGCGCCGGCGACGTGGTAGCCGTGGGCTGGATGAAGCCCCTGTTCCGCTTCGGCACGGCGGCCCTGGCGGCCTTGCTGGGGGGCATCGCCCTCTATGAGCTGTTCTGGCGGAACTTCCAGGACGGCCGGTATTACGAAGTGGCCCCCATGCTGGTGTGTATGCTGGTGGCGGGCGCCATCGGCTACTACGCCGCCTCCATGCTGCTGGCCAAGTCTCTAAGGGTGTTCCGGGGCAGCTGGAAGGGAATGGCCCTGGTGGCCGCGGGCTGCGTGGCCCTCTGCTGCGTGCTGCACTTCGACCTGCTGGGCGTGGAGGACCGGGTCCCGGAGGCCAGCCAGGTGAAAAAGGTGGAGCTGTACACCGCCAACAACAACTATACCTTTTATCCGGATGAGGACGCCGAACTGCTGGAGCAGGTCCGGACGGTCCACCAGACCATTGTCTCCGACAAGGATGATATTCTGGAGGGCTATGATCGCCGAATGTGGGCCGTGAATTCCGGTGACGTGGAGTATGTGTCCTTTGACGTGACCTACGAGCTCACCAACGGCTTGAAGGTGGAGCGCAATTACGGGCTTACCGTTACCCGGGACCGCATGGCCCAGGCGGGGACCTACGACAACCTGCTGGACCGGCTGGTGAACAGCGAGGCCATGAAGGCCAAGCGCCTCCACGTTGGGGACAGCCGCTATGATATCAGCAGCGGCTACCTGTACCTGGAGGCTGTGGGCGACAGCTTTGACCTCAACAGCCGGGAGGCCGCGGCCGTTCTGGAGGCCGTGGGCAAGGACGCCCGGGCGGGCACCTGGGGCACCTATGACTGGTTTGAAAATGACCGCCGGGACTGCTACGCCATGAGCCTGGAGCTGAGCTTTACGTTCATGGGCGAGGAAGGACATCTGCGGGGCGACTGGATCAGCATCAATGTCCGCCCCGGCATGGACAACACCATCACTTGCCTGAAGGACCTGGGCCTGGTGACCGACGATGCCCTGCGGACCTACGGAGAGCTGTACCCCGAGGACTATCAGGACTACGCGGACTACGTGGAGAAGTACGGCATGGGGGCCGTGGAGGAAGCGGGCCCGGCCAGTGTGGGCGTCATCGGCGGCGCCGATGGCTTCGCAGCTGTCGTCGTTTCCTAAGCTGAGCTATGAGCACGTCATACAGAAGAAAAAGACGGCGCCGCCGGGCTGGATACGGCCCGGTGGTGCCGGTGCTGGGCCTGGTGCTGGTGTGCCTCACCGCTGCTGTGCTGTGGGTCCTGCTGCGGGACCGGGGCCCCGAAGCAGAGGATGTCCCGGTGCCGGATTACGTGGAGCAGGACTACCTGACGGTCAATGCGTGGTCCCGGCCCGGCACAGAGCTGGAAAAGATCAACGGCGTGGTCATCCACTACGTGGGCAATCCCGGCACCACAGCCCACGCCAACCGCAATTACTTTGAGTCCCTGTCCTCCGGCCAGGAGGGCACCTACGCCAGCAGCCACTTCATCGTGGGTCTGGAGGGGGAGGTCATCCAGTGCATCCCGCTGACGGAGATCGCATATGCTTCCAATACCCGGAACGAGGACACCGTGTCCATTGAGGTCTGCCATCCCGATGAAACGGGGGAGTACTCCTCGGTCACCTATGACCGGACGGTGGAGCTGACAGCCTGGCTGTGTGTTCAGTTCAGGCTGGACCCGGAGACCGATGTCATCCGCCACTACGACGTGACGGGGAAGGAGTGCCCCAGGTACTATGTGGAGCACCCTGAGGCCTGGGATGCGTTCCGGGCGGACGTGGCAGAGGCGGTGGCGCGGCTGAAAGAAGCGCAGAAGGAATGACTTCCTGAAAAATTTTTCTGAATTTTTGCAAACAGGTGAAACAAAACGCCTCTGAGAATCGTCTTATAAGCAAACGGACTTTTCAAACCGATGAAAGGAGCCTTCCAATGGAGAAGACTGCGCTGAATGAGCCCCTGTTCCGCGTCTGGGTCGACACCCACCGCCGCATTGTGTCCTTTCATGAGGAGAAGGGCTGCAAGCTGCTGGAATTCCGCAGCCGGGAGATGTTTTTGAACTGCGTGGACCAGTACACGGGGATGCAGTACCGATATCAGTGACGCGAGAGGACCGGCACGGCGCCGGTCCTTTTTTGCCATCCCGCCCGGAAAGAGGACAAATTCCCTAACTTTCCCGTTGACAAACGGTAAAAACGTGGTATGATAATTCAGTAATTGAACATTTTTGGCGTAGATAAGGACGAGTAACCCTTTGGTTCCCGCAAAGAGAGCCGCCGTTTGGTGCAAGGCGGACGGGCGCGGAGGGCGAAAATCACCTTGGAGCCTCCTGCTGAAAGACGACGCGAGTAAGCGTGGACGCGTGATGCCCGTTACAGCATCAGCCCGTGACAGCGGGCAGTGAGCGGTCGTGTCCGCAAGGCCACGGCAACCGAGAGTGGTACCGCAGAGTGTTTTTCCAAACGCTTTGTCTCTTGATGGAGACAGGGCGTTTTTATTTTTGCGAGGAGGTATGCTTTGTGGAGTGCCCTGGCTGCGGCGCACCTATGGAGCGCGGGTGGCTGATATGCGGTATGCCGTGCATCTGGACGCCCAACCAGTCCGGAGGCAAAGCACTTTTGAGCGGCGGCTTTTTGGAGGGCGCGGACGATGTCCGCCTGCCAAAGGATGAAACGGGCCGCCCGACGGCATGGCGCTGCCGAAAATGCCGGAAACTGATCGTGGATTTTTAAGAAGCATGACGCAGAAAACTGATTTTATAGGAGCGAGAGATATGGATTACAACAAGACCATCAATCTGCCGAAGACCGACTTCCCCATGCGGGCGGGCCTGCCCAAGCGGGAGCCGGAGATGCTGAAGCGCTGGCAGGAGCAGGACGTGTACAACGAGCTGCTGAAAAAGAACGAGGGCAAGCCCCTGTTCAACCTCCACGACGGCCCTCCGTTCTCCAACGGCAGCCTGCACATGGGCCATGCCCTGAACAAGTCCATCAAGGACTTCATCACCCGGTCCTACGCCATGCGGGGCTACTACACCCCCTATATCCCCGGCTGGGATAACCACGGCATGCCCATCGAGTCCGCCATCATCAAGCAGAACAAGCTCAACCGCAAGGAGATGAGCGTGCCTGACTTCCGTTCCGCCTGCCAGGACTTTGCCCGCCATTATATGAATGTCCAGAGCGAGGGCTTCCAGCGGATGGGTGTCCTGGCGGACTGGGAGCATCCCTACGCCACCATGGACCCCGGCTTTGAGGCCGAGGAGGTCAAGGTGTTCGGTGAGATGTACAAGAAGGGCTATATCTACAAGGGCCTGAAGCCTGTGTACTGGTGCCCCCACGACGAGACCGCTCTGGCCGAGGCTGAGATCGAGTACCAGGACGATCCCTGCACCACCGTGTATGTGAAGTTCCCCATGCACGACGATCTGGGCAAGCTGTCCGCCTACGACCACAGCAAGCTGTTCTTCGTGATCTGGACCACCACCATCTGGACCCTGCCCGGCAACCTGGCCATCGCTCTGCATCCCGATGAGTCCTATGCCTTGGTGCGCAACAACGCCAACGGCGAAGTCTATATCATGGCTGAGGCTCTGACCGATAAGGTCATGGGCATCGGCGGCGTGGAGTCCTACGAGATCGTGGAGACCCATCCCGGCGCCTTCTTCGAGAACATGCTGGCCGACCATCCCTTCCTGCCCAAGACCAGCCGCCTGCTGCTGGCGGACTACGTCACTATGGACTCCGGTACCGGCTGCGTCCACACCGCTCCCGGCTTCGGCGCCGACGACT
>CAMFAL010000036.1 GCA_945948185.1 uncultured Clostridia bacterium | reverse complement strand
GGCACCTTCCGTCCCGCCGCTCCTCTGTCTGGCTATGCCTTCATGAAGATGCTGCTGGGCGCTCTGGGCTATGACGCCGCTATCGAGGGCTACACTGGTGCCAACTGGTCCATCAATGTTGCCAAGCGCGCTCTGAACATCGAGCTGGACAAGGGCCTGAATGGCGAGTTCGTTGGCTCCAAGTCCCTGACCCGTGAAGAGGCCTGCCTGTATGCCTTCAACGCCATGAACACCAAGATGGTTGAGTACTCCAGCAAGGGCACTCAGATCACCATCAACGGCGTCGTGATCGCCTCCGGCGCTTCCGAGGCCAAGGAGACCAAGGAAACCTTCGCTGATGTCTACTTCACCAAGCTGGACAGCAAGGCTGACACCGACGCTTTCGGCCGTCCCGCCACCACCTGGAAGAACGGCAAGGACAAGATCGGCACCTATGCTGACGAGGCTGACGCTACCTACACCGAGAAGGTTGCCAGCAAGACCATCTATGCCGACCTGGGCCTGGATGAGACCGTGAAGGCCGACGTTATCGTTGACGGCGAGGAGAATGGCACCTTCTCCATCGGCAAGAAGGACGACACCAAGACCGGCGCCAACGGCGTTCTGACCGAGGTCTTCAAGGATGACGACGATGTCACCATCATCCAGATCCACACCTACATCGGCGAGGTCGACGACATCGACGAGAACGACGACGACGAGCGCATCATCGTTCTGGACAGCGGTGAGACCTATGTCACCGAGGAGTTCGAGGAAGACGACGTTGTTCTGTACACCGTCGCTGACGACAAGGTGCAGTCTGTCGCCCTGGCTGAGAAGCTGGACGGCACCCTGACCAAGATCTCTGGCTCCAAGTACACCATCGACGGCGAGACCTATGCCCTGAGCGCTGAGATCGAGAACGGCGGCGTGAAGGTCAAGGAGGACGTTGAGTTCTACCTGGATGCCTATGGCTACATCATCAAGATCGACCTGGCCAAGGACGAGATCACTGTTGACGACCTGGCTTACGTCCTGGATACCAAGGGCGACGACTTCGACGGCTACCGCGCCAAGCTGCTGTTCGCCGACGGCTCCAAGCAGACCGTTGACACCGACGAGGATTACAGCAAGCTGGAAGGCACCATCGTCTCCTTCGACGTTGATGACGACGAGTATGAGCTGACCGCTGTCAAGACCGCTAAGGGCTCCAGCGTCACCAAGGGCACTCCCAAGGTTGCCGGCGTCACCGCCAACAGCAAGACCGTCTACACCTACTATCTGGACGGCAAGGATACCGAGACCTACACCGGCTACAAGAACGCTCCTTCCGCCGAGGGCACGGTTGTTGCCTATGTGAAGGACAGCAAGGCTGTTGCCGTGTTCGTGATCGCTGACTCCAAGGATGTGGATGACAGCAGCAGCACCAGCGAGCTGACCTACATCGCCGTGAAGGTTGACGCCGACATCACCGATGATGGCGACAACAAGTACTACACCTTCAGCGCTGTTGTTGACGGCGAGGTCACCGAGCTGGATGTCAAGGTCGGCGCTACCGGTCTGAAGGCCGAGGGCGGCGTCCAGATCTTCAAGGGCTACAAGACCAACAAGGACGGCATCGTCACTTCTCTGACCGTTTCCGATAAGAAGTTCGAGACCGCTAAGACCGTCAAGACCGGCGATGATGTCATCACCCTGGACGGCGAGGCTTATGCCTACACCGACGACGTTCTGGTCCTGGTTGTCGACGACGACGAGATCACCGTTGGCTCCATCGACGGTATCAAGAGCAAGGCTGGCTACTATGAGTCCATCCTGTTCTCCACCGATAAGGACGACGTTGACGTGGTCATCCTGACCAAGGCTTGATCCATCGGCTCAACACCGACTCTGATCGGATACCTTCGGGTATCAGATAAGGACATGAAAGAGGCCCGCTCCGAAAGGAGCGGGCTTCTTTTTGTCTTTTTTTGGTGGGGCTGTCACCTGGGGAAAAAGGTGCATAGGGTTGAAATATGTCCGGGGATACGGTATAATATTGTGCACGATTGCGGGTAATCGCAGCGAACACAAAAGAAAGCCCCACCTGGGGCTTGTCATATGAGAGGAGACCTGTTGTGAAACGAAAAAGACCCGCGGCGCCGGTGACGGCAGCCGCTGAACAGCCCATGCCCCGGGAGACCGTCAAGGTTTCCAGCCTGTCCCCGCTGGATATGGCGAAAACAGTCGTTTTTTCCCTGCTGCTGTTTGCATCCATGACGCTGCAGACGGGGCGCATGTCCCTGATCCTGGTGGTGCTGGCCCTGCTGTCCTTCATGGGACGGGAACCCTTCCGGCTCATGCGGCAGCGGCTCTGCCTGCCGGTGCTGGGCCTTCTGGTGTTTATGATCGTGACCTGCTGCGCCGCCGTCTATTCCCATTTCGGAAGCTACGCGGCAGGGGAGTTCTACAAGTACGCGGCGGCCTTTTCCCTGGTGCTGATCCTGCTGGCCCGCTTTGAAAAGAAGCATGTGCCGGGGCTGCTGTGGGGCTTTGCCGCCGTGTCCGCGGTGATCTCGCTGCTGTGCGTGGACGCGGCCTCCGCCTCCTGGCTCTTTGACGGCTTCAACCGCTGCATAGAGGCCCTGGGCGGCAGCTATTCCGATGTGCGGCAGGACCTTTGGGGGAGCCGCGTGGCCGGTATCTACAACGACGCCAACGTCTCCGCCGGGATCCTGGCGCTGGGCAGCCTGGTGAGCCTGCATCTGGCCGGCAGCGAAAAGATCCTGTGGAAAAAGGCCCTGGCCTGCTTCCTGCTGGGCGTGTCCGCCATGGGCTTTTTCCTCTCCATGAGCCGCGGCGCGATTTTGTTCTTCGCCCTGGCGCTGCTGGTGTGGCTCATGGCGGCAGGGAAGGGGAACCGCCTGTCCCTGTTCTTCCTCATGTTTTTCTCCGCCGTGACGGTGGCGGCGTTGTCCATCCCGGCCATGAGCGCCATCGCCGGCGGCTCCATGCTGCCGGATCTGCTGACCCTGGTTTCCGGCCCGGTGATCTTCGCCCTGGACTGGGCGGTGGGCAGCCGTCTGGCCCGGAGGCTGGAGGGCCGGGGCAAGGCCATTGCGCTGGCAGCCGGCGTGCTGGCCGTGGTCTGTGTGGGATACGGCGTTGCCGCCGTGACGGTCACCGGCCCGTATACGCTGAACGAGACCGGGTATCTGGGGCGTACCCTCCGGCTGGAGCCCGGCGCCTACACGCTGAGCGGCGACTGGGACGGCAGCCCGCGGGCGGTGGTGCGGTCCCAGAGTGAGATGGATATGCTGCGCCGCACGGTAAACGCCACCACGCTGTACGACGGCCCCCTGGAGGATGCGTCCTTCACGGTAACGGGGGAGGAGTTCCGCCTCTCCATTCAGTTCTGGGGCGAACAGGGTGATGTCCTCCGTGAGGTGGTCCTCTCCGACGGCACCGGCATTCCGCTGGGCCATCCGCTGCTGCCGTCTTTCGTGGCCAACCGCCTGCAGGACGACCTGCTGACCAGCAACAGCTTCCTCCAGCGGTTACAGTTCTTCAAGGACGGCTGGACGCTGTTTACCCAGAGTCCTCTCACCGGCCATGGCCTTGGCAGCACCGAGGGTCTGCTGACCTCTGTGCAGTCCTATTATTATGAGTCCAAGTACGTGCACAACCATGTCCTTCAGATCATGGATGACATGGGCCTGGCGGGCCTTGCCGGATTCCTGGCGCTTGCGGGCGGCGCCCTCTGGCTGCTGCTGAAAAATCTGCGGTCTGACAGCGGCCCGCTGGCCGCCATGCTGCTGGCCTGCTGGGTGATGATGAACGGGCACAGCCTGATGGAGATCAACTTCTCTGTGCGGGCCTATCTGTGCGCGGCGCTGGTGTTCCTGCTGCTTCCGGTGGTGGTGTATGGAGAGCCGCTGCGGGTGAAGGCGGCCAGGGCGGGCAGCGTGGCGCTGGCTGTGCTGCTGTGGGCCGCGCTGGCGGTCTCCGGCGCTCTGCTGGAGAGCCACCGTATGGTGCTCCGTGAGATGCAGAGCTTTTCCACGGACAGTGCCAGCACGTTTATGGAGACCACGCAGAAGTGGATCAGCAAGGACTGGCTGGATCACGAACAGAACCAGCTGAACTATGTGGGCAATGCGGTCCGGCTGAACAGCGCCTGGTATAACGGCCCCATGCGGAAATATGTGGAGGAGCTGCGGGCTTCCGGCACCTATACCGCCTGCTCCGGCCTGGCCCGGTATTACTATCTGCCCAAGGGTCAGCTGGAGGAGCTGTTCGCCTGCTCCCGGGAGGGCATCGCCCAGGAGGCGTCCACAGCGGACGCGTGGAACCTGCAATTGAAGTTCTATCGGACAGAGGTTCTGCCTGCCATCGCTCCGGAGGATATCTCCGTATTCGTGGACGGGGTACTGGCGGCCAAGGCCTATCTGGAGAGTTACAGCGAAGGCCGGTTGGAGGAGATCGAGCTGACGGAGGAGAACCAGGGGTTCCTGGATACCGTCTCCTCCGTACAGGAGGACGGGCTGTCCGGAGCGGACGCCTATCAGCTGCTGACGCAGATGTATGCTCCCGCGGACCAGGCCGGTGAGGGCTGAGCGGTCCGTGAACAATGAGACGACAGGAGGGCCGGAACATGGCCGAAGTCAGTGTGGTGATTCCCGCCTACAATGCGGAACGGTATCTGGAAGAGACTGTCCGGTCGGTCCTGGCGCAGACGTACCAGGACTTTGAGATCATCATCGTGGACGATGGGTCCAAGGATGGAACGGTTGCGCTGGCAAACCGGCTGGCGAAGGAGGACTCCCGGATCACCGTGCTCCGGAATCCCCGCAACCAGGGGGTGGCGGAGACCCGGAACCATGGGATCCGGCAGGCGACCGGCACGTATATTGCCCTGCTGGACAGCGACGACGTCTGGGCCCCCGCGAAGCTGGAAAAGCAGCTGGCTTGCCTGACCCGGCGGAACGCCGACGGCGTCTACTGCTCCTATGATTTTATGGATGAGCTGGGGCAGCCCATGGGCAAGCCGTTTCTGGTGCCGCCGGAGACCTCCTTCCGCGAGATGCTGGCGGAGAGCGTCATCGGCTGCTCCACCATGCTGGTGAGAGCCGATGTGCTGAAGGCCCATCCTTTCAACGGAGCGTATTATCATGAGGACTACGTGCTGTGGCTGGAGCTGCTGCGGGCGGGCTGCGCCTTCCGGGGCGTAGCGGATGTTTTGATGCACTACCGCCGGGTCGCCGGCTCCCGCTCCGATGATAAGGTCCACGCCGCCAAGAAGCGGTGGATCATTTACCGGGATTATCTGAAGCTGCCGCTGCCAAAGCGCCTGTGGTGCTTCGCGGGCTACGCCTTCCACGCGGTCAGGAAATATTATCTGTAAGGTGGCCCCCCCGGGAAGCTGAAAAACGTTCCCAAGCATACCGCGGCCTGCTGAAATCCCGCGGAAACTGAGCGCAGAAACATACAAAAGGAGCATTCAAATGGTAAATGTAGTCGGTCTGGGATATATCGGCCTGCCCACGGCGCTGATGATGGCGTCCCACGGCGTGGAGGTCGTGGGCACGGATTACAACAAGGAGCTGGTTTCCACGCTGAACGCGGGGAAGACCACCTTCAAGGAGGACGGCCTGGATGCGCTGTTCCAGCGGGCGCTGGCCGCCGGCGTCCGGTTTACAACGGAGTATCAAAAGACGGATGTGTACATCATCTCCGTTCCCACGCCCTATGACAAGTTCAGCAAGAAGGTGGACGCCTGCTATGTGGTGGGCGCCCTGCGGGAGGTTATGAAGGTCTGCCCCAAGGGAGCCACCGTGGTCATCGAATCCACCATTTCCCCGGGCACCATCGATAAGTTTGTCCGCCCCATGGTGGAAGCCAGCGGCTTTACCATCGGCGAGGACATCCACCTGGTCCACGCGCCGGAGCGCATCATCCCCGGCAACATGGTCTACGAGCTGGTCCACAACAACCGCACCATCGGCGCGGATGAGCCTGCCGTCGGCGAGAAGGTGAAGGCGCTGTACGCCTCCTTCTGCCAGGGCGAGATCGTGGTCACCTCCATCAAGACGGCGGAGATGACCAAGGTGGTGGAGAATACCTTCCGGGCGGTGAATATCGCCTTTGCCAACGAGCTGGCCAAGATCTGCCGCCACGACGGCATGGACGTCTATGACATCATCCGCATCTGCAATATGCATCCCCGGGTCAATATCCTGACCCCCGGCCCCGGCGTGGGCGGACACTGTATCCCCGTGGACCCCTGGTTCCTGGTGGGCGATTATCCGTCCCTGACGAAGGTGATCGGGGAGGCCATGAAGGTCAACGACTCCATGCCGGGCTATGTGCTGGAGCGTATTGCCCATATCATGCGGGAGCGGGGCATGACGGACGTCTCCCGGGTGGGCCTGTACGGCCTGACCTATAAGGAGAACGTGGACGATTTCCGGGAATCCCCCACGCTGCAGCTGCTGGAATGCCAGGAAAAGCACCTGGCGGAGCCGCTGAAGGTCTACGACCCCATGGTGAAAAAGGACGTGGTGAAGAACCAGTACCACGATCTGGACAAGTTCCTGGCGGATGTGGACCTGGTGGTCATCATGGTGGGCCACAGCGAGCTGCGGGAGCATATGGACAAGCTCCGGGGCAAGGTGGTTCTGGACACCCGGAACATCTGCAGGCTGCCGGACACTTATACGCTGTAAAAAACGCGGGAGGGATCGGCGGAAACGGCGAAAGCGGGCATGCTGGCATGTGGCGCCCGGCCGGTCAGGAATATGGTCAAGAGGAGTATGGTTATGGTCAAGGTTTGTCATGTCACCAGCGTCCACGCCCCGGAGGACGGCCGCATTTTCCGGCGGGAGTGTGACTCTCTCGCAAAAGCGGGATACGATGTCACGCTGGTCCAGCAGGGCGGCAGCTATGAAAAGAACGGGATCCATATCGTCGGGTTTGGCGAAAAAGAGAAAAGCCGGCTGCGCCGGATGCTGCATACGGCCAAAAACGCCTACGAAAAGGCGGTGGAGGTGGACGCGGATCTCTACCACCTGCACGACCCGGAGCTGCTCCCCTATGGCCTGAAGCTGAAAAAGCTGGGAAAAAAGGTGATTTTTGACAGCCACGAGGATGTGCCGGGGGACATTCTCGGGAAAGAGTGGATCCCCGCGCTCCTGCGGAAGCCCATCGCCCGGGTTTACCAGTGGTATGAGGGCCGATGCTTCCGCCGTCTGGACGGCGCGATCTGCGTGACGCCCGCGGTGCTCACCCGGATGGAGGCGGAGGGCGCCCACGCGGAAATGGTCTCCAATTTCCCGACCCTGGTGTCGGATATTCCCCAGCCCGCCTTCCGGGAGCGGCGGGTGGTGTTTCCCGGCCTGATCAACTCCCTGTGGTGCATGGAGGCCGTGATACAGGCCATCGACAAGATCGATGATGTCACGCTGGAGCTGCGCTCCGGAAATGTGGACGAGGCGTATCTGGAGAAGCTGAAGGCCATGCCGGGCTGGAAGAAGGTAAACTTTCCCGGAAAGGTCTCTCACCGGGAGGTGCTGGAGCTGCTCTCCGCCTGCGCCTGCGGAATCGCCGTCGCGGAATACTGTCCGGCGCTGAGCTGGAACCTGGGGACGCTGGGCAACACCAAGATCTTCGAGTATATGATGGCGGGCATCCCCGTGGTCTGTACGGATTTCACGCTCTGGAAGGAGATCGTGGACGCCTGGCAGTGCGGCATCTGTGTGCCGCCTGACGATCCGGACGCCATCGCGGACGCCATCCGGTATCTGCTGGACCATCCGGAGGAGGCCCGGCGCATGGGCCGGAATGGCCGCCGCGCCGTGGAAGAGGTCTATAACTGGAGCACGGAAGAGAAAAAGCTGCTGGCGTTTTACGAGCGCATTGAACGATAGTCTTATAGAGAAAAAGGACAAATTGCCATGAAGTTCACACGGGAGAAACTGGATAAAACGATTACCTTGCTTTTGCCCCTGGCATTTATCGGCCCTGTCTTTTTGAATCTCCTGGCGTATGTAATGGACGGCCAGCGCCATGAGACGTTCCGCCTGGCCTTTGTTTTGGGGATTCAGGCGCTGGCGGCGCTGCTGTTTTTGGCGGGTGTGTTCCTGCTCTGGAAAGAAAAGCCCGCTTTCCGCAGGCCCATCGCGTTCACCGCGCTGATCCCCGTGCTGTTGGGCGTTGTGTTTCTCTGGGCGCTGTGCATCCGGGAGGACAGAGCCTTCCTCGTTCAGGAGCTGGTCGTCAACGGGTGCTACCTGGTGTCCCTTTGCTGCGCGGTACTGCTGGTCTGGGCGGGGAAGAAGGAGCTGGACTTTTTGAAGGCCCTCCGTGTGTACGCGGTGGTCATCTCCCCGGTGGTCCTCTATTACTGCGTCCGGATGTACCTGCCGGGGGCGGATTACAGCATGATCTCCCTGGGAAATATCAGCTATATGTCCCTTGCGTATTTTCTGATGGCCCTTTGCTTTTTCCTGTTTTTGCAGGACGCCCTGGGCGGGAAGGACGAAAAGCACGGACTCCGCAAGGCGGAATTTCCGCTCTTTGTGCTGTTCTGCATAGCCATCACGCTGTCCGGCACAAAGGGGGCCATTCTCTGCCTTCTGTGGGGTCTGGCGCTGACAGCTCTGTTTTTTTGGCGGATTTTTCCCTCAAATATGAAAAAGAGGTGCCTGCGTTATCCTCTGGCCGCCCTGGTCTGCGTTGTGCTGTTTTCCACGCTGCTGTTTCCCAATATCGGTATTGACAACCGGGTTGTCTCCTTTTTGAAAGAGGCCACGGGGATCAAAAGCGTCGAAGTGGCAAATGAGGAGGTCCGGCAGACCACAGACATCCTCAATAAGATCCATGGGGGGAATTTCTCCGCCTCCGATAAGCAGGCATATACGGACAGGGACATCATCTCCGCCGCGGGGAGTGACGCGGTAAAACAGGCCCTTGAGGAGGGGCTGATCACCCAGGAGGAGTATGATGCTCTGGTTGATATTGGACAGAAGCTGAACAAAACCTCCACGGCCGGCAGAAAGTACTATTGGAACTGCGCGTTCAATGAGATCCGGGAGGCGCCCCTGACAGGGCGCGGGCCCTTGTATTTCTGGTGCAAATACGGCTCCTATCCCCATAACTTTTTCCTGGAGGCGGCAACGGACTTCGGCCTCCCGTTCATGTGTCTGCTGTGCGTATTTGGCCTGTACACGTTGATCCGCCTGTTCCGGCGGGCGAGGAACCGCCTTTGGCTGTCGGTCTTTTTATTATACGTCGTCATGTATCTGCCGGAAAAACTGGTCAGCGGCTCCCTGTATGACTTCAGCGTCTTTTTCCAATATGGATTCTGCATCCTGTTCGCGTTTTTGCCGGAGCGCTATTTCATGGACCCGGGAGAAATCCCAGCAGAAGATCCCCACCACAGCTGAAAGGCGTGGAAACCCGTTATCCGGGAGGTGGTTCTGAAACGTGAAGCAAAAAACCATATTCCGCGCGGTATTTTCCGTGACCGGCGTCATCCTGATCGCAAAGCTGGCGGGCTTTGTCAAGCAGATGGTGACGGCGTCCACCTTCGGCGCCACCATCGAGACGGACCTGGTCCAGCTGGCCCAGACCTTTGTCGGGAATATCCAGTATGTTTTGGTGCAGACGCTGCTCACCTCTTTTGTCGCCGTCTATATCCATACGCGGGAAGACAGCGAAGAGGCGGGAAAGCACTTCGCCATGGACGTGGGGAAGATCTTCACCCTGATCGCCGCCTGCCTTTCCGCTGCCATGTGGCTGTTGGCCCCTTGGATTGCCCGTTTGATCGCTCCCAGCTACTCTGCGGAGCGTTCCGCCCAACTGACGGGCTACCTGCGGATCTTCGCTCCGGCGCTGCTGCTGTTTGTGTGGATCGCCGTCTTTCAGGCCCTGCTGGACGCCAACAAGCGCTTTGTCCCCGGTCAGATGGAAGGCCTGAATCAGAGCATTATCCTGATCTTTTTTGTTATTATATTCGCCAAACAGCTTGGCGTTCAGACGCTGGTGCTGGCTTTTTTCGCGTATACGATCTGGAACACGCTGTTTCTCGGCGTGCTCTCCCGGCGGTATTGGGGCTTGTCCCTGGGGAATCCCTTCCGGAACCCCGCTGTCCGGCGGCTTCTGCGGATGATCGCGCCGCTGCTGCTGGGCTACGCCATGATCTATATCAACCAGCAGGTGGACAAGATCCTGGCTTCCGGCCTGGAGGCGGGCACGGTCACCGCGCTGGGATACGCCGCGGTGCTCACCAATCTGGTGAATACCTTCATCACCGCCTTTGCCTCGATTCTGTTTACCTATGTGACGGCCCGCATCTCCCGGGGTGAGCATGAGGCCGCCGCGGGCCTGACCACCCGATCGGCCTCGCTGATGCTGCTGGTCTTTCTCCCCATCAGCGCCCTGACGGTCCTCTGTGCGGAGGATATCGTGTCCGTCGCCTTTGGCCGGGGCGCCTTTGGGGCCGACAGCGTCCATTTGACGGCCCGGGCGCTGGCCGGATACGGCTTTACGTTCGCGCCGCTGGTCCTGAAGGAGCTGTACAGCCGGTTTCAGTATGGGTATCAGGATACCCGGCGGCCCATGGTGAACAGCTCCATCGGCATCGCCGCCAATATTGCCCTGAGCATCGCGCTGTGCCCCCGCCTGGGGGTGTTCGGCATCACCGCCGCCAGCAGCGTTTCCGTCTGCATCTGCGGCATATTAAACATGGTGACGGCCCGGCGCCGGAATGGGGCCATCCGCTGCGGCGCTCTGCTGCGGCAGCTGCCTTTCCTGGCCGCCGGCACCGCCGTCTGCGTGGCCGTCGTGCTGTTGGGCGGACGGCTCTGGGACGGCCAGCCCCCGCTGCTCCGCTTTTTGCTGTCGGTCCTCTGCGGCGGAGCGGGCTATCTGCTGACGGTCAGTCCGCTGCTGGTCCGCCTTCTGCGGGAGGGAGGCCTGGCGGCTTTCCGGGATGCGCGGTAACGCGCCGCCCTCTGGCCGGGTGCAGCTCCCGCCCATGCGGCAGACCGGCCGAAAACAGAATAAAAAGGGAGGCACACCGCAGTGTGCCTCCTCGTTTTATGCCTGGAACAGTGCCCGGATCTCCGCCAGCTCCTCCTCGGTCAGCTTCGGATAGTCCTTCAGAACGCTGTCAAGGCTTTCTCCTTTATTGACTCTGCGCCGTACCACCCGGCATAAAAGGGCCAATGCAGCCGTCATACCGTCTCACCTCCAAACAGCAGCTCCGCCATCAGATCTTCCAGCTCCTCCAGCCGCTCCTCGGCGCTGGGATTCTCCTGGCGCCAGGCTGCCAGCAGCGCTTCCGAGCAATCCGGCAGGGAGGACAGCTCACAGCCCTCCGCGAAGGGGCCGTAAACGCTCTCCTCGGTGACAACCCGGTCCCCTGTGTAGGAAATCACATGTTCCATGGTGAGCAGCACGTCCTTCGTGCCGCAGTCATACAGATACAAAATCATACGCCGCCTCCTTTAAACCACCGCGCTGTTGCAGATCAAAAGACCGCCGAAATTGGAATTGCTGGCGCCGCCCAGCAGCTGGGGCGTATTATCGCACAGGATCATGATGCCGCCCCAGTAAAGATGGGCCCCGATGCTGTTGCCGGACGCCGTTATGCCGTCCACACCAACAATGGAGTACGTCCAGGAGCATACCGCGTTTTCAAAGCCCGTAATGGTGCATTGATGCAGCCGCCCCCGGGAGTTGGTGACCAGGAACGCCCGTCCCGTCCCGTTTCCGGTGAGGGAGCACGCTTCCAGCGTGAAATTTCTCATGTTGGCGCCAGCCACCACGGCCTTGTAGAAGGTGTCCGCCGCCTTGCCGGAGTCCTCAAAGGCCAGCTTGTCCAGTATGACCGGCACAGCGCAGTTGGAGGCGCTCACCACGTCCGTCACCGTGCAATTACCCAGCGTGTCTGCGGTGATGGTGATGCTGCCGCTGCCGTAAAAGCCGGTCAGTTCCAGGGGTTCCGTCACGGTGCCCTCCGTGTGGATCGTGAGCTGCTCCGTCAGCAGGCGGGGCAGCGCCTTCAGATAGGCGGGCAGCTCCGCCGCCGGAACCGTTACACCCCGGGTGGGCGCCGCCGTTTTCTGCACCGCTTCCCGCACCGGGTTAAAGACTTCCTCGGTGATGACGCCGGCTGGGGAGCCGGGGGTTTCGACGCCCGCTTCTTCGGAAACAGTCTCCTCCAGATAGAACCGCAGCACCATCCGGCTGCCGGCCACGATGGAGACCGGGCCGTCCAGCTTGTAGACCTTGTAAAGGATTTCGCCCGCATCCGGGTCTTTCGCGTAGACGCCCAATACCGTCAGGCTGTAATTCTCCGCAGCCTCTGCCGCCATCAGCGTCACGGGGATGGTGGCGGTGTTTCCGGTCTGTTCAGGCGTATTGACCTCCAGCTCCTGCTTGGGCTGCGGCAGGGAAACAGCCGCCTTCACGTCGGTAATCACTCCGCTGCCCGCCACGATCCGTGTGATCGTCAGCGAGGCCCCCGCCGACAGCTTGGCGTTGAGATTCAGTCCCTTCCTTGTAAAATAACCGTGTATTTCCATAAAGACTCCTCCTTATCGAATTCGCTGGATGCTCTTGAGTGTACTGTCAAGCAGCGCCGCGCACTTTTGAACCCGGTCAGCAAATTCCTTCCCGCGGCAAAAAAAGAGACAGGCGTCAGCCTGTCTCTCTGTTTTTCTTGTTTTGAGCGGTCAGTTCTCCTCCATGCAGCGCCGCTGCCAGCGCCAGGAATCCCGGCACATTTCCTCCAGACCCTTCTCCGCCTGCCAGCCCAGGAGCCGCTTCGCCTTCTCCGTCCCCGCGTAGCAGGTGGCGATGTCTCCCGGACGGCGGGGCGCCAGCACATAGGGAATCTTCACCTGGTTGGCCGTCTCAAAGGCGCGGACCACATCCAGCACGCTGTATCCCTTGCCGGTGCCAAGGTTGATGATTTCCGCCCCGGTGTGGGCCCCGGCGTAGCGCAGGGCCGCCACATGGCCTTTTGCCAGGTCCACCACATGGATGTAATCCCGGACGCCGGTGCCATCGTGGGTAGGGTAGTCGCTGCCGTAAACGGACAGCTTCTCCCGGATCCCGGCCGCCACCTGGGTGATGTAGGGCATCAGGTTGTTGGGAATGCCGTTGGGCCGCTCGCCGATCAGGCCGCTCTCGTGAGCGCCGATGGGGTTGAAGTACCGCAGCAGCACCACGGACAGCTCCCTGTCCGCGGCAGCGGCATCCGTCAGGATGCGCTCGATCATGTACTTCGTCCAGCCGTAGGGGTTCGTGCAGCCAGGGGAGGGCATGTCCTCCGTGAAGGGCACGTTCTCGCTCATGCCGTAGACCGTGGCGGAGGAGCTGAACACCAGCTGCCTGACGCCATGGCGCCGCATCGTCTCCAGCAGGGTGAGGGTGGTGTCCAGATTGTTGCGGTAATAGGCCACGGGCTTGGCCACGGATTCGCCCACCGCCTTGAAGCCGGCAAAGTGGATCACGGCTTTAATGTCATTTTCGGAAAAGACCCGCTCCATGGCGTCCCGGTCCGCCACGTTCGCCTGATAGAACCGGGCGGTCTTTCCCGTAATGGTGTGAAGCCGCTCCAGCACATCGGCGCCGCTGTTGGAGAGGTCGTCCACGATCACGATCTCCTCTCCCGCCTCCAGCAGCTCCACCGCCGTATGGGACCCGATAAAGCCCGTCCCGCCCGTCAAAAGAATCGCAGCCATCGCGTTTCCTCCTGTGTTACTCAGATATGGGTATTGTAGCACAGATCGTTTCAAATAAAAAGAGAGTACTTCCATGGATTGACCGTCCAGGGGGATCAGGTGCCTTTCTGCTTTTTGCTGGTGAACACTGCTGAAAATTCCAGCAAAAAAGGGGGGATCAGGGGAAAACAGCCTTGCTTTCCACTATGTGAGATGTTACACTGTTTTTATCAATTTTCGCGCTTTTGGCATTCTTTTCGCGCACGGAAAAAAACAACCGCAGAAAGGTCCCGACATGAATAAAACGCAATATCATCGGATGAGCGAATGGGAGGTTTCCAAACGGAATGCCTGGCTCAATCTGATGAAACTTTTTTTGATCGCTTTTCAAACCGCTCTTTTCATGGTGATCTGGTATGGTTTTTATCAGGGAACCATGTTCCATCCCTACTATTACTGGGGCAATTTCGTCATTGCCGGTGTGTTCGCGGTGCTGTATACCCTGTTCGCCCGTCTGTATGGCGGCCTGCAGGTGAATACCTCCCGCACCTCGGAGCTGATCTATTCTCTGGCCATCAGCTCCGTTTTTACGGACTTTTCCATGTACTGCCTGTTCTGTCTGCTGAGCTACCGGCTGGTGAATCCCCTGCCGCTGCTGGGGAACTGGGCCATCGGCTTCTGCTTCTCCATGGTCTGGGCCCGGCTGGCCGTCCTGTTGAATGACCGCCTGTTTCCCCCCAAGCGCACCTATATCGTTTACGACAACGAGGACGCCTTCGAGTCCATGTCCGCCGTGGGGAAGATGGCCTGGAAGTTCGAGATCGCCGGCGCCCTGAACATCTCTGACGGGCTGGATCAGATTTTCGACACTATCCAGGCCTGCGACGCGGTGTTCCTGTGCGGTCTCCATTCCAGCGACAGAAACACCATCCTGAAGTTCTGCATTGAGTATAACATTCAGGCATACATCCGTCCCAAAATCGGCGATATTCTGGTCAGCAGCGCCACCCGGCTCCACCTGATGAACATGCCGGTGCTCCACTGTGCCCGCAACAGCAGCTCGTACTGGTACCGGCTGGCCAAGCGCATCCTTGACATCCTGATCTCCGGACTTGCCCTGGTCGTGACCAGTCCCATGATGCTGGTGACGGCCCTGGCCATCCGGCTGTATGACGGCGGCCCGGCGCTGTATAAACAGGTGCGCCTGACCCAGAACGGGAAGAAGTTCCTCATCTTAAAATTCCGCAGTATGCGGGTGGACGCGGAGAAGGACGGCGTGGCCCGGCTGGCCACGGAGAACGACGACCGCATCACGCCGGTGGGCCGCTTCATCCGCAAGTGCCGGCTGGACGAGCTGCCCCAGCTGCTGAACATCCTGCGGGGCGATATGTCCATCGTGGGCCCCCGGCCGGAGCGGCCGGAGATCTCCGCCCAGTACGAGGAGGAAATGCCGGAGTTCCGCCTGCGGCTCCAGGTGAAGGCGGGGCTTACCGGCTACGCGCAGGTCTATGGCAAGTACAACACCAACCCCTACGATAAGCTGGAAATGGACCTGATGTATATTGCCAACCAGTCCATTCTCCAGGATCTGAAGCTGATGTTCGCCACGGTGAAGATTCTGTTTATGGCGGAGAGCACCGAGGGCATCGCCGAGGGCAAGACCACCGCCAGCAAAAAGGATATCACCATCTGAACCCGGCGGCCTTTCCGGTTAGAAGTTCATCATCCCGCAAAGACGGCAGACACGAGGCCGGTGTCTGCCGTTTTTTCTGCCCGAAAATCTTCTCCCTCTCCTAAATTGAACAAAAATATCTTTTTGTTCAATGATGTGCATCCAGTAAAGAGGCCCTTCCCTTCGGGGCCTGCATGTGTTTGCTGGCTAGCTTCATTGTGCAATCCTCTCAGCGGCGTCCCACTTCCGGGATGCCGCTGCTTTATTTTTTCCCCGCATGACGGCGCAGCCTGTCTGCACGAAACCAAGTCGGATGACCTGAAGTGGTGTCCCGGTTCCGTAGGTTGGTGCACTGCCTCCCTTTACCATGCGTATGGAGGTGATACGATGACCGCATTTGGCAACTGGAACATGACAAAAACGTTGGAGGAGGTACATACATGAGGCAGCGGATGGAAAATGACCTGTCTGTGACCGTGGAGGGCGTGGACCTGACCACGGTCACGGGGCTGGTGTTCTGGGTCCGGCAGGAGAAGGTTTTTCTGGAATACGTTCCGGAGGTGGCGGACAGCGGCACCATGCTGGTCCACATTCCCAAAGAGGACGCTATGCGGCTATGGGAGGGCAATGTGGACATGCAGTTCGCCTTTACCGCCCAGGACGGCAGGCCCCTGGCGTCTGAGATTGTACAGATGAGCGTGGGGCGGCTGCTGAAGGAGGCGGGGTATGATCCGGCTTAACGTATCTTCCGGCCCGGCCGTGTCCTTCCGGCTGGGAGAGGGCGCCGCGCCGGGCATGGCCGTGGAGCAGGGCCGGCCGGTCTGTCTGGGCGGCCAGCCGTACGCCGGAGACTATACGGTGACACCGGATGTGGTGGACCAGGTCCTCCCCACCGCCGGAAAGCTCCTGGGGGAGGATGTGAGGGTGGTCAGGATCCCACTGTATGAGGTCAGCAATCAGCAAAACGGAATCACAGCTTATATTGGAGGGGAAAAATATGCCGATTAACAAAGTCATTTACGGCACGCAGGTTTTGATCGACCTGAGCGGCGACACCGTCACAGCGGACAAGCTGCTCAGCGGCATCACCGCCCACGGCAAGGACGGCAGCCTGCTGGAGGGCGCCTGCACCTTTGACGTGGACTCACAGGACGCCACGGCGGCCGTGGCCGAGATTCTCTCCGGCCGGACCGCCTATGCCAGAGGCGCCAAGCTGACCGGCATCATGCCGGACAACGCCAGCATCAGCGGCGAGATCAGCACCGCGGACGGGCAGTACGCCGTCCCCCAGGGGTACCATGACGGCGGCGGCAAGGTGGGCATTGCCGCCGTGGAACGGGCCAAGCTCATTTCCGGCAACATCAAAGCGGGCGTAACGGTCCTGGGCGTCACCGGCACCTACGGCGGCGAGAGCATCAAAGCGCAGAGCAAAACCGTGACGCCCGCCACCGCGCAGCAGACGGTCCAGCCGGACACCGGCTATGACTATCTGGCCAGCGTCACGGTGGCCGCCATCCCGTACACCGAGGCCGAAAACAGCGCCGGCGGCACCACCGTCACCATCGGGTGAGCGCCATGGCAGTGAGCAAAGTGATTTACGGGACCACCGTACTGGTGGACCTGACAGAAGATACGGTTACGCCTGATAAGCTGCTGAAAGGTGAGACGGCCCACGACGCCAGCGGCCAGCCGATTACCGGCACGCTGGAGCCGGGAAGCGGCGGCTCCAGCGACAACAACTGCGAGGCGTATCACATCACATCCACTTCTGCCGTAT
>CAMFAL010000035.1 GCA_945948185.1 uncultured Clostridia bacterium | reverse complement strand
ACAGCACGATGGCCAGCAGGAAGCCCAGGCCGCCGGTGATGCCGTAGACCACGGAGGAGATGAAGTTGTAGTTGTTCTGGATGTTCAGCAGGGCAACGCCCAGCACGGCGCAGTTGGTGGTGATCAGAGGCAGATACACACCCAGAGCGGTGTACAGAGAAGGCATGGCCTTCTGCAGGAACATCTCGATGAACTGCACCAGAGCGGCGATGACCAGGATGAAGGCCACGGTCTGCATGTAAGCCAGACCCAGCTTCACCAACAGCAGGTTCACCAGCCAGGTGATGGCGGAGGCCAGGCCCATGACGAAGGTCACGGCGATGCCCATGCCCACGGCGGTGTCAACCTTCTTGGAGACACCCAGGAAGGGGCAGATGCCCAGGAACTGGGAGAAGATGAAGTTATTCGCCAGAATGGCGCCCAGCGTGATCGCCAGGAGTTGATAGATCTGATCCATTGAATTCTCTCCTCCTTATTTCTTGGACTTGGACAGGGCCCACTGCATGGCGGCGATCAGGCAGCCAAGCACCAGGAAGCCGCCCACGGGCAGGGTCAGCATACCGGCAGGGAACTGGGAGGGCAGGATCTGGATGCCCTTGCCGTCCACCCCCAGCAGGCCGCCGCCGAAGGTACCGGCACCCAGGAACTCACGGATGATGCACATGACCAGCAGGACCAGGGTGTAACCGATGCCCTGGAAGATGCCGTCAAAGAAAGAGGCGGCGACGCCGTTCTTGTAGGAGAAGGACTCCGCACGGCCCAGGATGATGCAGTTCACCACGATCAGGGGGATGAACACGCCCAGGGACTCAGCCAGAGCGGGGACGAACGCCTGCAGGAACAGATCCACCATGGTGACGAAGCCCGCGATGACCACGATAAACATGGCGATACGGATCTTGTCGGGAACGATCTTGCGGATCAGGGAGATGATGACGTTGGACAGGGTCAGGATCACCAGAACGGCGACGCCCATGCCCAGGCCGTTAAAGAAGGAGGTGGTGATGGCCATGGTGGAGCACATACCCAGCACCTGCACCAGAACGGGGTTCTGGGTCAGGAGGCCTTCCATAAACTGTTTTTTCAGATTCATAAGTCAGCTCCTCCTTTCTTAACCCATCACAGCGGCGACAGCCAGAGCGGCGTTGACGCCGGTGGTGACGCCCTTGGAGGACACGGTGGCGCCGGAGATGGCGTCCACGTTGGTGCCCACGGCCAGGGTGCCGTCCGCGGCGCTCTTGCCCACGAACTGGCTCAGCACGCCCACGCCGGCGGCGGTGGGCTCGTTGGCCATGACCTTGGAGCCGATGCCGGCGGTCTCGGAGTTCTTGACGATGGAGACGCCGGTGACGACACCCTCAGCGTCCACACCCACCATCATCTCGATGTTGCCCTGGGAGCCGGAGGACACGATCTTCAGCGCATAGCCTGCGGGAGCGCCGCCGGCCTGGACCTCATAGGCCTCGGTGACCTTGGCGCCGGCGGAAGCGGCGGCCGCGTTCATATCAGCGGTGATCTCCAGCGCATCAGAGAAGCTGCTGCCCTCGGGATCGGCCACGACCTGCTGCATGGCAGCCTCTGTCTTTGCCTTGTTGGCAGCGGTGATGTTGGGTTCGGTGACCTTGTTGACCAGGCCAAGCAGGCCGGCCACGACCACGCAGGTCAGGAACAGGGTAACGGTCAGCTTGATGATGTACTTCGGATCCAGGTTGACCTTTTCCTTGGTCTGCACTTCGTTACTCATTTCGCGGCCGCCTCCTTCTTATCGGATTTCACGACGCCAAAACGAGTGGGCTTGGTGTACTTGTCGATCAGGGCCACGCACAGATTCATGACCATGATGGAATAGCAGACGCCCTCGTTATAGGAGCCAAAGTAACGGATCAGGACGGTGAAGAGGCCGCAGCCGATGCCGAAGATCAGCTGGCCCTTCTTGGTGACGGGAGAGGTGGCATAATCGGTAGCCATGAAGAATGCGCCCAGCATCAGGCCGCCGCCGAAGACGCTGTACAGCATCCACTCCATGCTGGAGCCGGCCTTGGGGAACAGGAAGCTGAGGACCGCCACGGTGGCGATGTAGGCCACGGGGGTCTGCCAGTTAATGACCTTACGCCAGATCAGGTACAGGCCGCCCAGGATCAGCATGGCGGCGGAGATCTCGCCCAGGGAGCCGCCGGTCTTGCCCAGGAACATGTCCATCACGGAATAGGTCTCGGTCAGGCCGGCCATGTTGCCGGTCTTCATGTAGGCCAGAGGGGTTGCGGCGGTGACGATGTCAGTGGTGGAACCCATCAGAGGAGCCTTGTTCTGGGTGGCGTCGATCCAGGTGGTCATGACGCCGGCATAGCTGCCCAGCAGGAAGGCACGACCGGCCAGGGCGGGGTTCACGAAGTTCTTGCCGATGCCGCCGAACAGCTGCTTGACCACAATGATGGAGAAGAAGCCTCCGATGATGATCATCCAGTAGGGGGTGGTGACGGGGCAGACGAAAGCCAGCAGCATGCCGGTGACCACAGCGCTGAGATCACCCACGGACTGGGGCTTCTTCATCAGCTTGCGGTACAGCCACTCCCAGAACATGCAGCCGATCACGGACACGGCAGTCAGGGTCAGGGCCTTGACGCCGAACCAGATGATGGCCCACACCAGGGCGGGCAGCATGGCAATGATGACATCCAGCATGATGGAACGGGTGGTCTCACTGCTACGGATATGAGGATTGGAAGTGGCAATGAGCTTCAGATTCTTGTAATCGGTCATTTGTTCACAGCCTCCTTCTCTTCCTTGGCCTTCTTGGCCTCAGCGGCAGCCTTGTCAGCCGCTGCCTTATCCTTCACCAGCTGCTTGCCGGTCTTGAACATCTGGGTCAGGTGCATGCGGGCGGGACAGGCGTAAGCACAGGCGCCGCACTCCATGCAGTCCATGATGTGAGCCTCGTTCAGCTCATCCACCATACCCTTGGCCGCATACTGATACATGAACAGGGGCTCCAGGTGCACGGGGCAGGCGGAGACGCACTTGCCGCAGCGGATGCACTGGGGATGCTCGACGGTCTGCTCTTCCTTCTCACAGAAAGCCAGCATGGCGCCGGTTCCCTTGCCCACGGGCACGTCGGCGGTATACTGGGCCATACCCATCATGGGGCCGCCGGCGATGATCTTGTAGGTACCGTCCTTCAGGCCGCCGCAGGCGTCAAACAGGCAGGAGACAGGGGTGCCGATGGGGCACTCAATGTTCTTGGGCTCGATGACGCCGGAACCGGACACGGTGACGATCTTGTTCACCACGGGCATGCCCTTGGTGATAGCCCGGTAGATGGCGCAGGTAGTGTTGATGTTGAACACGGCGCAGCCAATGTTGCTGGGCAGGCCGCCGGGAGGCACCTGCTTGCCGGTGATGGCCTGGCACAGCTGCTTCTCACCGCCCTGGGGGTAACGGCAGCGCAGAGGCTCCACCACCACGGGGGCGTTGGTCTCGGAGATGACCTTGTTCATGGCGTCAATGCCGTTCTGCTTGTTATCCTCCACGCCGATGATGACTTTGTCCACACCGAACATCTTGGCCAGATACTTGCATCCGCCGATGATCTCCTCGGGGCGCTCCAGCATGGTGCGGTGGTCACCGGTGATGTAGGGCTCGCACTCGGCGCCGTTGATAATCACGGTGTCAACCTTGCCGATACCGCCGGAGATCTTCACATGGGTGGGGAAGGTTGCGCCGCCCATACCCACGATACCGGCATTCTTGACGGCCTCCACCATCTCGTCGACAGTGAGGGCGTCGGGATCTGCGGGGGCCACGACTTCCTCGCTCAGTTCGTCCTGGAAGTCGTTCTCGATGACCACGGAGGTCATGTTGCCGCCCATGGAATAGGGCCGGGGCTCCACGGCCTTGACCGTGCCGGAAACACTTGCGTGGATCGGAGCGCCCAGACCGCGGAACTCACCGATCTTCTGACCCACCTTTACGTGGTCACCCGCCTTGACAAGAGGGGTGCAAGGTGCGCCAAAGTGCATCGACATGGGGATGACCACCTCTGCCGGGGGTGCCAGCTGCTCGATGGCCTTTTCATTGGTCGCGGCCTTCATGTCATGGGGATGAACGCCGCCAAAGAAAGCTTGTGCCATTGTCTTCACCTCATTTTTACTCCTGATAGCGTCCCAAGAGCGGGACCGCCCCGTCACCGGTTCGGGCGGAAAACACACTTCGGACACACTACCACATACTGCGCTTCATTCTACACCTAAAATTAAAAAATGTCCATACTGTGAACACGGTTTTTTGCCAAAATACGTTGTTATTTTCCCAAATTTTTTAGAGCTTTTTCATTGTGTTCCAATAGAGGAAACGATTGCCTTTCCAATCGTGTGCTCTATTCCGGTCCTTTCCGGTCCGGGAGCCCCTTTCCATCCCACGGGATTGCTTCTTTCGCCAAAACATGTTAAACTGCTTTCGAACCTGTGTTCACTTACATGGATTGACATATCGTTTTGGAGGACTTCCTTTATGATGGCTTCACTGATCGACCGCAAGCAACTGAAACACGACATGAAAGACCTGCTGGCAGACGCCCAGGTCTCTCCCCGGGCCATGGCAGCCCTGTATCTGGGACTGAGCCTGGTCCTGAGCATGGTGGACACCCTGGCCGGGGACTCCGGCATCCTGGCCACCTTTCTCTCTATCCTCACCTCCCTGCTGGGAATGGTGCTGAGCTCCGGCTTTGTGCTGTACTGCATGGCCATCCGCCGGGGTGAGCGGGCGGAATTTCTAACGCTGTTCGACGGCTTCTCCTTCGTGGGAAAGCTCATCGGACTCAACATCATCATGTATCTATTCATCGCCCTCTGGTCCATGCTGTTTGTGGTCCCCGGCATCATCGCCTCCTACCGCTACCGCTTCGCCCTGTATAATCTCTATGAAAACCCGGGCATCAGCGTGTTCGAGGCTCTGAACATGAGCAAGCGGCAGACCCATGGCTATAAGTCCCAGCTGTTTATGCTGGACCTCAGCTACCTGGGCTGGACCCTGCTGGCCTCCGTACCCTCCTGGATTTACGGCAGCCTGCTCTCCCGGGAAACGCTGATGGAGGCCATGAACTCCGTAGGCTTCGGAACCATTGCCTTTACCACTGTCCCCCTCAGCTCCGCTGTCCTGCCTGTCTGGGGCTGGACCCTGTTGATCGGCCTGTGGCAGCTAGCCGTGGCTGTCTTCTACCTGCCCGCCTATCAGTGCGTAGAGCTCGGCTATTTCGAGATCGCCAAGAGCACCTCCGGCGTGGGGGAGGGCGCTTCTCCCAACAGCCAGAACACCTGGCGGAACGGCCCCGATGACCTTGGCGGCTTCTGAGCTTTCCATAAAACGTACAGCGCCCCCGCGGTTTTTAGAACCGCGGGGGCATTTCGTTTCTCTGCTTTTACGGATCACAGACATGGGAACTGCTTGCGGACATAGCTGCTCTTGCGGAGCGCCAGTGCCAGCAGGGTGGATGCAGCCAGGCCGAAGGCCGCCTGAACCAGATTGCTGGGGATGCCCGTCAGGCCCACGGCCAGGTTGCCGGCCAGGAATCCGTCGAACAGGGCATAGCCCACCACCATGATGGCCTCAGCCACCACGCCGCAGACCACCAGTGCCCAACTCTTCTTGCGCAGCGCCTTGTACAGCACAGCCGCCGTCAGGCCCATCAGGGCCTTGATGACCAGGGTGGCAGGCACGTAGATGCCGTAGCCCCCCAGCAAATCCGCCAGTGCGGGACCCACACCGCCGGCCACAGCGCCGTAAACCGGTCCCAGCAGGTAAGCGCCCAGCAGCACCACGGTGTCGCCCAAATTCATGTATCCGCCAGTAGGAGAGGGGACCATCAGCACCGTGGTGGCCACATAGCCCAGAGCAATAAAGAGTGCCGTCAGCACCAGCATTTTGACCTTGTAAGCGGGGGTTGTCCCAGTCTGTTCCATTACACGCTCCATCTTGAAGTTCTCCTTTCGGATGATGTTTGATGTTGCTATCATATCCCGAATGTGATATGATTCAAATATTCAAATTCTATATTTTTTATATGGTCAGATTGGAGGACTCCATATGTTGACCTATCCCATGGAGGACCGGGGCGGCCTGCCCCTGTATGAATACCTGTACTGGCGCATCCGGGCGGACATTCTGGGGGGCGTTCTGGCCGCCGGTGAGCGGCTGCCCTCCAAACGTTCCCTGGCGGAGCACCTGCGGGTGTCCGTCATCACTGTGGAAACCGCCTATCAGCAGCTGGAAGCCGAGGGCTACGTCCACACCCTGCCCAAGAGGGGCTTTTTCGTCAGCCCTGTGGACCGGGTCCCGACGGCTACCGCCCCCGCTTCCATCTCTCCGGAGCCCGTCACTCCCGTCTGGCAGCTGGACCTGAGCCGCAACCGGGCTGACACCTCCCGGTTTCCTGTGGCTACCTGGGCCCGGCTCACCCGGCAGGTGCTGTCGGAGGGCGTCTTTCTGGCCCCGGCACCCCACCAGGGGCTTCTGGAGCTGCGGCAGGCCATTGCCGATGACCTGCGGGACTTCAAGGGCATGGCGGTGCTGCCGGAGCAGATCGTCATCGGCGCCGGCGCCGAATACCTCTACCTACTGCTGGCCCAGCTGCTGGGGCCGGACGGAAATGCCGTCTTTGCCGTAGAGGACCCCGGCTATCCCAAGATCCGGCAAGTCTACGGCAAGTGCGGCGTCCTCTGCCGTCCCGTGCCGCTGGACCGGCAGGGCATGGATCTGGAGGCCCTGGCCGCCTCCGGTGCCGCCGTGGCCCACATCTCTCCCGCCCATCACTACCCCACCGGCCTGGTGACCCCCATCGGCCGGCGGCAGGCCCTGCTGCGCTGGGCGGAGGACCGGGGCGGATACATCATTGAGGACGACTACGACAGCGAGTTCCGCTTCACCGGCCGCCCCATTCCCACCCTCCAGAGCATCGACAGCGGCGGCCGGGTGATCTACATGAACACCTTCTCCCTGACAATTTCTCCCTCCATGCGTGTGGGCTTCATGGTCCTGCCGCCCCGCCTTTTGGAGCAATACCGGAAGGAGCTGGATTTTTACGCCTGCACCGTCCCCGTCCTGGACCAGCACATCCTGGCCCGTTTTCTGTCCGGCGGCCATTATGAGCAGCATCTCTCCCGGATGCGGAAGGAATACCGTACCCGCCGGGCCGCTGTCATCGAGGCCTTTCAGAGCAGTGCCTTCGCCCACCGGGTCACCTTCTCCGAGCAGGAGGCTGGGCTCCACTTTCTCCTGCGGCTGAACACCTCCAAAAGCGATGAGGCGCTCCGCCAAAAAGCAGAGCGCCTCGGTGTGAAGTTAGCTTTCCTGTCGGAATACGCGGCGGCTCCCGATCCCGGCTATGCCCACACGCTGGTAGTCAACTACGGCGGCCTGGAGCCTGCCCGGCTGCAGGAGACCGTCTCCCTGCTGGAGGCCGTCTTCTCCGAGGGCTGACGCGGTCAGTCTTCCTTCCAGAGGAAAATGGGCATGGGCGGCTCTCCCCGCCGGTTGGCCCAGTCACAGTAAAGCACCGTGTAAGCCCGGTCATCCACGGTCTTTAAATATTCCAGCACCGCGTCCCGCTCTTCATAGCCATTCTCCCCGCCGTAATACAGGGCGATGGCCATGACCCCGCCGGGCCGCAGCAGCCGGAGTCCGGCGCCGATGGCTGCCACGGAGGACTCCGCCCGCGTAAAAATGTGAGGGTCGCCGCCGGGCAGGCGACCGAAGTTGAACACCACGCAGTCCACGGTCCCCGGCTGGGCGTACCGCTCCATGTTGGCGTGGCTGTCCAGGACCACCTCCGCCGTCAGGCCCTCCCGGGCCAGCAGCGCCCGGGTCTGGTCCACGGCCTCCATCTGGATGTCAAAGGCCAGCACCCGGCCAGACGGCCCCGACAGGCGGCACAGCAGGGCTGTGTCCCGACCCTTGCCCGCCGTGGCGTCGATGCAGAAGGCTCCCTCTTTCACATGCTGCCGCAGAAATTCATGGACCAGTCCCAACGTGTTGAGCTGCATATCGTTTACTCCTCATCTGTTAAAATCCCTCGGAAAAAGGGCTCCTGTTGAAAACAGGAGCCCTTTCATTCAGGGTAACAATCCCCGGTCCCGGGCCAGGGCCTCCACGCTGCGGTCATAGGTGGCCTCCGCCTCAGCCGAGAAGAAGCAGCCGGGGACGCCCTCTCCGTGGTCCCGGTGGTGGGCGACGCACTCACAGCATTTGCCGTGCCGGGGACAGGCATAGGTGCAGGGGCAGGGGCGGGTATTGTCACAGCTCATAGGGAAGCCTCCTTTTTTAATGTACCCTCAGTATAGCATAGCTGGTACAAAAAGGGAAGAGCGCGCCTGCCCGGCGCACTCTCTCTTCCAACGTTTACAGATTGCTGTCCAGCACGGCGGTGAAGGCACCGGCGGGCATCAGGCCCACCTTCCGGTCAAACTCCCGTCCGTTCTTCAGAAACACCACCGTGGGGATACTCATGACCCCGAAGGCCCGGGCCAGCTCCGGCTCCTCATCCACATTGACCTTGGCCACCAGGACCTTGCCCTCGTACTGCTCCGCCAGAGCCTCCACCGTGGGGGAGAGCATCTTGCAGGGGCCGCACCAGCTGGCCCAGAAATCCACCATGGCCAAAGGGGCCGCCTCTACCGCCGCCTCAAATTCCGCTGTCTTCAAATGCTTGATTGCCATAACAATTCTCCTTTATTTTTAATAAATTTACTGACTCTTTCTTGCAAGCTCCGCCGCAAAGGCCGCCGCGCTCTGTCCGGCGATCAGGCCCTCGCCCACCGCCTTGGAGACCTGCAGCGGTCCGCCGGTACAGTCGCCCGCCGCAAACACGCCGGACAGGTTGGTGGCCATTTTCCGGTCCACCGTCACATAGCCCTTGTCTACCGCCAGCCCCGGGAACAGGTCTGTGGGAGCCATGGTGGGCCGCAGGAGGAACACGCCGTCCACCCGGACCGTCTCACCGTCGCAGGTGACCTGCTCCACCGTTTTGCCGCCGCTGATGGTGCAGCTCCTGGGTCTATCGAAGTAGGTCACATCACAGCCGATGCCGGACAGGAAATCGGCCTCTTTTTTGGCCGTGTCGCTGAAGCCCAAAACGGCCACCGGCCGGTTCCGGTACAGCATGCCGTCGCAGGTAGCACAGTAGCTGACGCCCCGGCCCAGGAATTCCTCCTCACCGGGGTATTTCTTCCCCCGGGCCACACCGCCCGCCAGGACCAGCGCCCTGGCGTTCTCCATGTCACTGCCGATACCCACATACCAGGTCTCGTCCATCCGGACGGTGTTCAGCACCTTTCCCTCCAGGAACGCCGCTCCGGCCTCCTCCGCATGGCGGCGGAAATATTTCAGCAGCTCCGCGCCCGACAGGTCGGGCATACCCAGATGGTTGTCCACTTTTTCCGCCCGCCACAGGGGATTTTCCTCCAATGGATTGGAGACCACCAGAACGCTGCGGCCTCTGGCCCGGACATTCAGGGCCGCGGACAGTCCGGCAGGCCCGCCGCCGATCACCAGCACGTCATAGGACATAGGCCGTTTCCTCCTCTCCCATCAACGCCGCGATCAGAGCGGCCACATGCCGGGACGATGCCCGGTAGTAGACCTCGTTGCCGCTGCGCTCCGCCGTCACCACGCCGGCTGCCCGCAGCCGCTGCAGATGCTGGGAAATGCTGGACTGGCTCATGCCCAGATGGCTCTCCATGCAGCGGACGTTTCGGCATCCAATAGTCAGCAAACTGTGGACGATCTGTAAGCGGGCCGGGTGGGCCAGGGCTTTCAGAAGCTCCGCCTGCTCTTGGTAGTCTATGCGGTTTTCCATGCTCTGCCGCTCCCTTCCTCAGTTTTCCTTTTATAGTATTAGAATATCACGATATTCTAACAAATAAAGTGACTTTTGCCACATCCGCAAAAATTATCCCGCCCGGTTGCTTTTGAGGACGGAGTTTGATACACTAAGCCTGACACAAAAAGGGGAGCCGACAGGCGGACCCACCGGCTCTCTATATTAAAAAAGCGGCGGCGCCATGCCCAGGGGCGGACGCTGCGCGGAGCTGTTGACTGGGGGCGCCCCGGCCGCTTGCACCATTCTATGCGGCCCCGTGTCCTCCCGTCACCGGGCCTGTCAGGCCTGTCCGGACTCCACCGCCGCAAAACCGACAGAAAAGAGGGCTTTACCATGATCAAAATTGCTCCTTCCATCCTCTCCGCTGATTTTGCCAATCTGGAGCGGGATATCCACCGCATCTCTACCGCCGATTACGTCCATGTGGACGTGATGGACGGCGTATTTGTCCCCAACATCTCCATTGGCATCCCCGTGGTCCAGTCCATCCGCAAGGTGACGGATATGTTCCTGGATGTGCACCTGATGATCGTGGAGCCGGTTCGGTACGTGGAGCGCTTCTGCGATGCCGGTGCCGACCTGGTGACGGTCCATGTGGAGTCTGACACCCCGGAGAACATCCACGCCGCCATTGATAAGATCCACGCCAAGGGCAAGAAGGCCGGCATCGTGCTGAAGCCCGCCACCCCCGCCGAGGCGGTGCTGCCCTATCTGGAGAAGGTGGAACTGATTTTGGCCATGACCGTGGAACCGGGCTTCGGTGGCCAGAAGTTCATGGCCGATATGATGCCCAAGGTCACCGCCATCCGCAGGCTCATCGACGAGGAGAATCCCGCCTGCGAGCTGGAGGTGGACGGCGGCGTGGCCCCCGGCACTTGCAGAACCTGCATCGATGCCGGCGCCAACGTGCTGGTAGCCGGCAGCGCCGTGTACAAGGCCCCCGACATTCCCGCCCGCATCGCGGAGCTGAGAGGTTAAGCCCATGAAAGACATTCTCTCCCTGCCCAGACTGCCTCTGGGCGTGTATCCCACCCCTTTTTACAAGCTGGAGAACATCAGTGCCAAATACGGCAAGAACATTTGGGTCAAGCGGGATGACCTGTGCGGTGTTGCCCTCGGCGGCAATAAGGTCCGCAAGCTGGAGTTCCTCCTGGCGGATGCCAAGGCCCAGGGCTGCGACACAGTGTTCACCACCGGCGGTGCCCAGTCCAACCATGCCATGCTCACCGCCGCCTGTGCGGCCCGACTGGGCATGCAGTGCGTCCTGCCTTTGAAGAAGCGGGGCGTCACGGAGCATCTGGGCAACCTGATTCTGGACGACATCTACGGTGCCCAGGTGAAATTCATTGACACCGACCGTTACGACGACATCTATGCCGAGATGGACCGCATGAGTGAGGAACTGGCGAAGGAGGGCCGCAAGGCCTATCACATACCCGTGGGCGGCTCCACACCTCTGGGCACCTTGGGTTATGTGAACTGCGTCCGGGAATTTACCGCGCAGGCCGAAGAAGCGGGCATAAAGATCGGACACATCGTCTCCGCCACCGGCTCCGGCGGCACCACCGCTGGCCTGCTGCTGGGCGCCAAGCTGTACCAGCCCGGCGTGAAGGTCACCGGTATGGGCGTGGACGACGACCCCTTCGAGGAGATCGTCCCCACTCTGGCCGCCGGGGCCGCGGAGCTGTTGGACGCTTCCTTTGAGCGCACCCCTGATGATTTCCAGATGGTCTATCATTTGGGGCAGGGCTATGCCATCCCCAACGCCGAGGACACCCCGTACATCGAGGAGTTGGCCCGGATGGAGGGTATCCTGCTGGATCCCGTCTACACCGGCAAAGCCTGGACCGGGATGCTGAAGCTGCTGCAGGAGGGCTACTTCGACGGTCAGGACAACATCGTGTTTGTACATACCGGCGGCGCTGCGGCGCTGTTCGCAATGAACTTGCCCCGCTGATCAGATTCCAACACCGTATAGTCGTATAGTATAGTAAGGAGCTAACCGATCATGGAATATTTCCCCGCACCTCTTGAAAAGCTGGTGGAGCAGTTCGCCCGGTTGCCGGGCATCGGCGGCAAGTCCGCCCAGCGGCTGGCGTTCCATGTGCTGGGGCTTCCGGAGGAGGATGCAAAGGAATTCGCCGATGCCATTCTGGACGCCAAGCGCTCCGTCACCTGCTGCCCCGTGTGCCAGAACTTCACCGCCGGGGGGCTGTGCCCCATCTGCGCCTCCCCCAAGCGGGATGGGTCCACTATCTGTGTGGTGGCGGACCCCCGGGATGTGGCGGCCATTGAACGCAGCCGGGAATACAACGGCCACTACCATGTGCTCCACGGCGTGATCTCCCCCATGAACCACGTGGGTCCCGACGATCTGGCCATCAAGCCCCTGCTGGAGCGGGTGGCCAAGGGCGGGGTCCAGGAGGTCATCATGGCCACCAACCCGGACACGGAGGGCGAGGCCACCGCCATGTATCTGGCCCGCCTGTTAAAGCCCTTTGACGTGCGGGTCACCCGCCTGGCCTACGGCATCCCCGTGGGCGGACATCTGGAATTCGCCGATGACGCCACACTGATGCGGGCGCTGGAGGGGCGAAGAGACATCTGAATCTTTGCAAATGCCGCCCAAACGGGCGGCATTTTTCCTATCAGTTATAAATTCCTGCCGCGCAGTTAACTTCGCCTCCATTGCGGAGTCCTTCCGGCCATGCTATGCTGATACCAGACAAGGCGCCTTGGACTTCACATCAGGAGGTTATCCATGGACGAGATCAACATTGGAACGGTGATCCTGGACCTGCGGAAACAGCAGGGCATGACCCAGGAGCAGTTGGCAGAGGCCGTGGGCGTTTCCCCGCCCGCCGTCAGCAAGTGGGAGACCGGCGCCAGCTACCCGGATGTGGCCCTGCTGGCCCCTATCGCCCGGGCCCTGGACACCGACGTGAACACCCTGCTGTCCTTCGCCCCCACCCTCTCCCAGGAGGAACTGCTGGCTGCCGTCAAGGAAGTTGGGAAGTTGGCGGAACGGGACGGCCCCGCCGCCATGGAGCACATCCGTACCCTTACCCGCCGCTACTCCACGGACACACAGCTGCGGTTTCAGTTAGCCAATCTTGCCATGGGCTTCCCCCAGCTCTATGGCTGGCCTGACGAAACAAAAGAGGGCGCCTGGAACTATGCGGAGCAGAGCTTCGAGTACGTCCGCCAGCACGGAGAGAAAAAGCTGTGGCCCACCGCCACCTATCTGCTGGCCAGCCTGCTGCTGAGCCGGGACAAGCTGGACCGGACAGAGGAGTTAATAAGCAGCCTTCCCGTCATGCCCCTGGCGGTCCAAACCCTGTATGCCGCCCTGTACCAGAAGCGAGGCCAGCCGGAAAAAGCCTGGGAGCAGGCACGGATGCAGCTGCTGTCCGGCGGCCAGGCAGTGCTTCAGGCTCTGGCGCTGCTGGCCGCCTCCGACGTGCCGGACGCCTCCAGGGCGCTGGACACATACGGCGCGGTGGCGGAGGTCCTGGGCTATCCGCCCTGCCTGCTGAATATTCAGTTGGCCGCCCACGCCATGGAGTCCGGTGACAAGGAGGAGGCTCTGCAAAAGCTCCGGGCGGTGGTCCGGGAGCTGAAAGGAGAAGTGGAGCAGGCCTATCCCCTGTGGAGCACCGTCCCCCAGCCCGGCGATTCCTATTACCGCACCTTGGCCCGGATGCTGCAAAACGACCTGCGGACGGACCCCAAATTTCAGGCCCTGAGCCGGGACCCGGCATTTGCGGACATTCTCCGCCAACTAAACCCTGAGACATAAAAAGGTCCCCCGACGCACATGCGCCGGGGGACTTTTGTCACGCAGATATCACATGAGGTTATACAAAATCTTCGCCATCTGGCCCCGGGTGATGGGGCTGTTGGGCTTGAAGCTGCCGTCGGCATAGCCGCCGATGACGCCCTGGGCCGCCATGGTCTGGATATAGAAGGCGGCGTAGGCGGGGATCTTCCCGGCATCCGTGAAGGTCAGCTCCACCGTGGCGTAGCCCTTCTCCTGGGTGCGGCCAATCATGGTGGCCGCCTGGGCGCGGGTCAGGCTGCTGTTGGGGTTGAAGTACAGTTTACCGTCTTTACCGGTGGTACCATTGATGACACCCTCCGTATACAGGGCCTTGATAGCGGGCACCGCGTAGTCGGCGATCTTGTTATTATCCGCGAAAGGCAAGACCACGTCGGCATACTTGCTTTCATCCAGTCCCAGGTAGCGGTACAGCATCACGGAAAACTGGGCCCGAGTGATGTTCTGGCCGGGACGGAAGGTGCCGTCGGCGTAACCGGTGGTAATGCCGGAGGTGTACAGGAACTCCACGTAGTTGGCACCCCAGTAGCCCTGGGTGTCAGCGAAGGAAAGCTGGTAATCCTCAGCCACCGGCACATCATAGGAGGCCCGGCCAATGTTACCGGAGGCGTCCTTTGCCGTGATGGTGATGCGGTGAGGGCGTCCATCGGAGATCGGGGAGGTGGACAGGGCGCCGGTGGAGGTGTTATAGGAGAAGTCCTGATCCTGTCCGTCCCAGGTGACAGAGACGGCAGACCGGGGCAGAACGCCATCCACCAAGTCGGAGATGGAAGCGGTTAGCTTCGTCTCCTCCATAGTCAGCCTCACCGTGGGAACTTCGTTATCCACAGCGCCGCCGAAGGAAGCCACCATATGATCAAGATAGATGGTGCCATTGTGTGCGGTATCGGGATACTCCTCGATCAAGTTCCCCAGGCCGTCGTCATAGACCACCGGCTCGGGAGCGCTGACCCGCAGGCCCTGGATAGCGAAGCCGGTGCCCAGCTCCACGGAGACCTGCTTCCAGCCGGCGAAGTCCAGGGTGGCAACGGGCTTCACCTGATAGTCCAGGTCACCGTCGCTGCACAGCAGGGACAGGGTGTTGCCCGAGTTGTCACCGTACACCCACAGGTTCACGCTGCTATACACCTTGGGGCTGACAGTGATGTCGCTGTCAGTGATCCACTGAGCAGTCATATCCGCTTCCTCGTTCAGCGTGTAATCCAGGCGTGCGGCACCCCGGCCCATACGAACCTGGTCGGCAGCGCTCACATGGCTCAGCTTCATGCCGTCCCCGGCGCCGTCAGTAAAGACGGTGCGGGTCTGCTCAAAGTCCTCCACAGTCTTGAGGGCCAGCTTGGAAACCGTCACAGGAATGGAAATGCTCTTTCCGCCGGCGGTAACGGTCATGGTTCCCTGGCCCGGGGCGCCTGCAGTCAGGACGCCGTACTGGTCGACGGTACCGATATCACCGCTGACGGACCAGGTAAAGCACTCCGGGTCCGCCTTCAGGGACAGGTGCTGATAGGCGGCCGTGGCCGTCAGAGTGGTTCTGGAGCCGGGCGTCACCGTTAGGGAAGTCAGGATGGTGCCGCTGCTGTTACGGATGGCCACGTCATCCGGGGTCTCGATGGCATAGACGGCAGCGGTGCCCTTCTTGCTGCCGCTCTTGGCGGTAACGGTGATCTCTCCTCCGTAGGTGGGTGTGGTCAGCACATGACCGTCCAGTTCTCCGTCGGAAGCAGTCAGTTCATAGCTCTTGTCCATCGGAATATAGTTGGTGTCCACCGCGGCGGCAGAGATGTTCACCTTGCTGCCTGCCAACACATACGTGTAGTCCGGGCTCACATAGAAGTGAGACAGCCGGCCAGTGGGATTTCCGCTGGCCACCAGGAAGATCTGATTGGTGACCGCTCGCTCGCTGCCCTCGGAGGGCCGGTTGATGGCCTTGGCGGTCAGCTCGTCCGGCTCGGTAATAGACAGGGTGGTGGAGCCGCCGCCGTCCAGGCAGACGGCAGTCTCACAGCCCAGTTCGATGAGCCGCTGGGCCACCTGAGCCATAGAGGCGCCGATGGAGTAGCCGGATTTCCGGCCATCAATGGTGTAGAAGATCAGGGTACCGTCAGGCTTCTGGCCCACAGCAGTGCGGGGATTAACTCCCGCCTGGAGACCGGAGACCACCTGCCCGTTTTCCACCAGGGCATACAGAGCGCCCACGGCGTACTCCACATCCTTCCACGCGTCATTGGAGGTTTCAATCTTCAGGGTAATCTCGCCTCCCTCGGACAGGCCCCGCAGGGCCTCCACATGGTAGGCGTCGGACTTCAGGTTCACGGACAGCACCACCTGGTCCGGCTGGATGGCGGTGGCCGCCGCGGCCTCAATGACCTTTTCCACCCGCAGGGTGACGGTATCACCGATGGCAATCTCGCCGTCCTCCAAAGAGCAGATCACGTCGATGCCTGGCTCCGTGTTGCCGGTGGTGTGGCGGTCGTTGAAATCGTAGGTATAGAGGTAGATGCCGCCGGTGGAGACCCGGGCCTTATTGACGCCGAAGATCGGACGCACATACTCCGTATAATTGCCGAAACCATCGTCTACACCGTAGCCCAGGCTGGCGGTCACCTTGACGCCGGGCTTGCCGATGACGGCGCTGCCGTCCTTCCGGAAGCCCACCGCGTAATAACCGGCGTCGCTGCTGCGCAGCAGGCCGTCTGTCACCACAATGCCGATGGGCAAGCCGGTTCCCACGTTGTAAAAGTCGCCGTTAATCCCGGCCACCACCCGGTAACCTTCCGCCTCCAACTCCTTGGCAGCGGTGGAAACCGTGGTCCGTTGTGTCAAGACACCGCCAAAGGTAACGATAGGCTTCACGTCCCGGTTGGGTGTGTAGGTGATGAAATTCTCCTGGCGAAGGTCGGAATAGGCCGTGCTCCAGAACACATTCGTGGAAAGCTGGGTCTCCTCATTCAGCAGGATCTCCTTGCTGGTCAGATCCTCTCCCAGGGCCTCCGAAGCGGCGGCAGGCAGGGTCAAGGCGCACAGCAGAGACAGCGCCAACAGTAGGGACAGGGTTTTGCGGAAGCAGTTTTTCATAGGTATCCTCCATCGGTCCGAAACAAAAGGTCTACATAACGCCTATCAGCATAGCACAGACGCCAAGCAAAGTAAATGTCAATTTGGAAACAATTTTCCCCAGGCCTTCCTGATCTTAGACGGAAAATCACCGCAAAAGGTTTCACGCAGACTTGGAGAACGTCCCGGAATATGATATTATAAGAAAAACAGAAGGAGGACCCGCCATGACCATTACCATCGACACCACCCGCTGCATCGGCTGCGGCATGTGTGCCTACGCCGCGCCCCAGGTGTTTCGGGTCGTAGGCAAATATTCCACCGTCATTGCCCAGCCTGCCGCCTCCCGGGACCCCAAGGTTTCCAACGCCGAAAATGGCTGTCCTGTCAACGCTATCACCGTAGCAAAGTAAGCTCAGGGAAGGAATCAGGGGCAGCAAAACAAAAGAAGAGTGGACCGCTTTCGCGGTCCACTCTTCTCAGACTGTCAAAGAACACCAGTTCTCAAAAAGCGAGAACTGGTGTTTTAGC
>CAMFAL010000034.1 GCA_945948185.1 uncultured Clostridia bacterium | reverse complement strand
GAAGCGGCGGCGAACTCGTCCTGCTCCTTGCGGGTGATGCCCCAGATGTCGTTGATGTTCTCAGCGGTGGTACCCATGTGATAGTTGTTGTAAACATCCCACAGACCGTCGTTCACCATGGTGTCGACCATCTTGTTGTTGCCCATGCGGGCGCCCCAGCGGGCGGCAGGCAGAGCGTAGGGAGCGGCGCTCATGTTCTCGGTGCCGCCGCAGACCACGATGTCGGAGTCACCGGCCAGGATGGAGCGGGCACCCTCGATGACGGACTTCATGCCGGAGCCGCAGACCATACCGACAGTGTAAGCGGGGACGGAGTAGGGGATGCCAGCCTTGATGGAGACCTGGCGGGCAACGTTCTGGCCCAGGCCAGCGGTCAGGATGCAGCCGAACATCAGCTCGTCAACCTGCTCGGGCTTCACGCCGGCGCGGTTCAGAGCTTCCTTGACGACGACAGCGCCCAGGTCAGCAGCAGGGGTGTTCTTCAGGGAGCCGCCGAAGGAGCCGATAGCGGTTCTGCAGCAATTCACGATGTACAGGTCTTTCATGGTGATCC
This sequence comes from uncultured Clostridia bacterium, assembly GCA_945948185.1. Lineage (GTDB taxonomy): Bacteria > Bacillota > Clostridia > Oscillospirales > Oscillospiraceae > Oscillibacter. The sequence goes on along the minus strand of CAMFAL010000034.1, from coordinate 17,180 downwards.
TCCAATTTTCTCATTTTTTTGATGGCGGCCATTCCCGCCGCCTTGGTTCACATTCCTTGTGTGGATCGTCAAAGCCGGAATAGATTGCTATTTTTTTGACAATCTCGTTCCATGGAACTCCTCACGAATTTGATTATAGTGGGTTTTCAGCCCCGCGTCAATGCAATTCTGCCCGATTTTCATTTTTTGTTAAATCTTTGACAAAACGACTCCTGTTTTCGTCAGATTGACTAAATATTAACAATGTAATGTTTTCAAAAGGCGTTATCTCTTCGTCCGCGCCTGTTTCCAGGCATAGTCGAATGCCTCCGGATCCAGTCCATCATAGGCCGGAGCGGTGGTCACCTCCGCCGCCTCCGCCAGAGCCAGCAGGCGGTCGTCAAAGTACGGCTCCCGCAGCGCCTCCGGGTCTGTCTCCAACCGCCGGAGGATGGAAAACCCCTCCTGAGACTCCAGAATTCCGGAGCACTGCCCCTCCTGCAATTCCCGGGCGGCATCCAGCAGCTCTCCGTCCAGCTCTCCGCTGTCCGGGCTCAGGGTGCGGGGCCCCAACTGATCGGCACCCTCTGCTGCCAAGGCCGAAAATTTTGTTCCTTGGTCCTCCGCCCCATTGAGACAAGAAAACACCTCCGACGCCCGCTGCCGGGCCGCCTCCCGGTCCTCCCCGGCGGGGACGAGGATACGGTCCAGCGTCAGGAACCCTCCGGCTTTTTCATAGGCCTCCAGCTCCTCTCGGGTAGGGGTCAGGCTGCTCTCCCCAACACAGTAGCGGTCATACAGCCAGCCGTACATCTGCCCCACAGCCTCCAGCTGGGCCATCTGCTCTTCATTCAGCCCCATGTCCGGGAGAACTGCTTCAGTTCCGTCTTCCTCTGACGGGGTGTACCCGGCCTCCTTTGCCAGGTTTTCCACCACGGCATATAGGACAGTGTCCGCCAGGGCCTGGTCCTTCACGTACTGGGCCAGGGTCCCCCCGGAAGCCGGTGCGCCCCAGTCCAGCGCCGTCCCGGAGGTCTCGTAGCGCTCCCGCATCTGGCCGCAGGTCCAGGCCAGCCAGTAGAGATACCGCCAGGCTGGTACCTCCCGTCCGTCCACGGTCAGCAAAACCGCTTCTTCATCCAGGCCGGAGGCCTCCTCCAAAAGCGAAATCTGGCCCCGGCTGTCCGGCTCCTTTCCGCCGCAGGCGGTCAGCAGCAGGCACAGCAACAGGGCCAGACAGGTCATGCGCATTTTCATGGCTCCACACTCCTCCCCAGGTTGTCCTTCCATATATATGCCCGTAGGGAGGGGGCCATGACTGCCTTATGTGGTTTTTCCGGAGGCCAGCTTCAGGTCCTCCACCAGGGTCAGGGCCGTTTCCAGCACGTCCTCCCCCGGCTTCAGCTTCAAGGTCAGAGCCGGGGTGTCCCCCGCCGCGATGGTGAGCCGGTACTTGTACTTGGCCTGGCCGCAAACAGCCACCAGGGCCTCGGGCCGGAAGATGGCCAGGGTGAATTTCAGCACATCCTTCTTCTGGGAGATGTCCGATACGCCCGCCTTGGCGGCCGCCGCCCGCAGCAGAGCCACGTCCAGCAGAGCCAGCACGGACTTTGGCGCCTCGCCATAGCGGTCCAGCATCTCGTCCAGCAGGTCGGAGGCGTCCTCGTCGGTGCGGATGGCGGCGATGCGGCGGTACAAATCCATCCGCTGCTCGGAGGAGGGCACATAGCGGTCCGGGATGTTGGCGTTGACCGTCAGGTCTGCCGAGCACTCGGTCTCGATCTGCTTTTCCTCGCCCTTCTCCTCCAGGACTGCCTCCTCCAAGAGCTTTAAATAGAGGTCGTAGCCCACAGTCATCAGATACCCAGACTGCTCCGGGCCCAGCAGGTTGCCGGCGCCCCGGATCTCCAGGTCCCGCATGGCGATGCGGAAGCCGGAGCCGAATTCCACGTACTCCCGGATGGCAGCCAGCCGCTTGGCGGCGGTCTCCTGCAGAACCTTGCCCTTGCGGAAGGTGAGGTAGGCGTAAGCCCGCCGGGTGCTGCGGCCGATGCGGCCGCGAATTTGGTGGAGCTGGGCCAGGCCCATCTTGTCGGCATCCTCAATAATCAGGGTGTTGACATTGGGGATGTCGATGCCGGTCTCGATGATGGTGGTGCAGACCAGGATGTCTGCCTCGCCGTCCACCATGGCTTGCATGACGGCGGACAACTCCTGTTCGCTCATCTTGCCGTGGCCGGTGGCGATGCGGACCTCCGGTCCCAGCAGCTTCTGGATGCGGGAGGCAGTCATGTCGATGCTCTCCACCCGGTTGTGGAGGTAGTAGATCTGGCCGCCCCGGCTCAGCTCCTTCCGCATGGCATCCTCCAGGATGGCCCAGTCGTGCTCCAGCACGTAGGTCTGGACCGGCTGGCGGTCGGCAGGGGGTTCCTCAATGGTGCTCATGTCCCGCAGGCCGGAGAGCGCCATGTTCAAGGTCCGGGGAATGGGGGTGGCGGACAGGGTCAGCACATCCACCTGCTTGCTCATCTCCTTCAGCCGCTCCTTGTGGGTGACGCCGAAGCGCTGTTCCTCGTCGATGATCAGCAGTCCCAGGTCCTTGAACTCCATATTCTTCTGCAGTAATTTGTGGGTGCCGATCAGCACATCCACGGCGCCCCGCTTAGCGGCGTCCAGGATGCGCTTGGACTCCTTGGCGCTGGTAAACCGGGACAGGACCTCGATTTTCACCGGGAAGTCCTTGAAACGGCCGCAGGCGGTAGCGTAGTGCTGCTGGGCCAGAACGGTGGTGGGCACCAGAATGGCGGCCTGCTTGCCGTCCAGCACGCACTTCATAACGGCCCGCAGGGCCACCTCCGTCTTGCCGTAGCCCACGTCGCCGCAGAGGAGCCGGTCCATGGGCCGGGGCTTTTCCATGTCCTTTTTGATCTCCGCGATGGCCCGGAGCTGGTCGTCGGTCTCCGCGTAGGGGAAGGCCTCCTCAAATTCCTGCTGCCAGGGGGAATCGGGGGAGAAGGCAAAGCCCGGCTGGCGCTGCCGCTGGGCGTACAGGGCAATAAGACCCTTGGCCAGGTCCTTGGCGGCCTTTTTGGCCCGGGTCTTCTGCTTGGCCCATTCGGTGCCTCCCAGCTTGTTGAGCCGGGTCCGCTCCTGGTCCTCGCCGCCGCCGATGTATTTGCTCACCTGGTCCAGCTGGGTGGCGGGGACGTACAGGCAGTCGCCCCCGGCGTAGTCAATTTTAATGTAGTCCTTCTCCACGCCGTCTACCGGCATCCGCTGGATGCCCGCGAACCGGCCGATACCGTGGTGGGTGTGGACCACCAGGTCGCCGGGAGACAGGTCCGTGTAAGACTGGATCTTCTGTCGGTTGCTCTCCTTTTTCAGCTTTGTCCGCTTTCGGGCTGTGGGGGCCATCAGCTGGCCCTCCGTCAGCACCGCCAGCTTTAAAACCGGCCACTCGCAGCCGGCGGATAGGGCTCCCAGGGAGATGCGCACCTCTCCGGCCTTGGGCATGGCGGCGTTTTTCAGGTCCACCGCCGCCGGGATGTTCCGGTCCTCCAGCATGCGGTGCAGGTTGTGGGCACGGCTCTCTCCGGCGCACAGCACCAAAACCGCGCTGCCGCTGGCCCGGTACTGCTCCAGGTCCGCCACCGCCGTCTCCAGACTGCCGCCGTAGGAGCTGAGCTGCCGGGCGGTCATGCCCAGAAGTCCTCTGGGCTGCATGGGATAGCGGGAGGTGGGCAGGGAATTTGCCATGATGACAGGGAAATCCTCCAGAGCTGCGTACAGCTCCTCCCCGGACAGCAGGAGCTTGGCGTATTCGCCCGCCATGACCCCAGCCTCCAGCAGGCTTTCCATATCCTGCTTGTTCTGTAGCAGGGTGTTCTTCACCCGCTCATCCACCCGGCCGCTCTCGCAGAGGAACACCACCGCGTCAGTGGGCAGGTAGTGGACACCGGCGGTGCCCTCCGGGTAAATGGCCGCCAGATACCGGTCCATACCGCCGGGGTCGGCGCCGTTGATCAAGCGCTCGCCGTCCTCCCGCAGGCGGGCGGCCGCGGCTTCCGTCTTTGGCTTCTGAGCCAGCTTGCCGGCCAGCTTCAAGATTCTTTCACCCAGGCCCTCCATGCCGCCCTCAGCGCTGCGGGGCAGCACCTCCGCGGCGGGCAGCAGCAGCGCCATATCCACGTTGGCGGTCCGACGCTGGGTTCCGGGGTCAAAGGTACCCATGGAGTCGATCTCATCGTCGAAGAACTCGCAGCGCACCGGCTGCTCCATCAGGGGGGAGAACACGTCCAGGATGCCGCCCCGCAGGGCGAACTGGCCCACGCCCTCCACCTGGTCGCAACGGGCATAGCCTGCCGCCAGCAGGTTCGCTGTCAGCGCCTTCAGGTCAGCCTGCCCCCCCACCTTCAGCGTAATGGTCAGGGACCGCATCAGCTGGGGCGGCAGGGTCCGGGCCATCAGGGCGTCAGCAGTGGCGACCACCACGCCCGTCCCGCCCTGGGACAGGGCGTACAGGGCCGCCAGACGGCTCCGCTCCCAGTCCCGGGAGGCGATGGCGCCGGGGCGCAGCTGCCACTCCCGACTCAACAGCAGCACCGGCCTCTCTCCCAGCAGGGTCTCCAGGTCCCCGGAAAGCTGGCGGGCCTCCCGCTCGTCGCCGCAGACGAACACCGCCGGACGGCCCGTCCTACGGGCCACGGCGGCGCCCACACAGGCCCGCTGCACCGGCTGAAGGCCGGTGACCGCCGCCGGGCAGCCGCCCTCCTCCACCCGGCGGACCAGCTCCGCCACCTCGGGGATAGTATTCAGTTGTTGCAGAAACCGTTCCATAGCGCATATTCCTTGTAAAATTTTGGAAATTACGGGGATGCGTCCCCCTCATGTTCAGAAAGAACAGGTAGGGGGCGGTTTTCATTGTATGCGGCAGGCCGGACGGGAATGCGCGGTCCGCCGGCAGGAAAGGGGCTGCGTTCAGTTAAACTGATTCATGGCCTGCTGGCAGCCGTGCTCAATGATGCACTCCGCCGCCTGGACGGCCTTCTCAAAGCTCTCCGCCAGGATCTTCCGCTCCGCCTGGGAGGGAACACCAATAACCCAGTCAATCATGTCACCGCCCTCGCCCGGGGCGCCGGTGCCGATCTTGACCCGGGGGAAGTCCTGGGTCCCCAGATGAGCAATGATGTTCTTAATGCCATTGTGGCCGCCGGCGGAGCCGGTGGGCCGCACCCGCAGCTTGCCCACGGGCAGGGAGATATCGTCGTAGATCACCAGCACGTGGTCGGCGGGAATCTTGTAGAACTGGACCGCCTCCCGCACGGCCTCGCCGGAGAGGTTCATATAGGTCTGGGGCTTCATCACCAGACACTTGCAGCCGGCAAAACGCATGATGTTGTAGGCGGACTTGAACTTCACCTTGTTCAGCTTCACGCCGGTCTTTTCCGCCAGCAGGTCCACTGTGAGAAAGCCCATGTTGTGGCGGGTGTGCTCATACTTCTGCCCGGGATTACCCAGGCCCACAATCAGCCAGTCCACGCCCGAGGATTTGTTTCCGAACAGCATAGGATGCTCCTTTTTACAACCCACAAAGGCGGGAAAGAAGTCTTCCCCGCCTTTGCAAGCAATTGATTATGAATGGTTGGGTGCCGCCTCTCAGCGGAACAGCTTGGAGATGGAGACCTCCTGGTAGATGCGCTCGATGGCCTCGGCAAACATGGGGGCCACGGTCAGGTACTTGATCTTGCTGCTGAGGGCAGGATCCACAGCGGGGATGCTGTCCAGAAAAGCCACCTCGGTGATAACGCTGTTGTTGATGCGCTCAATGGCGGGGCCGGACAGCACACCGTGAGAGGCACAGGCGTAGACGTGGTTGGCGCCGCCCACCTCCACAATGGCCTTGGCGGCGTTGCACAGGCTGCCGGCGGTATCCACCATGTCGTCGAACAGGATGCAGTCCTTGCCGGATACATCGCCGATGACGTTCATGACCTCGCACTGATTGGCCTTCTGGCGGCGCTTGTCCACGATGGCCAGGTTCATGTGCAGCTTCTGGGCGAAGGCGCGGGCACGGGCCACGGAGCCCACGTCGGGGGAGACCACCACCATGTCCTCACACTTGTCGCCGAACTTCTTGGCGTAGTAATCCACGAACACGGGGTTGCCCAGCAGGTTATCCACAGGGATGTCAAAGAAGCCCTGGATCTGAGCGGCATGGAGGTCCATGGTCAGCACACGGTCAGCACCGGCAGCGGTGATCATATTAGCCACCAGCTTGGCGGAGATGGGATCGCGTGCCTTGGCCTTGCGGTCCTGACGGGCGTAGCCGAAGTAGGGAATCACAGCGGTGATCCGGCCGGCGGAGGCGCGCTTCAGCGCGTCGATCATAATAAGCAGCTCCATCAGGTTGTCGTTAACGGGCTTGCAGGTGGACTGGACCACGAACACGTCGCTGCCGCGGACCGTCTCATACAGGGAAACAGACACTTCGCCGTCGGCGAAAGACTTCACTTCCGACTCGCCCAGCTTGGTCCCCATCAGCTTGCAGATCTCTGCTGCCAACTTGGGGTTCGAATTACCGGAAAACACCTTAACATCCTTGCCGTGAGAAATCATTCCAAACGCCCTCTTTCTGTGTTCTGTATTATTATTTACACCATTTTTTGCATTTCAAAAGGCTGTCCGGCCTCACGCCGTCAGTCAGTCCCGCTCCCGCAGGATCGGCTCCAGCTCCGCGATGGTCTCAGGCCCAAAGACCGGCAGCCAGCCGGGTACCAGCTCCGCCGCCTGGACCGCATTGGTCATGCGGACCTTCCAGGCCTCCTGCAGCTCATAACCGGGCGCGGCGTAGGCGAAGCCCGGACCGGCCTCCGGCATGGGGATGGCGGAACGATTCAGCACCAGCACCGGGTCCGGCGTATTGAGAAACGCCGTCAGATCACTCTGCAGATCAGAAACGGTCACATCCGCGTCCGCCGGGAAGCAGGCTCTGGCCTCCTCAGCGAATTCCTGGCCGCAGACAACAAAAAACCGCTTCACACCATCGGCCAGCAACTGATTGCTCATCCGTGTCAAGATCGGGCAAGAGAGAATGGCTTCCAGCATCAGCGGTTTGGCGGTCTCCGGAGAAACGGTCTCTTCCATAAAGAAAACAGCGCGCTCCACGCTTACCATGGGCTCTCCCCTCCTTTTCAAACATATCGCAGGCCTATTATATCAAATATTTCCCGGAAATCCAGTGTTTCCGGCGAATTTATCAAAGAAATTTCCTCCAAATCTTCCGGTCTTTCCGCTGTTTTTTTGTCAGAGCCAACAGAAAATATCGAAAATAATCGAAAACACCGCCATATTTTCAATTCTATGCGGAAAGCCCCTTCTTTCCATCATCATTTTATATGAAAAATTGGGTTTCTTCACATAATACAGTTGAATTTGCGCAGGTAAAGGATTACAATAGTATTCTCTTGTAAAAAAGGAGGATTTTATGCTCAATATCGTACTGGTGGAGCCGGAGATCCCCCAGAACTGCGGCAACATTGCCCGGACCTGCGCCGCCACCGGCAGCCGCCTCCACCTGGTCCGCCCCCTGGGCTTTGACATCTCGGAGAAAGCCGTCCGCCGGGCCGGACTGGACTACTGGCATCTGGTGGAGGTCAGCGACTACGAAAACCTGGAAGACCTGTTCGCCCGTCACCCGGAGGCCGCCGCGGACCTGTGGCTCACCACCACCAAAGCGCCCCAGTCCTATGAGGAGGCCCTCTTCACGCCGGACAGCTGGCTCTTTTTTGGCAAGGAGACCGCCGGGCTGCCCCTGGCATTCCGGGAACAATTCCGGGAGCGCTGCATCCGGCTGCCCATGATATCCGAAGCCCGGAGCCTGAATCTCAGCAACACCGTGGCCGTCTGCGTCTACGAAGCGCTGCGGAAAAATCATTTTCCCGGCCTGTTGGGCACCGGCGAAATGGCTGACTGACCTGGATACCCCGGCGCATGGCGCCGTTATCGTCTCACCAATTTCAACATTGATGGAGGAACTCACATGAATTACAACAAGAAAACTGTTCGCGACGTGGATGTGGCCGGCAAGAAGGTCCTGCTGCGCTGTGACTTCAACGTCCCCATGGCCAAGGACGGCAGCGGCGTCATCACCGACGACAAGCGCATCGTGGCCGCTCTGCCCACCATTCAGTACCTGCTGGACCAGAACGCCGCCGTTATCGCCTGCTCTCACCTGGGCAAGCCCGCGGCCACTTTCGAGTCCTACGCCAAGAAGCAGGCGGAGAAGGGCAAGGAGGCTAAAAAAGAAGATTGGGAGAAATCTTTGAAGCAGCTCTCCCTGGCTCCCGTGGCCAAGCGGCTCAGCGAGCTGCTGGGCAAAGAGGTCATTATGGCCGCCGACGTGGTGGGTCCCGATGCTCAGGCCAAGGCTGCCGCCCTGCAGCCCGGCCAGATCATGCTGCTGGAAAACACCCGTTTTGAAAAGGGTGAGACCAAGAACGACCCCGTCCTGGCCAAGGCCATGGCGGACATGGCGGAGATCTATGTGTCCGACGCTTTCGGCGCCGTCCACCGGGCTCACGCCTCCACTGCCGGCGTGGCTGACTACCTGCCTGCCGTGTCCGGCTTCCTGATTCAGAAGGAGCTGGAGATCATCGGCGGCGCTCTGGCTGATCCCAAGCGGCCCCTGGTGGCCATTCTGGGCGGCTCCAAGGTGTCCAGCAAGATCGGCGTTATCAACAACCTGCTGGAGATCGCCGACACCATCATCATCGGCGGCGGCATGGCCTACACCTTCTCCGCCGCCATGGGCGGCAAGGTGGGCAACAGCCTGCTGGAAGCCGACTGGATGGATTACTCCAAGGAAATGATGGAAAAGGCACGTGCCAAGGGTGTGAAGCTGCTGCTGCCCGTGGACACCGTCTGCGCTGACAAGTTCGCCCCCGATGCCAACAGCCAGGTGGTGAAGGCTGGCGAGATCCCCGACGGCTGGGAGGGCCTGGACATCGGACCCGAGACCGTGAAGCTGTACTGCGAGGCTGTGCGGGACGCCGGTACCGTTATCTGGAACGGTCCCATGGGCGTTTTTGAGTTCCCCGCCTTCGCCAAGGGCACCGAGGCCGTGGCCGAGGCGCTCAGCAAGACCAGCGCCATCACCATCATCGGCGGCGGCGACAGTGCGGCTGCCGTGCAGCAGCTGGGCTACGCCGACAAAATGACACACATCTCCACCGGCGGCGGCGCCAGCCTGGAGTTCATGGAAGGCAAGGAACTGCCCGGTGTGGCCTGCCTGTTGGACGCTTAAAGAGGGGGGCTTTGTCCCCCTTCAGATTTCCCCGCTAAAAACAGGGAAATCTACGCAGGGGCAAAAAAGTAAAGGTTTTGACCCAAAAATGTGTCAAAACTCTTGACAGATACACATAATTCCGCTATAAATGAATAGGTTTACGTACAGATCAGAAAAATGTCCGGCTCAGGCCCCCAATTTTTCTTCCATACGGATCACTCTGATACCCAGTATCAGTATTTTTGCACCATTTGACAGAACATAAAGGAGAAAAAAGAACATGAATCGCAGATATCGCAAGACCGTCATCGCCGGTAACTGGAAAATGAACATGACCGCTACCGAGACCAAGAAGTTCGCCGAAGACATCAAGAAGATCCTGCCCCGTGCCAAGTGGTGCGAGACCCTGATCTGTGTCCCCGCCTGCAACATCTCCACCGCCATGAAGGCCTTCAAGGACCTGCGTATCTCCGTGGGTGCCGAGAACGTCTACTTCGAGGAAAAGGGTGCCTACACCGGCGAGGTCTCTGCCGATATGCTGAAGGATCTGGGCGTCAAGTACGTTATCATCGGCCACAGCGAGCGCCGTCAGTATTTCTGCGAGACTGACGCCACTGTCAACAAGAAGGTCCACGCCGTTCTGAACGCCGGCATGAACCCCATTATCTGCGTGGGCGAGAGCCTGGAGCAGCGCGAGACCGGTATCACCAACGAGTGGATCGCCCTGCAGGTCAAGAGCGCCCTGTACGGCGTGCCCGCCGACAAGCTGCGCCGCTGCATCATCGCCTATGAGCCCATTTGGGCCATCGGCACCGGCAAGACCGCCACTGCCGAGCAGGCCGGCGAGGTCTGCTCCAACATCCGCGCCACCATCCGCTCCCTGTACGGTGCCCGCGTGGCCCGCAGCGTGACCATTCAGTACGGCGGCTCCATGAATCCCAAGAACGCCGCTGAGCTGCTGGCCCAGCCCGATATCGACGGCGGCCTCATCGGCGGTGCCGCCCTGAAGCCCGAGCAGTTCGTGGACATCATCAACGCCGCGAATCAGGAGTAAGATTGCAGGAGGGGAGCAAGCTTCCCTCCTAACCACCCCACCACCAGTGACTTCGGTGACTGGTGTCGCCGCCCCGGCGGCTGAGTCAAGGTGTTTTCGGCAGGCACAGGAGGTGAATTGCCCGTAAGGGCAAGAGAAGCCCCTCTGGAGGGTGTCCTGCCGAAAATCATTTCATTTTCTTCATTCGCCTCCGGCGAATGAACCGGGAGAACTGTTTGTTCCCCTTGGACCCCCCTCCGCTGTTTGCGGTGAGGGCGGGCTTGAGCGAAACGAGGTTTTTATGAACAAAACACCCACTACCTTAATTATTATGGATGGCTTCGGAATGGCCCATGGCGGCAGCACCGCCGGCAACGCCGTTCTGACTGCCAACACTCCCCGTCTGGACCAGTTCTTCCAGGAATTCGCCCATACGGAGCTGTCCGCCTCCGGGCTGGATGTGGGACTGCCCGACGGCCAGATGGGCAACAGCGAGGTGGGTCACACCAACATCGGCGGCGGCCGTGTGGTGTTCCAGGACCTACCCCGCATCACCAAGTCCATTGCCGACGGCGGCTTCTTTACCAATCCCGCCTACAACCACGCCATGGACGCCTGCAAGGAAAAGGGTACCGCCCTGCACCTGATGGGCCTGCTGAGCGACGGCGGCGTCCACTCTCACCTGGAGCACCTGTTCGCCCTGCTGAAGCTGGCAAAGGATAAGGGCCTGGAGCGAGTCTATATCCACGCTTTCCTGGATGGCCGGGACGTGTCTCCCACCTCCGGCGCCGATTTCGTGGCCCAAACGGTGGAAAAATGCCGGGAGATCGGCGTGGGCAAGATCGCCACGGTGATGGGCCGCTACTACGCCATGGACCGCGACAAGCGCTGGGACCGGGTGGAGCAGGCCTATGACGCCATGGTCTACGGTGAAAGTGCCCACTTTAACCCCGTGCCCGTGGCCGCTGTGAAAGACTCATACGCCGCCGGCATTACCGACGAGTTCGTGGAGCCCGTGGTGTGCGACACCGAGGGTACCATCTCCGACAACGACAGCGTCATCTTCTTCAACTACCGGCCCGACCGGGCACGGGAGATCACCCGGACCCTGGTAGACCCGGAGTTCGATGGCTTCACCCGCCAGTTCTTCCCTGTCATCTTCGTGTGCAACACGGAGTACGACGCTACCATGCCCAACGTGGAGGTGGCATTCCCCCGGATCACCGTCCGCAACGGCCTGGGCGAGTACCTGAGCCAGATGGGCATGACCCAGCTGCGCATCGCCGAGACGGAAAAGTACGCCCATGTGACCTTCTTCTTCAACGGCGGCAGTGAGACCGTGTTCCCCGGAGAGGACCGGGTTCTGGTGGCTTCCCCAAAGGTGGCCACCTATGATCTGCAGCCGGAGATGAGCGCCTACGAGGTCTGCGACAAGTGCGTGGAACGCATCGAGTCCGGCGCCTACGACGTTATCATCCTGAACTTCGCCAACTGTGACATGGTCGGCCACACCGGCGTCTTTGAGGCTGCTGTGAAGGCTGTGGAGACCGTGGACGAGTGCGTGGGCCGCGTGGTGGACGCCACCCTGAAAATGGGCGGCATCGCCATGGTCACCGCTGACCACGGCAACGCCGAACAGATGGTGGAAGCTGACGGCAGTCCCATGACCGCCCACACCACCAATCTGGTGCCTTTCATTCTCTGCGGCGCCGGTACGGAGCTGCGGAAAGGCGGCCGCCTGGCGGACATTGCCCCCACCATCCTGGATGTCATGGGCCTGGCCTGTCCAGAGGAGATGGACGGCAAGACACTGATTGTCAAATAACATGGTTCCGAAGTGCCCGGCACATCTGCCGGGCACTTTTTGTATAGATTTTGGAAGTTCTGTCCATACTTCCCTCATCAATCTTTGAGGGAGGAGCAACTTTATGCAAAACAAATGGGAAGCCATCCGTGGCAGCGTGGGATTCTATGTGACCCTGGCCGTCTGTCTGTTGGTGGCAGGCATCAGCGGCTATTTTCTGCTGGTGGAGAGAAAGGAGCCCGCCGCGAAAGCGGAGGCACCTGTCATAGATACGGCTACGGCTGCCCCCGCACCTGTCATTGAGGTGGCGGAGGAGCCGGAAGTAATCGAGGTCATCTCCCCAGCCCCGAAGGTGAAGGAGATCACCTCCATGCCGGAGGTGCCGGTGGATGACACCCCTGTAACGGCGGAGGCCCCCCGCATCATTGTATCACCGCTGAAGGGGGAGGTCCTCACGGCCTTCTCCGTGGACCAGCTGGTCTATGACCCCACACTGGAGGACTGGCGAATTCACGACGGCCTGGATATTTCTGCCGAGGAGGGAACCTCCGTGCTGGCCGCCAGCTCCGGCACCGTGCTTTCCGTCCACGACGACGCCCTTATGGGCACCACTGTCACCCTGGAGCATGACGGCGGCTATCAGACCACCTATGCCGGCCTCCAGGCAGATCCGGTGGTGGAGATAGGGGACAGTGTCTCCGCGGGGCAGATCATCGGTGCCGTGGGCACCGCCCCCGCTGAGGCTGCCCGGGGCCCTCACTTGCACTTCTCCGTGGAAAAGGACGGCGACGCGGTAGACCCGGAGCAATTTCTGAACACATGAAAAAGCCAGGCGCCCCGGATGATCCGGGGCGCCTGACTTTATAAATGTGTCACGCCTGTGCTGCTTTCATCCGGGCATTGGCGCTGCGGACGGTGCGGCGGAGGAAGATGGTGCTGAGGGTGACAGAGGCGATCTCCGCGATGGGAAAAGACCACCACACCAGCTCCAGACGGCCCGTCTGGGCCAGAAGCCACGCCGCCGGCAGCAGCACCACCATCTGACGGCACACGGAGACCACCATGCTGTACACGGGATTGCCGATGGCCTGACACACGGAACCAGCGATGATGCAGAAGCCCGCCAGCAGGAAGGAAATGCTGATAATCCGCAGGGCGGGGATGCCAATGGCCGTCATCTCCGCCGAAGCGTCGAATAGAGACAGCAGCGTAGCGGGAACGGTCTGGAAAGCCAGGAAGCCGAGGAACATGATGGCGACGGCGGTGAAAATAGTCAGCCGCACGGTCTTCCACACCCGCTCCGGCCGGGCGGCACCGTAGTTATAGGAGATAATGGGCACCATACCGTTGTTCAGGCCGAAAATGGGCATGAAGATAAAGCTCTGAATCTTGAAGTAGGCGCCGAACACCGCCGTGGCGGTAGGAGTGAACACAAACAGAATCTTGTTCATTCCGAAGGTCATGACAGAACCGATGGACTGCATGACGATGGAGGGGACACCCACCCGGTAGATCTCCTTCACCGCCTGCTTCTCCGGGCGGATCAGACGGGAATGGATATGAATGTCGGGGTTGCATTTCAGATTCAGAATGATGGCCAGGATAGCGCCCACAAACTGGCCCAGCACCGTGGCCACCGCAGCGCCTGCCACGCCCAGCTTGGGTGCCCCCAGCAGGCCGAAAATGAAGATGGGGTCCAGTGCGATGTTGGTGACGGCGCCTGCCAGTTGAGTGATCATGGCCAGAGTGGTGCGGCCGGTGGACTGCAGCAGCCGCTCAAAGCAAAATTGGCAGAAAATTCCCACGGACAGGCCCAGGCAGATACGGGTATATGCGGTACCCATCTCCACGATCTCCGGCACGCTCTTGGCCTGAGCCAGGAAGAAAGGCCGGGAGAGAAAAATGCCGATGAAGGCAAACACCACGGCGCTGCACAGGGACAGGAAGATGCCCGTTCCCGCAGCCTGGTCCGCCATGTCCTGCTTCTTCTCACCCAGGGAGCGGGACAACAGGGCGTTGATACCCACGGCAGTACCTGCGCCCACAGCGATCAACAGGCTCTGGAGGGGGAAGGCCAGACTCACGGCGTTGAAGGCGTTCTCGCTGATGCGGGAGACAAACACGCTGTCCACCACGTTGTACAAGGCCTGGACCAGCATGGAGATCATCATGGGCACAGCCATGCCTGCCAACAGGCGGCCCACAGGCATGACGCCCATCTTGTTTTCCTGGGGTGCCGCACCCGCGGCAGGGAAGTGATCATTCATTTCTGATGTTCCTTTCTATTGTGGAAATCCGGCAGAAAAAGGACGCGGCTCTTACAGCCGCGCCTTTTCAGGTGCTTTTACTTTTTCAGCTCGCCGGTGGCCAGCTGGGTCAGGTAGGCATTCAGGAAACCATCCAGATCGCCGTCCATCACGTTGTCGATGTTGCCGGTCTCGTAGCCGGTGCGGGTGTCCTTCACCATCTGGTAGGGCATGAACACGTAGGAGCGGATCTGGCTGCCCCACTCGATCTTCAGCTGAACACCCTTGATGTCGGAGATCTTTTCCGCGTGCTGCTGTGCTTTCAGTTCCAGCAGCTTGGCCCGCAGCATCTTCATACAGTTGTCCTTATTCTGGAACTGGCTGCGCTCCTGCTGAGAGGCTACCACGATACCGGTGGGCTTGTGAGTAAGACGGACGGCGGAGGAGGTCTTGTTGACGTGCTGTCCGCCGGCGCCGGAGGCACGGTAGACCTGCATCTCGATGTCCTCCTCCCGGATCTCGATGGAGTCATCGTTCTCCAGCTCCGGCATGACCTCAATAGCCGCGAAGGAGGTCTGGCGGCGGGCATTGGCGTCAAACGGGGATACCCGGACCAGCCGGTGGACACCGTTCTCGCTCTTCAGCAGGCCGTAAGCATTCTCGCCCTCGATAGAGATGGCGGCGGACTTAATGCCAGCCTCGTCACCTTCTTCGTAGTCCAGAATCTTGTAGACAAAGCCGTGACGCTCGGCCCAACGGGTGTACATGCGGTAGAGCATCTGGGCCCAGTCCTGAGCCTCGGTGCCGCCGGCGCCGGCGTGGAACTGCAGAATGGCGTTGGAGTTGTCGTACTCGCCGGAGAGCAGGGTGGTCATACGGGTCTCCTCCACCTTCTCCTCCAGCTGGGCGAACTCGGTTTTCAGCTCCTCCAGGATGTCGGCGTCGTCCTCCTCCTGGCCCATTTCGCACAGGGTGGTCAGATCCTCCCAGGAAGAGACCAGCTTCTCCTGACGCTGGATCTTGTTCTGCAGCTGTTTCAGGCGCATCTGTACCTTCTGGGATCGCTCCAGGTCGTTCCAGAAGCCGTCCTGGGCAGTTTCGTCCTCCAGACGGGCAGCCTCCTGTTTTGCACTCTCAATGTCCAGGGCCGCAGCCAGCTTCTCCAGCTCGGGACCCAGCTCCCGGAGCTTCTGCTTATAAGAATCATATTCGATCAAAGCCATGATACGTTCTCCATTTTTTGAATTTCATTAGCCATAGTATTATATAGGAACTGTATGGATTTGTAAAGGGAAACCTGTGGTTTTGCGGTCCTTTTGTGGTTTTTCCGTTCAGGTTTCGTAAAAGGTATGCGTGTTTATAATCTGTCTATGAATGCAGGCTGCTCTCAGCTATGCCTGTCTCTTTTCTTATCTCCGTTACTCGGCCGCGAATCCAACGAAGCAAATCGCTGCCGAAAGCGAAAAAAGCACGTCCAGCGTATGAAAAGGCCCTAAGGCCCTTTCATCGCCTTAGGGCTTTTTCTGAGCTGGAGCGGCTGAGGGAAGTTGCCTCCTATACAGCTTGGGAAGCTGTCGAAAATTTTGTAATTTTAATGCTTTCCGGAGTTTTGACTTGCATCTGACTTGCATCGATACATAGTTTTCCCATGTGGAACTTTGTTTTGGCTCCTTCTTTAAACAATAACCAAATCTATTCTCCAATTTTGTGACGACCAGTAGGTAAAGAACGCCTTAACTTATCATTTATGGTAGTTCTTGGTATGCCCGACTGAATTCGAACCAGCGGCCTTCAGAGTCAGGGGTATCGGACCGTCAAGGCTGGAGCACTGATATCACAGGGGTTTCGGTGGTTTCGCACAAATGCAGAGGGAAAATAAAGCAAAACCAGGAGTCATTGCACTGAACACAGCCTCCCAATAGATAGACAGACATGATAAAAACAAATGGGGTGCTGTTCACGGCCCAATAAGGCTAATTATAAGGCTAATTATAAGGCTAACTGCTTCTTAACAGACGCAAAGAAGCCCTAGAACCATTACGGCTCTAGGGCTTCTTGTTGGTGGACGATACAGAACACGATGTGAGTTTTCAGAAAGACTGAGAAAACGGCACCGGGTGGGCATTCATCAATGAAAAAAACCGTAAAATACCGTAAACCATTGGAAATAGGCGGTTTTCATGCGGTAAACCATGCAAAAAGCCGGGAAGTTCTGTAATCGTGTGAAAAAGAGATTGCAAATATTTTTCTTTTATTTTTTCTCAAAAACGGCCTGGTCAACAGGGTGTGCCGGGATGGGGTTTTACTGCCGTTTAAGAGCGTTTAAGCGGCGCGGCGCGGGTGGTATGAGGAAAGAACGTAAATCCACGGAATATCAATGGAAATCGGCCATTTAAGAGGTTTTAATAATAGCGTTAAAAGGCGTTTAAGCGCCCCTTTAAGGAACGGTGGGAAACCACTCCTCAAAGGGGCGCTTTTTGTGTTTGAAAAGGGGGCAGCCCCGCAACTTCCCCCGCAACTAAGACAATGGGGGGGCGCAACTGGAGAAAACCCGCTATTTACAAGGCTTTTTCAATAGGGGGGTAACAAAAAGTGACCCCCTTCATTCCAGGCGGGAGTTGCGCCCCCATCCCACCATTTAAGGGCTTCTTAAATGGTCTTTTGAGACGACACTCATCTAACGAAATTCGTGATTTTCTCACAAAGCAGTAACAGGCAAGAAGATGCGTGGTAGCCTATCCAAGTGGAAACAAGGAGCCATGCTTATTCCTTTTTAGCAATGCTATCGCTGGTGAGGTGTTCCACATCAACCGCCACATTCCGAATCATGGAGAT
>CAMFAL010000033.1 GCA_945948185.1 uncultured Clostridia bacterium | reverse complement strand
ATGCTAAAACACCAGTTCTCGCTTTTTGAGAACTGGTGTTCTTTGACAGTCTGGAGAGATGCAGAGCATTGCTCTGCATCTCTTTTCCTTTGACAATATGGGGACAAGACTTGTTTTGCCTTACACAAGGCCCTGGGCCAGCATGGCTTCCACGACCTTCTTGAAGCCGGCAATATTAGCGCCAACAACCAGGTCACCGGGAGTGCCGCATTCTTCAGCAGCGTTGTAAATATTGTGGAAGATGTTGACCATGATCTCCTGCAGCTTGCTGTCGACCTCCTCGAAGGTCCAGCCATAGCGCATGCTGTTCTGGCTCATCTCCAGAGCGCTGGTGGCCACGCCGCCGGCATTGGCAGCCTTGGCGGGGGCGAACAGCAGACCGGCATCTTGGAAGATGCGGATGGCCTCGGGACGGGAGGGCATGTTGGCACCCTCGGCCACAGCAATGGCACCGCCCTTGACAATGCTCTTGGCGGCCTCTTCGTCGATCTCGTTCTGAGTGGCGCAGGGCAGGGCAATGTCACAGGGAATGCTCCAGATACCGCGGAAGCCCTCGGTATAGGTGCTGCCGGGAACGCGGTCGACGTACTCTTTGATACGGCCGCGGTGGCCCAGCTTGATGTCCTTCACGATATCCAGCTTGATGCCGTTGGGATCGTGGATATAGCCGTTGGAGTCGCTGAGGGCCACGACCTTGCCGCCCAGCTGGGTGGCCTTTTCAGTGGCGAAGATGGCCACGTTGCCGGAGCCGGAGATAACCACGGTCTTGCCCTCGAAGCTCTCGTTCTTCATGCACTTGAGCATTTCCTGGGTCAGGTAGCACAGGCCGTAGCCGGTAGCCTCAGTACGGGCCAGGGAGCCGCCGAAGGTCAGGCCCTTGCCGGTCAGCACGCCGCCCTCATAGCGGTCACGGATGCGGCGGTACTGGCCGAACAGATAGCCGACCTCACGGCCGCCCACGCCGATGTCGCCGGCGGGCACGTCGGTGAACTGGCCAATGTGACGGTAGAGCTCTGTCATAAAGCTCTGGCAGAAGCGCATGACCTCGGCGTCGCTCTTGCCCTTGGGGTCAAAGTCGCTGCCGCCCTTAGCGCCGCCGATGGGCAGGCCGGTCAGGCTGTTCTTCAGGATCTGCTCAAAGCCCAGGAACTTCAGGATAGACAGATTGACAGTGGGATGGAACCGCAGGCCACCCTTGTAAGGGCCGATGGCGGAGTTGAACTGGACGCGGTAGCCGCGGTTCACATGGACCTTGCCGTTGTCGTCCATCCAGGGCACCCGGAAGCAGATCATACGGTCGGGCTCTACGAAGGACTCGATGATGCCGTGCGCTTCGTATTCAGGGTGCTGGTCAATGATGATGTCAATGCTCTCCAGGACCTCCAGAACGGCCTGATGGAATTCCTTCTGGTCGGGATCGCGGGTAACGACCTGGGTATAGACATTTTGCAGATATTCGCTATTCAACATGTTGATTGCCCCTTCTTCTTTTAGAGTTTAATGCGATAAAATTATGCTTTTACATTACTAAGAATATAAGAAAAACACACCGTTCCACAAGATAGAAATTTCCTAAAATCTAAAAAGAATGAACAAACGATTTCCTGCATATTTTACAAAAAATTCGGCACCTTTTTCCGGGAAGGACAAAGGTGCCGAATTTTGTTTTTCTGTGAGGTACTACCTCTGGACTGTCAGCGGGGCTCCATAGCCTGCCGCAAGCGGTCGGTAACAGCTCCTTCGAAGAGGCGGCCGCCGTGAATATGGAGGGTCTCCAGTGCCCCAGCCGCCATGGTGCAGGGGACGTTGCCGCCCATAGAGAGATCCATGTCCAGAATGAATTTCAGTTCGTTGTCCTGAGGGGCGTTGGGGGCCTTGTTCTGGATCCGGGCCAGACCTGCGTGGATCTTCGCGCGGCAGCTGTTGTCCAGCTTCAGCTGCAGGTCCGTGCCCAGGGCCAGACAATCCTCCTCCCGCAGGTCCGGTTCCGCAAGGGCGCTGGCGTAGGCGGCGGCGAACAGCTCCGCCCAGGACACATCCTCCAGGCCCAGCTTGACACGGGAGAAAATATTTACATAACGCAGGCCAACCCGTTGAAAATAAGCGGGCTTGTAGATTTGGATAAAGGCGGCCAGGGCCTTGTCCAGGTGATGGGCAAAGTCCTCCCAGCAGGAATAGCCAAGGGTGGAGAGGGCGATGAAATCCTTGGTGAGGTTCAGCTTCCAGCGGCCGTCGGCGGAGAGAAAGTGGTAGTTGGTGATGGGTGCCTGACGCTCCACCTGCATGTTGGGGCCTCCCACACCAGTGATCTTAGGGGCGGGCACGTCCTGGCGGCGGGCGTACTGGGGAAAGACATCACGGATGGCCTCCTGGAAATCGGCGGGCTCCACGTTATTGATGGTGAGAATGGTGGGGAACCGCAGCTGGCAGATGACTTCGTGGGCCGGCGCGTTCCCGTAATGGGTCCTGGGATGGTCAGAAAACAGCATGGGACATGCTCCTTTGCAGCAATTTGATGTCCCTATTGTAGCCGTCGAAGGGGAAAAAGTCAAATGCAGGGCTTACAGATAAAACCGATGGCAGCCGATGGTCTTGTAGTACGTCCGGTTGGCGTTGATCCACGTTCCCTGGGACAAGGTTGGGGCGTAAAAATACAGGGCCTTCCCAATGACCTGCTCACCCGCCAGTACCCGCCGGGCGGCCTCCACCGACTGGGCGGTGGGGGGCTTGTAGACCGTGCCGTTGGACACCGGTTCAAACTGCACGCCGTCCACCCTGTCGAAGATGACGCCAGGAATGGTGTCCGGGAATTCCCGACTGGCCACCCGGTTCAGCACCACGTTGCCCACGGCAATCTGACCCTCTATGGGTTCTCCGCCGCTTTCGGCGCTGATGATGCGGGAGAGCCAGTACAGGTCCACGGCGTCATGGTCCGCCCCGGCGGAGGTGACGGCGGCGCCGGACATCCAGGGATCCCACTCTGCGCTGCCGCCCAGGGCCTCGCTTACCAGCCGCAGGGGCACGTAAGTCCGCCCATTCCGGACTGTCACCCGGCCGGAATAGCTTCTGCCGTCCACGATGACGGTATCTGCCCCCGGGTCCGCCGCCAGTCGGGTGGAGCCGGAGACCGCAACCGCCGCCTGGGCCCGGCTGTCCCAAGAGACTGTCCAGCCGCCCATGGCGTCCAGCAGGTATCGCAGGGGCGTGTATGTAACGCCGTTCTCCAGATAGGAGGTACCCACCAGCCGGGTGCCGTCTACCTGCACCGGTACGGTCCGGGCTCCCTGGGCTGGGAGAGCCAGGGCGGCCGCCGCCAGCAGTCCGCACAGAAGTTGCTTTTTCATTTGATTTCTTCCTTTCTATGGAGTTTTCACCTGAAAAGCATACCGAAAACCAGGGGCAGGAAGCAACCCTCAAAACCTGGTATCTGTGCCAATATCCACCATACCTGTTGACAATATCGTAAAACGATATTACAATGAAAGCAAATAATATCGTAACACGATATTGGAGGGAGACCCATGGCAAAGGAACCGTTGAAAGTACTGACGGAGAGTATGTTTTATGTCCTGCTGAGCTTGCTGCGGCAGGAGCGCTGCGGTACGGAGATCGTACAGTTCGTGGACGATACCACGGCGGGCCGGGTGCCCCTGGGGCCGGGGACGCTGTATACCATTCTGGGCAAATTCCAGGAGGAGGACCTGATCCGGGAGACGGCGGTGGAGGGCCGCAAGCGGACCTACGCCATCACGGACCGGGGCCGGGCCCTGTTTCGCCAGGAACTGAGCCGACTGAAATTGTGCGTTGCTGACGGTGACCGGGAGGAGGAACGGACATGAGAAAACAGAAGAAGCGGGCTCTTCGGCCCCTGGAACTCTGGAACCCCGGGGCTATCGAGAAGTGGCTGGAGGATGAGGCTGCCAAGGGCTGGCAGCTGGAGGACTGTGGCCGGGCGCTGGCAGTTTTTAAAGCCATAGAACCGGGGACGTACCGGGTGCGGCTTCAGCCCCAGCGGCCCGAGACCCCGGAGGCACGCCGGGAGCGGGGAGAGGCCTTCCGCAAGATGGGCTGGGACTGTACCGCCGTCATTGTCGGTGATGACGATTATGACTGCGAGGTGTACTACTGTAACGACCCGTCTGTCCCGGAACTGGACACCGACCCGGTGGCCTGGGGCTGGGCCTGGGAAAAGCCTCTGCGCCACAGCTGGGGGGTGGCCTGGGCGGTATTGGGGCTGTTGGTGGCGCTGCCGTTGCTGATGGCTGTGCTGGCCCCCAGGAAGTCGGTGCTGGAAGCCCTTCTGTGTCAAAACTTGTTCTGGCTGCGGTTGGTGGTCATGTTCGTTCTGGGCGTAGCCATGCTCCGGCGGCTGTGGTATCTCAGGCGGATGCGGAGGCAGCTGGCGGCAGGGCTGGTGCCAGATTCCGGAAGCTGGCGGCGGGACCGCCGATGGCAGCAGGTCATCATCCTGCTGTTTCTGCTGTGCTGGATGCTGCCGGTGATCAGCAACATGGCCCCTCTCTGGCGGGTGGAGCCGGATACCGCCAGCCTGCCCTATATAGCTCCCGTGGAACTGTTGGAAGGCACGGACAAGGCTTACTGGGAATTTGAGACAGCCAACTACGTCTATCAAAGTACGCCTCTGGCCCCTGACCGCTTTGGCCTCCAGTACCGGGGCGAAAACGGCGAGCATGTCCGCAACGCCGCCGACCGCCTGCGGTTCGAGATTTTGGCAAAGGCACTGTACCGGGAGCGGGCGGCAGACTTCCAAAAGAATTACCTGGACGCCACGGAGACAGCGGTGGAAAACGGCGCCTTTGATGAAGCAATGCTGTTGACTGCCGGGGAGGAGCAGTTGTTCCTGGCCCGGACAGGAAAGGTGGTCTATGCCCTGTGGGTGGACTTCCCGGCGGACCTGGAGGAAAGTATCCAGCATGTGGCCGCTGAACTGGAAAAGTGACGGCGAAAGGAGAAGTCTATGTTTTTCAAAAACCGCTGGCGGGATGTCCCGCCTTGCAGCGAATACGACATCTCCGCCATGGAGGACTGGCTTTCCCGCCAGGCCTCCGAAGGCCGGGAGCTGACAGACTGGTGCCGCTTCCGGCAGGCGAGCCCCGGGTGTGCCAGTTTGCCCTGGAGCCCGCAGAGAGGGGCCAGTATAAGCCCGCGGAGGAGCAGAGGGAGGCCTACGGCGACGCGGGCTGGGAGTTCGTCTGTTCCAGCAGCCTGTTTCTGGTGTGGCGGTCCACCCGGCCTGACGCGGTGCCCCTCCGCACGGACCCCAGCGCCGACAGCTGGGCCTATGGACGGCTGTGGAAGCGTATCAGGAACGGTACTCTGTGGACTATTCTAGTGCTGTCGGGCGTCCTCGTTTTTTGGTTCCGACAAGGGGGACGCTGCATCCTTCTGAACACCATCCGGGTGGAAGCCACCTGGAAGTTCCTGATCGTCCTGGCGGTGGAGGTGGTGGCGGCCGTGCACCTGCTGCGGGACCTGCGCAGCTTCCGCCAGCTGCTGGACAGCCTGCGCTGCGGTTTTCCCATGCCCAGCCACCGTCCCCAGCCTTTCTACAAGATCCTGCCGCTCTGCATTGTCTTTGTGACGGCCTTGCTGAACCTTATCAACACAGCGGGTATTTTGAGGGATAGCGGCAGCGTGCCGCTGGCGGAGGATCCGGCGCCCTACATCACGGCGGAGAACCTGGGTGGCCGGGGTGGCGGCGTGACAGTGGAGCGGCGGAAGGACCTGCTGGGAGAGAGCGTGCTGGTCTGCCAGGGTGAGCCCAACGTGGTATGGAAGCAAAACCCTCAGCCCAGCAATATCCCTGGCTCTGATATCCTCCGGGTGGCCTACGACACCGAACAGGAGACCGTCACCCTCCGCATCCCGTTCTTGGCAGGGGCGGTGCTCCGGGAATTTACCGCCTACATCGAGGAGGAGGCAGGGGAGCGGCCCCAGCCACTGGGAGAGGACGCCTATTACCTGCTGGACGAAAACGGTGTCCAGCACCTGGCCCTCCGGGCGGGGGGAAAAGTGGTCTATCTCCGCACCAACGCCCCGATGGACCTGCGGGACCACATGGACGAGCTTGCCGCCCTGACGGCGTTTGAGGAGAGCTGATCCGGCCTATCTCCGGCTGATGGTCAGCCCGCCCATCAGCCGCATAGACTGGAAATGGGAGGTGGGCACATGGACGCCTTGGAACAGACCACAGCCATCCATGCCCTGGCACTGTCGCTGGCAAAAGAGCTGAGACGGGAGGATGCCTCCCGGTTGGGCCTGCTGCTGATCCAGCTGGGAACCACCCTGGAAACCATTGTGGGCTTGGAAGAACTGAACAGCGGCGCGTCGGCGGAAGTGCTGACCGTCTGAGAAAACCGGTCCCTCCACGCAGCGTTTGTTGCGCGGCAGGGGCCGGTTTGGTATACTGAGATGCAAAGAGCCGGTCACTTGAAAACGGGTGAAGGAGATGGAGCGGATGAAAAACCCTTGGGAGACCATTCCACTGGATGACTACGAAAGCCATATGAAGCTGGATTCGGTCCGGCAGCTGCAGACCATGAACCGGCTCATGGCAGACCAGTTTTACCGCTATCCTGTCAGAATCGCCATGGTGCTGGGAGTAGCGGGCGGAAACGGCCTGGAGCATGTGGACCCGGAGCGGCTGAAGACAGTGTATGGGGTAGACCTGAATCGGGACTACCTGGCTGCCTGTGCCGCCCGGTATCCCCACTTGGCGGAGACGCTGCGGCTGGTGGAAGCTGATTTGACGGCGGCAGAACCGGACCTGCCTCCGGCAGAATTGGTGATTGCAACCTGCTGGTAGAGTACATCGGCTATCCTTGCTTCCAACGGGTACTTCAGAAAGTGTTTCCCCAGTACGTCTCCTGCGTCATCCAGATCAACACGGACGAGGGCTTCGTATCGGATTCGCCCTATCTCCATGCCTTCGATGGCCTGGACAGTGTTCACCATCAAATGGAAGAGGGTGCCTTGACAGAGCATCTGACAGCCATTGGGTATATGCTGAATTTCAGAGAGGAATGCCCGCTCCCAAATGGAAAAAAACTGGTCCGGCTGGATTATGCCAGATCACAAAGAAATGCCCCGCGCATCATCTGATGCGCGGGGTATGGTACTTTTATGCCAGCTTTTTTTGCAGCCGTTCCGCAATGGCATTCAGGAACTCCTGACTGTTGACGGCGGTGGCCTGGAAGCCCGGCTCCACCAGGCCCACCAGGTCCTTGGTCATGATGCCGGCGTTCAGAGTGTCGAAGCAGGCTTCCTCCAGCTTTTCGCCAAAGGATTCCAGCTCTGCCAATCCGTCCAACTGACCCCGCTTCTTCAGGGCACCGGACCAGGCGAAGATGGTGGCCATGGGGTTGGTGGAGGTCTGTTCGCCTTTCAGGTACTTGTAGTAATGGCGGGTGACGGTGCCGTGGGCGGCCTCGAACTCCGTAGTGCCGTCAGGGGCCACCAGCACGCTGGTCATCATGGCCAGGCTGCCGAAAGCGGTGGACACCATGTCGCTCATGACGTCGCCGTCGTAGTTCTTGCAGGCCCAGATGTAGCCGCCCTCGCTGCGGATGACCCGGGCCACGGCATCGTCGATCAGGGTGTAGAAATAGGTGATGCCCAGCTCCTCGAACTTGGCTTTGTAGTTTTCAAACTCCTCTTCAAAGATCCGCTTGAAAGCACCGTCGTAAACCTTGGCGATGGTATCCTTGGTGGAGAACCACAGGTCCTGCTTTGTGTCAATGGCGTACTGGAAGCAAGCCTTGGCGAAGGAGCGGATGGAGCTCTCCTTGTTGTGGGCGCCCTGCCACACGGCGGGGCCGTCCACCTTCTGGACGGTGAGAGTCTTGGCTTCTCCGCTTTCGCCGGTGAAGGTCAGAGTAGCGGTGCCGGGTTCCGTGGTTTCCATGTCCACGGCCTTGTACACATCGCCGTAGGCGTGGCGGGCAATGGTAATGGGTTTCTTCCAGTTCTTCACCACTGGCTTCACCGCATCGATGCAGATGGGGGTCCGAAACACGGTGCCGTCCAGGATGGAGCGGATGGTGCCGTTGGGGGACTTCCACATCTCCGTCAGCTGGGGATACTCCTCCATGCGCTGGCGGTTGGGGGTGATGGTGGCGCATTTGACAGCCACGCCGTATTTCTTGGTGGCGTTGGCGGCGTCCACGGTCACCTGGTCGCAGGTCTCATTGCGGTGCAGCAGCCCCAGATCGTAGTATTCCGTTTTCAGGTCTACAAATGGCAGGATCAGGGTTTCCTTGATCATGGCCCACAGGATGCGGGTCATCTCGTCGCCGTCCATCTCCACCAGGGGAGTGGTCATTTGAATTTTTTCCATAGAAGCCTCCAAAGTTTTCGCTTTAAGAACGCTTGGCGTAGTAATTCATCAGGCACCCGTCCAGGATGATCTCTTTCTCGTCTGCCGTCAGGCCGCGGACGTGGAGCAGCAGGTCCTCCACGGTGCCGTTGGCCCGGATGACCTTGGCGGGGATATCCTCAATGCCTCCTTCAATGGCCTTGCGGATGCCGGGGACGAACACGCAGTCACCATTCTCATATGTAAAGGAAACTTCCTTGTCAATGGTGAAGGGCAGGATGCCCCAGTTAATGCAGTTGGAACGGTATCGCTTGGTGGCAAACTCGTAGCAAATGTTGGCAAAACCGCCCAACACCTTCTGACAGCTGGCTGCCTGCTCTCTGGCGGAGCCGTCGCCGGGTTTGTTGGCAAAGACACAGGAACCAAACTGGGTGGTTTCCATGAGGGTTTCGCCGTCACCCACCTTGTCAAGAATGAATTTCAACTGTAAAGGCTTTTCGCCTGCCAGACGTGCAGCTTCCAGTTCCGCAGCCGCCTTGGCGCGGCCCACATAAGCGGGCTCCCGGCGGGAGAGGGTGAACTCCGCCAGCCGCAGGGGATTAGAGCGGTAAGAGGAGGTCTCTCCGGAGGGAATCAGCTCGTCGGTGGTAGTGACGGGGTCGTGGAGGACGGCCACCAGCTCCACCAGCAGGTTTTCCGCCAGAGGCTGCATCTTGGGCCAATCGGTGATATTGGGGCCCATGATCAGCTCCACGCCGGGGTCCGCCTTGCCGAAGCCGTAGTACAGCCGACGGTCGTAAACGCCCTTGTCAAAGTGGTACTCGTGGTGGACGGGGGTATAGTCGATGTCGGTGGCCGCGGTGATCTTACCGCCGTTCCGGGCTGTGGCGGCGATGGACCGGGCGTCCATCAGGCACACGCCTGCAAACTGGCCCTCGCCGGGCTTGGAGCCCTCCCGGTTGGGGAAGTTGCGGGTGGTGTGCCGCAGGCTCAGACCGTTGTGGGAGGGCACGTCGCCCGCACCGAAGCAGGGACCGCAGAAGCTGGGCTTAATGACGGCCCCCGCTTCCAGCAGGGCGGCGGTGGCGCCGGTTTTCGTCAGCTCCAGGCTGACGGGTACGCTGGTGGGATACACATCCAGGGTGAAGTAGCCGTTGCCGCAGCTGCCGCCCCGGAGGATGTCCGCCGCCTCGTCGATGTTGTCGAAGAGGCCGCCGGCGCAGCCGGCAATGACACCCTGGTCCGCCCAGACGCCGCCGTCGTGAATCTTGTTCATCAGACTGACATTGGCCTTGGGGAATCGCTTCCGGGCGTCGGTCTCCAGATTTGCCAGAATGTCCTCCGCGTTTGCCAGGAACTCGTGGATGGTCCAGGCGTTGGAGGGGTGGAAGGGCAGGGCGATCATGGACTCGATCTTGCCGAGGTCCAGTTCGATGTATTTGTCATAGTAAGCGTTCTGGCCGGGATGCAGTTCCCTGTAATCCTCCGGTCGCTGATGGGCTTTATAGAAGCCATCCGTCACCGCGTCCGTCTCCCAGATGGAGGAGAGGCAGGTGGTCTCGGTGGTCATGACGTCGATTCCGTTGCGGAAGTCAATGGGCAGACTGGCAATGCCGGGACCGGCAAATTCCAGCACGCAGTTGTTGACGAAACCGCTGGCGAAGGTAGCCTTTACCAGGGCAATGGCCACATCGTGGGGGCCAATGCCATGCTTGGGCGTGCCCGTCAGGTACACCAGTACTACCTTGGGATACTTCACGTCCCAGGTGTTTTTCAAAAGCTGCTTGGCCAGCTCCGGGCCGCCCTCGCCCACGGCCATGGTGCCCAGGGCACCGTAGCGGGTGTGGGAGTCGGAGCCCAGGATCATGGCACCGCACTTTGCCATCTGCTCCCGGCCATAGGAGTGGATGACGCTCTGGTTGGCGGGGACATAGATGCCGCCGTACTTCTTGGCGGCGGACAGGCCGAACACATGATCGTCCTCGTTGATGGTGCCGCCCACGGCACAGAGGCTGTTGTGGCAGTTGGTCAGGGCATAGGGAATGGGGAATTCCTTCATGCCAGAGGCCCGGGCTTGCTGGATGATACCCACGTAGGTGATGTCGTGGGACAGCATGGCGTCGAACCGGATCTTCAAATTCTCAGGGTCACCGCTGGTGTTGTGGGCCTGGAGGATGTTCCAGGCCATGGTCTGCCGGCGGCCTTCCTCGGGGGAGACGGGCGCCTGGGCGCTGGGAGCGCCGTTCACCAGAAAAATGCCTTCATCGTGTAACGTCATCATGGAGAATCCTCCTGTGGTCCCGGCCGGGCCGGATTTTTCTTGCCCATCAATATACCACAGTTTCAAAAGATTGGAAAGAAATCTTGCGGGAAAAGGAGATTTGTCTTTCAATTTTGGCAGAGTGACCAAGAAGAAAGTGGATTTTCCCGGGAAAGCAAGGCAGTTTTGCAGAAGAGGCTTGCAAGTTTATACGTATGCTTTGCATAAGGGAACGGACGGAGGACAGCTCAACGGAGCGTTGCTTGCCAAAAGGCGAATCCTGGGGTATGCTGAAAGCGAGGTGAGAGTATGGACAGCAAACAGATCGGAGAGCTGCTGGCGCGGCTGCGGAAGGAACAGGGGATGACCCAGCTGCAGGTGGCGGAGGCGCTGCACGTGAGCCCCCAGGCCGTCAGCAAATGGGAGCGGGGCAAGGGGTGTCCGGACATTAGCATGCTGCCGGCGCTCTCCTCTATTTTTGGAGTGGCCCTGGGACGCCTGCTGATGGGCGACTTGGCCCCTGAGAAAACAGAGGTTGGAAACATGAAAAGACTGAAATTTTATGTGTGCCCGGACTGCGGCAACATCCTCACCGCCACCGGCGGCGGGGAGCTCCACTGCTGCGGCCGGAAGTTGGAGCCTTTACAGGCCCGACCCGCTGATGAGGCCCATGCCGTCACAGTACGGGAGATTGAGGAGGACTGGTACGTCACTTTCTCTCATCCTATGGAGAAGGACCACTACTTCCGATTTGCCGCCTATGTGGCCACGGAGCGTGTACTGCTGGTGCGGCTGTATCCGGAGCAGGGAGGCGAGTTCCGTATTCCGCAGCTGCGGGGCGGCGGAAAGCTGTATCTCTGCTGCAGCCGGGACGGGCTGTTCGAGGTGAAGATGTGAAAAGAACGACCGCCAAAGGCGGTCGTTCTTTTATACGGGCAGGCGAAGCGTGCGAAGAGCGGCCAGATAGAGCAGAATCAGTGCGAAACCCAGGAGCAGGCCGCCCAACAGGTCTGTGGACCAGTGGGCACCGGAGCCGGGCGACGCTCCGGCGGCAGTCCGCTTCCGCCGGGGTCACCAGATCTTCGCTGGAGAGTAAATTGTCGATGGAGATGCCGAATACCCGGGAGATAGCCTTCAGGGGATCGATTCCGGGGGCACCCCAGTCGGACTCCCACTTGCTGACGGGGATGCGGGAGACGTAGAGTCGTTAGGCCAGCTCCTCCTGGGTCCGTTCCTTCTGATGGCGCAGGACTTGCGATTTTTCATGAAGTTCCATGGATGCCTCCCGAATGGTTTAAAACCGGTGTAGCGCAGAAAACGGCCCGCCGCAAGAGCGCGGCGGACCGTTTTTCAAAATCAGGCTTTTTTGCGGTGGGCCATCAGAAGGAGCAGCGCCAGAGTCACAACGCAGACGCCGATCTGCCAGGACAAAGAGGGCAGGCCCTGAATCAGAATCACCAGGATCAGGAGGGGGAGGATAACGGAGAAGTAGACCTGCAAGGCCTTTTTGGCAGGACCGCTTTCCGGCAGCTTCAAGCCGGAGCCGGTGTTGGCCTCCGCCAGGTATTTGTCGAAGCCCCAGCCCCATTTGGTGACGCAGAACAGCAGATACACCAGGGAGCCGATGGGCAGCAGCAGATTGCTGACGATGAAGTCCTCGCTGTCCAGCACGTCCTTGCCAAGGAAAGGATGGAAGCCGCTCCACAGGTTGTAGCCCAGTACGCAGGGCAGGCTGGCGATCAGGATGAACACGCAGTTTACCAATGCCGCTTTTTTCCGGGTCCAGCCGAAGTTGTCGATGCAGTTGGCCAGCAGGTTTTCGAACACGGCAATGACGGTGGTGAAGCTGGCGAAAGTCATGAACAGGAAGAACAGGGAACCCCACAGACGGCCCACCGCCATGTTGGCGAAGACCTTGGGCAGGGTCATAAAGATCAGGGAGGGGCCGGCGTCGGGCTGGACGCCGAAGCTGAAGCAGGCGGGGAAGATGATAAGGCCGCTCATCAGGGCCACGAAGGTGTCCAGGCAGCATATGCGGACGGACTCTCCGGTGAGGGTGTGATTCCGGGTCATGTAGCTGCCGAAGATCTCCATGGCGGCGATGCCCAGGCTCAGGGTAAAGAAGGCCTGGTTCATGGCAGCGGTGATGACGCTGCCAAGGCCTGCCTCCATGGCCCGGCTGAAGTCAGGCAGCAAGTAGAACTTCAGGCCTTCCATGCCGCCCTCCAGGGTCATGCTGTGGATTGCCAGCACCACCATCAGTACCAGCAGGCAGAGCATCATGACCTTGGAAATGCGCTCCAGGCCCTTCTGCAGGCCGAAGCTGACCACCAGGAAGCCTGCCAGTACCACCAGCACCATCCAGAGGGTCATTTCACCGGGATTGTCCAGCATGGCGCCGAACACACCGTCGATGGTGTCTCCTGCCAGACCGGAGAAGGAACCGCCCAGATACTTGAAGAAGTAACCCAGCATCCAGCCGGCCACGGTGGTGTAGTACATCATCAGAAGGTAACAGCCGATCACGCAGAACCAGCCGTGGAGATGCCATTTGCTGCCATGAGGCTCCAGAGCCTTGTAGCTCAGCACGGCGCTCTGGCGGCTGGCCCGGCCGACAGCCAGTTCCATGGTCAGAATGGGCACGCCCATCAGGATCAGGGACAGCAGATAGCACAGTACAAACACGCCGCCTCCGTTGGCGCCGGTGACGTATGGAAATTTCCAGACATTGCCGATGCCGATGGCGCAGCCGGCGCTCACCAGGATAAAGCCCAGACGGGACTGGAAGCTTTCACGTTTCATGGGAAGGTCTCCTTTTCTCTTTAAACAGATAAAGCCGAAGCGGCTGAAACAACGCCCTCTCAGCTCCGGGCTTTTTTATGGTACTGGATAAAGATAAGGAAGTCAATGACTTTTCTCGGAAAAAACTCTTTTCTTCCTAGTAATATTCGATAATAGTATCACAAAAACTGATACTATAACAAAACTGCCGTAAAACGGCAGCCTGAATTACCCTCCGCTATCCAACAAGTAAACAAAAAGACCGCGCAACGCAGCAAATGATTCCGGGGATGAAAAGGGGACTCGAAGCAATGCTCCGAGTCCCCTTTTTCAGATGGTTTTTGTTTTGCTACGGGCTGCGGTGAAGGCTTAGGCGGCCTTGGAGGTCTCAGCAGGGACCACCTTCTGGCAGAAGTTGGCCAGGAACTCCGCCACCTGATAGCGCAGGGCGGGAGCGGCGGGAGTCAGCGTCTTATCGGCTACCAGTACGCCGGAACCGCAGGCCCACTGCATGGCGGGGATGAATACCTCACTCACCTGGGCCACATCCTCATAGGAGAGAATGTTGGTATTCTCGCCCACAGAGACGTCATAACCCATGAACTTTGCATAGCGATAGAGAATGGTCAGGAACTGCTGGCGGGAAATGGCCTGGCCGGGAACGAAGGTGGTGGGGGTATAGCCGTTGGTCAGACCGTTCTCAGCGGCCCAAGCGATGGCCTTACGGAAGGGAGAAGCAGCGGCCACATCGCCGAAGGGGCAATCGGCCTTGGGCTCGGGAGAGCCGTTCATCCGCCACAGGACGGTGACCATCTGGCCACGGGTCAGGGTGTTGTCGGGACCGAAGGTGGTCTCGGTATAGCCCTTGAAGATGTCGTTCTCGTAAACATGCTTCAGTGCGTCATAGTAGGAGGCACCGGCGGGGACATCGGTGAAGGGCAGACCCTTGACGATGGTGATGCGGCCGGCGGGAGTACCGTAATCCTCAGCGGTGACCTTGCCCTTCAGCACTTCCTTGATGTAGTCCATGACAACCTCGTCCATGGGAACGCCGGTGTCCACGAAGCCGGCCGCATTGAAGGCGTAATAAGTATCGCCGCCGGCGGCCATGAAGTCATTGGTGGCGATGGTGTAGGTGGTCTTGGGGTTGAAGGCCTTGCCGCCCACGGACTGGATGGTGACGCGGTTGATGCTCTTGGGAGCGTGATAGGTGGAGCCGGGATACAGGTCACCGGCGTCATAGGCCTTGGTGGTGTCCAGCGTGAACACGATGCCGGAGACATGGGGGAAGCCGCCGATGCTCTCAGGTGTGCAGTAAGTGGAGGCCTCCAGAGCTTCCAGCAGCTCCGCACCGGTGAGCTTGACGATGCTCAGGGTATTGCCGAAGGGCAGGACGGTATTAATGTCCTTCTTGGTAATGTCGCCCGTGGCGATGGAGGCGCGGATACCGCCGCCGTTGGTGATGGCCGCGTCCACCTTGATGCCGGCATCCTTGGCGCCCCAGACCAAGGCGTCGGTGATCAGGTCGCCCAGGTTGGTCTCGCCGGTGCGGACCTGGGCCTTCACGCCATTCAGGTCCACTTCGGTCTTGGCAAACACGGTGCCATAGTCGTCGTCAATCTCTTTCTGAATGGCGGCGGCGCGGTCAGCGATGGTTTTGTCGGGGGTGACGATCAGGTCCTTGGTAGCGAACTGCATGGTCTCAGCGCCATCATCGGCGATGACGACAACACCCACGTTGTTGAGCTTAGTGCCGGTGGAGGTCAGCAGGGTATCGCCCACCATGGCGGTTCCGTCGGTGGCATCCTTGATGGCATCCAGATCGGAGTGAGAGTGGCCGTCGATGAAGATGTCGATGCCCTCCACTTCCTCCAGCAAGTCGGTGGAGCGGTTGCCGGCGGACTCGGCGTCGATGCCCAGGTGGCCCAGGCAGACGATGATGTCACAGCCGTCAGCCTTCAGGGAATCCACCTGCGCCTGGGCACAGTCGAACATGGACTGGCCGCCCAGGAACTTCACATCCTTGATCTTGGCGGGGTTGGCCTTGGTGGCGGTTTCGGGAGTGGCCAGGCCAAAGACGCCGATCTTCACGCCGTTGGGACTGGTAAAGGTCACATTGTCCTCAAAAGCGGTCTTGCCCTTATACAGCACGTTGGCGGCCACAACGGGGAACTTGGCCTCTCCGGCCAGCTTGGCCAGATTGGCATAACCATAGTCGAACTCATGGTTGCCGGTGGTGACCACATCATAGCCGGCCATGTTCATCAGTTCCACGGCAGTGGCACCCTGGGAGATACTGACTACGGGATCGCCCTGAATGAAGTCGCCGGCGTCCATCAGCAGGACATAGGCGCCCATCTTTTCATAGGTATCCTTCAGAGCGGCCACCTTGGCATACTCCGAAAGAGCACCATGGACGTCATTGGTGTGCAGGATCACAATGGCGCCCGTCAGGTCGTTTTCGTTGGTCTCCACAGCGCCCGCGGTGATGGTCAGGGAGAACATCATAGCCAGGGCCAGCAACAGAGACAACAGCTTCTTCGTCTTCATTCTTTTACCTCCTTCAAAATTCAGGCATATGGGAAGTGCCCATTGTGGATATTATACCACACCTTCGAGAAATTGGCAGTCCCTATTTGCCGAATTTTCCAAAATTTTTACATCAATTTTGCAGTTATGCGGTACAGATCCCTGGTTTTTCACCGCCGCCTCTGGAAATCTGGGGGCAGGCGTGATATACTTGTAAAAACCAGACATCACAGTCAGGCGGCCATGTGCCGCAGAAATGGAGGGTGTGTATGATGAAAAAACTGCTGAAAGGCGGTACAGTAGTTTCCGGCAGCGGAGCCAGACGGGCTGACCTGCTGATAGAGAGCGAAAAGATTGTCCGCGTTGGCCGGAAGCTGGAGGTGGATCAGGATACTCAGGTTGTAGATGTGAACGGCTGCCTGCTGTTCCCCGGATTCATCGACGCACACACCCATTTTGACCTGGATGTGTGCAACACCACCACAGCCGATGATTTTTATACCGGCAGCCGAGCTGCCCTGCGGGGCGGTACCACCACCGTCATCGACTTCGCCTGCCCCAATAAGGGGGAAAGCCTGCACTACGGCCTGCAGCTGTGGCATCAGAAAGCTGACGGCCGGACCTTCTGTGACTACGGCTTCCACATGACCATTGATGATTGGAACGAATCCATCCGGGCGGAACTGAAGGACATGTTCGCCCAGGGCGTTTCCTCATTCAAAATGTACATGACCTACCCCGCCATGATGATCGGTGACCGGGATATGTATTGGGCGCTGAAGGAACTGAAGTCCCTGGGTGGCCTCTGTGGCGTCCACTGTGAGAATGCCGGGGTCATTGACGGCATGATCGCGGAGAAAAAGGCTGCCGGAGAGATGTCTCCCGCCAGCCATCCTCTAACCAGGCCATCGTACCTGGAGGCCGAGGCCGTCAGCCGCCTGCTGCGTATCGCCCAGGCCGCCGATGCCCCTGTGGTGATCGTCCACCTCACCAATCAGGAGGCTTTGAAGGAAGTTCAGCACGCCCGGGACCGTGGACAGAAGGTCTATGTGGAGACCTGCCCCCAATACCTGATGCTGGACGACAGCGTCTATTTCAACGAAGACTATTCCCAGGCAGCCCGGTACGTCTGCGCGCCTCCTATCCGGGAAAAGGGCCAGCAGGACCTGCTGTGGAAGGCCCTCCGCCGGGGCGATATCCAGACCATTTCCACGGACCACTGCTCCTTCACGCTGGAGCAGAAGGAAGCGGGCCGGGGCGACTTTACGAAGATTCCCGGCGGTCTGCCTGGCGTGGAGACCCGGGGAGAGCTGATCTATTCCTACGGTGTAGCAAAAAAGCGCATCAGCGCACAGCGGATGTGCCGCCTGCTGAGTGAAAATCCGGCACGCATGTATGGC
Organism: uncultured Clostridia bacterium; assembly: GCA_945948185.1. Taxonomy (GTDB): domain Bacteria; phylum Bacillota; class Clostridia; order Oscillospirales; family Oscillospiraceae; genus Oscillibacter. The sequence continues at coordinate 431 of CAMFAL010000033.1, read as the reverse complement.
CTGTTCCCCCGGAAGGGACGGCTGGCCCCGGGCAGCGACGCCGATATCGTGGTCTACGATCCAGGCGCCAGTCATGTGATCCGGGCTGCCGACTGCGTGGCCAACGTGGACTACAACCCTTACGAAGGCTTCGTCACCGCCGGCGGTATCCGGCAGGTATGGCTGCGGGGTCACCTGGCCGTGGAGGACGGCAAGGTGCTGGACAGCGAGCCCCAGGGCAAGTATATGGCCCGGGGAAAGTGCAGTCTGTAACATATAAATAAACAAAGTGCCTGCAATATTGATGCAGTTCACAAAAGATTGTATCAAATGTTGTATGCATTTCAACTTCGATATCACAAAGAGGGCCCCATATCTGCATTGCAGATATGGGGCCCTCAGACTGTCAAAGAACACCAGTTCTCAAAAAGCGAGAACTGGTGTTTTAACAT
>CAMFAL010000032.1 GCA_945948185.1 uncultured Clostridia bacterium | reverse complement strand
ACACCCCCTTCTTCAACAACTATCGTCCTCAGTTCTACTTCCGTACCACCGACGTGACCGGCATCATCACCCTGCCCGAGGGCACCGAGATGTGCATGCCCGGCGATAACGTCGACATGAAGGTCGAGCTGATCACCCCCATCGCCATCGAGAAGGGCCTGCGCTTCGCTATCCGCGAGGGCGGCCGTACCGTTGGTTCCGGTGTCGTTATCGAGATCGAGGAGTAATTCCTAATTGATCAAAAAGGACTGTCGCGAAAGCGGCAGTCCTTTTTTGCGGCTTCAGAGCGGCCTTCGGCCCGTACAAGTGTTTTGGGGAGCAAAACCACAGGGGCGGATTCATTTCGCCGGCTCAAGTGTGAAATCAAAAGGGGGGTTATTTGGCGTGGCCAAATGGAAATGGCCGTCCCGGTTGTGATACCCGGAGCTATGCGCACTCCTCCGGAAAGGCTAAGCCCGCCTGGAAACCGCCCGCACCGGGACAGCAGATATCTCCGGCCACAGGATAGTCCTCACAGATGTAGAGATTGACCTGCACTCCCTCCGGGCGTCCCGGATAGTTGGTGACCGCGTAGGTATAGCGCTCCAACTGTTTTCCGAGGCAGGTGGTCAGGTCGAAACCCTGACTCAGCTGCAGTTCATTGTAGGAAAGGTATGGCTCTTCCAGTTTTTCGGGCAGCAGAAATTGAAGGGTCTCCACCGGCTCTCCGGACACCTCCCAACCTAGGGAACGGAGATATTCCACCCGCTGGCTATTGTCCGTCAGAACGAGCTGGGCAGAGGAATTCCCTGGTTCTGTGCGTCCGGCCAAAAGGATCAGCACCACCATGACAAGCCCCATGGCGATCACCGTCAAAACTGCTTTTTTTCGTGAAAAACGCGTGGTCCAGATCAGCATATCCATCCCTCCTGCTTGTTCCTATTCATTTTCCGGAGAAATTATGATAAGATATCCCCAAAAGGAGCGTGGAGACATGGAGAAGCAGCGACTGGACAAGATTATCGCATCTACCGGAAAATTTTCCAGGCGGGAGGTAAAGCTGCTGGTACGGCAGGGACGTGTCCTGGTGGACGGCCTTCCCGCCAGGTCCGGTGAGGACAAGGTAGACCCTCAATCCGTGGAGATCACGGTGAACGGGGAAACTCTGTGTTATCGGAAGTTCACCTGGGTGATGCTGAATAAACCCGCAGGCTATCTATCCGCCACGGAAGACGGCCGGGGGCCTACGGTGCTGGACCTGCTGCCGCCGGAGCTGAAGAAGCAGGGACTGTTCCCTGTGGGGCGCCTGGACAAGGATACGGAGGGCCTGCTGCTGCTGACCAACGAGGGCGGCCTTGCCCATGACCTGCTGTCACCCCGGCACCATGTAGACAAGGTATACTATACCAGGGTTGCCGGGAGGCTCACTGAGGAGGACTGCCGTGCTTTTGCGGCTGGCATGACCCTGGACGACGGCCTGGTGTGCCAGCCTGCGGGACTGAAAATTCTGAAAGCCGGGGAGGAGAGCGAAGCTCATGTCACCCTGCGGGAAGGAAAGTTCCACCAGGTAAAGCGGATGCTGGCTTTTCGTGGAAAGCCGGTACTGTACTTGGAGCGCATCCAGATGGGCAATTTGACCCTGGATCCGGCACTTGCCAGAGGAGAATTTCGGCTCTTGACGGAAAATGAGGAGGCCACGCTTCGAAAGATTTGATATATCTCTGGAAAAGAGCAAATCTTCAACAAAAAGCTAATAAGTTTTTTGTTGAAAAAAGAAAAAACATCTTGCATTTTGCCGAAACTGTCGATATAATATTATCATTGACAAATTGCACAAAGATTTCGTGTGACGAGTGGTGAGGAGGACAGCCATGTCTGGAAGAATTTTTCAAAATGTTGTGCTGCAACTGAAGGAAAACACCGACCGAACTGTTGGCGTGATCGACGGTGAGGGCATCGTCATTGCCTGCAGTGAACTGTCTATGATTGGCCAGCGCTGGGCGGAATATGTGCCTGTGGTGAATAACGCCGCCGGCAGTATGATCTCCTCTGACGGCAAGACCTTCAAGGCGCTGAACGGCTGGGGCAACCAGTTTGACTATGCGGCCTTCAGCTTCGGTGACAATGAGATCAGCAAGACGGTCTGCTCCATGGCCACGGTGGCCTTGAATGCCGCCAAGGCCTACTATGAGGAAAAGCATGACCGGGGTTCTTTCATCAAGGACATCATCTCCGACAACATCATGCTGGGCGACATCTACATGCGTGCCAAGGAGCTGCGGGTTACCGCCGATGTGCCCCGGGGCGTGTTTGTAGTCCGCACCCTGAAGAAGGGCGAGTCTGTCCCCACCGATGTGGTCCAAACCCTGTTCCCCGACCGCCAGAATGATTTTGTCCTCAGCGTGGGTGAGGGCGATGTGGTGCTGATCCGCCAGTTGTCCGAGGGAGCCGGTATTAAGGATCTGAACAAGATCGCCGCCTCCATCGAAGAGACTCTGCGCTCCGGCGGGGAGAGCACTGTGGTGGTGGGTATCGGCACTGTGGCTATCCACCTGCGTGACCTGGCCAAGAGCTATAAGGAGGCCCAGATCGCCATCGAAGTAGGTAAGGTCTTTGATACCGAGAAGTACGTCATCAACTATGAGAACCTGGGTATCGGCCGTCTGATCTACCAGCTGCCTACCACTCTGTGTGAAATGTTCCTCCAGGAGGTCTTCAAGAAGAATCCTATCGACGCCCTGGACAAGGAGACCCTCTTCACGATCCACAAGTTCTTCGAGAACAACCTGAATGTGTCCGAGACTGCCCGGAAACTGTTTGTCCACCGCAATACCCTGGTGTACCGGTTGGAGAAGATCAAGAAGCTCACCGGCCTGGATCTGCGGGAGTTCGACGATGCCATTACATTTAAGGTAGCCCTGATGGTCAAGAAGTACCTGACCTCCCGGGGAATTGATTCCTGAACTATTATATAGGCTGAAGCAGAGGCCGCCGCACGCGGCCTCTGCTTTTTGTCATTTCCGGGGATATGGGCGTTCCGCTGAGACCTTTGCAGCCTTTCCTAAAACTTCCAGTGGACCTTTTTGCAAACAATTGCAAACTGCTGTTGCATTGCGGCGAAAAACCGTATATAATGTGATCATCTTTGGAATTATGTCGACCTTGCTACAAAATAGGAAATATTTTGTCAAGGCCGGACGTGTTTGATATAGAAACGTGTGAGGTGGCGGCATGATCCGTTTAAAAGATGTGGAGATGGAGTATGACAACGGGACCAGGGCGATCAAGGGCATCAGCCTGACCATTGAAGATGGAGAGTTCGTCTTTCTGGTGGGCCCTTCCGGATCCGGTAAGTCTACCATCATCAAGCTGCTGACCGGCGAGGTGGAGCCCTGCCGGGGCCGTATTATGATCAACGGCTTCTCTGTCAGCAATATTTCCGAAAAGCAGATTCCCCTGATGCGGCGGACCCTGGGCATTATTTTCCAGGATTTCCGGCTTATTGAGAAAAAGACGGTATACGACAACCTGGCCTTCGTGATGCGGGCCGTAGGTGCCAGCCCCAAGGAGATCAAAAACCGCATTCCCTATGTGCTGCAGCTGGTGGGCCTGGAAAAGAAGGCCGGCAGCTATCCCACGGAGCTCTCCGGCGGCGAGCAGCAGCGTGTGGCCATTGCCCGGGCTTTGGTGAACAACCCCAACACCATTATCGCGGACGAGCCCACCGGAAACCTGGACCCGGAGCGGTCCCTGGAACTCATGAGCCTGCTGGTGAAGATCAATCAGCTGGGTACCACTGTGGTGGTGGTGACCCATGAAAAAGACCTGGTGGACCGCTTCGGCAAGCGGGTGGTCACCATTGATTCCGGCCACGTGGTCAACGACAGCGTGGGCGGCTATGTGGGAGGAAGCATCCATGGCTAAGCACGATATCGGCTACTTTGCCCACGAGGGCCTTTCCAATATGTTCAGCCACGGCTTCATGTCCTTCGCGGCAGTGGGCATCACCGTGGCCTGCCTGCTGATCATGGGCACCTTCACCCTGGTAGCGGTGAATGCCAACGAGCTGCTGCGGGACCTGGAGCAGGAAAATGAGATCCTGGCCTACGTCGACGACAGCTACACGGAGACCGAGGCCAAAGCCCTGCAGACAACCCTGGAAGCCGTCCCTAATGTGGCCTCTGCCGTTTATATCAGCAAGGAGCAGGCCATGGAGGACTTCGTGGCCCAATACCCGGATGAGGATATGTTCCAGGACCTGGACCCGGAGATTCTGCGGGACCGGTATGCCATCAAGATCACGGACCTGGAACAGATTCGCCAGACCAAGGAGACGGTGGAGGGTATTCCCGGCATTGCCCGGGTCAACGCCTATGAGGAGATTGCCGGCGGTTTTATTACTGTACGGAACGTGGCTACCGTCATCTGCGTGGCCCTGATCGTTATTTTGTTCGTGGTGTCGGTGTTCATCATTTCCAACACCATCAAACTGACCACCTTTGACCGCCGGGATGAGATCGCCATCATGCGGATGGTGGGCGCCACCAACGGGTTCATCCGCTGGCCCTTTGTATATGAGGGCTTCATGATGGGCCTGCTGGGCGCCGTCATTGCCTTCTTCTCTCAGTGGGGATTGTACGCGGCGGTGACCCGGGGCGTGGACAACAACGACACCCTGCAGCTGATCCATGTGATCCCCTTCCAGGAGCTGTGGGTGCCGGTGGCTGCGGTTTTTGCGGCGGCGGGTATCCTGATCGGCGTAGGCGGCAGCCTGTCGGCCATTCGGAAATTCCTGCAGGTTTAAGGAGGCGTCTATGAAGAGAAAACACACTTGGAGGCGGTTGGGACGCTCCCTGCTGACGCTGGCCCTGGCCCTGTGCCTGGTGACGGCGGAGTTGGCTCCGGCCTTGGCTGTCACCCAGGCAGATATCGACAAACTGAAAAACGAAGCGGCGGACCTGAAGACCCAGAAGAAGGATCTTCAGAAGCAGCTGGACGGCCTGACGAATGACAAGGCGGCGGTGCTGTCCCGGCAGAAGAAGCTGGATGAGCAGATCAGCAACACCAGCGCCCAGATCCGGAACGTGGAGGCGCAGATCAGCACATACGAGGATCTGATTGTCCAGACGGAGGCGGAACTGGCGGACGCAGAGCAGCGGGAAGCGGATCAGTATGAGCTGTTCTGCCATCGGGTCCGTGCCATGGAGGAGCGGGGCGAGGTCAGCTACTGGTCGGTCCTCTTCGGCGCCACCAGCTTTTCCGATATGCTGACTCGGCTCAACGATGTCAACGAGGTTATGGACGCCGACCAGCGGGTCATTGACGACCTGAAAGCCCTGCAGGTGGAGATCACAGAGAAAAAGACGGACCTGGAGACCAGTAAGACGGAATCAGAGGCGGCTAAGGCCGATCTGGTCAGCAAGAAGAAAGAACTGGACCAGCAGCGCCAGCAGGCCATCGCCCTGGTGAAGGAGATTGAGGCCAACGAGAAGGAGTACAAGTCCACCATCGATCAGCTGGCCCAGGAAGAGGAGGATATCCTGGCGGAGGCGCTCCGCCTGTCCAAGAAGCTGGCGGAGGAGCAAGCGGCCAAGGGCCAGCCCTCCAAGTCCAACCCCGGCGGGTACATCTGGCCGGTAGACAGCCGCTATATTACCTCCACCGTGGGCGGCCGGGCCTCTCCCGGCGGTGTGGGCTCCACGAACCATAAAGGCACCGACATCGGCCGGGTGGGATATACCTCCAAGGTTTATGCCGCCAAGGCCGGGACGGTCATCGTATCCCAGTACTCCAACTCCTACGGCCACTACGTGGTGGTCTCTCACGGCGCCGGCAACACCACCCTGTATGCGCATTTGAGCAGCCGCAGCGTGTCTGTGGGAAAGTATGTGAATCAGGGTGACGTGCTGGGCATCACCGGATCCACGGGCCATTCCACCGGCCCTCATCTGCACTTTGAGGTGACGGAGAACGGTGTCCGCATTGACCCCCTGAAAAAAGGCTACCTGACGGGCTACACCCTGTCCCCCACCGCATAAAAAGCGGTGTCCCGCCAGCTGCGTTGGCGGAATTCAAATCATGTCTGATTTTAATTGGCGAATTGTATAACGCACATAATCCATCCTCCCGTTCCATACCATGGAGCGGGAGGATGATGTTTTATGATCGGAATGCTGATTTGGAAGGAGCCGGGAAAGCGGGAAAAAGCGGTGGCAGTGAAAGAGCGGAGCATCCTGCGGGTGCGCTTTTGGTGCGCGGAGGTCCAGCGGGGCCCCAGAACGCCGGAGGCCGTTCTGCGGCGGCGGGTAGCGGCAGCGGGGAAGCGCCTGCGGAAGCAGGGCGTCACCCGGGTGGTGCTGCCGGAGGGCTTTGCCTATGGACAGCAGCTGGAAAAATGGGACCAGCATCCAGTGTCTACCCAGGGGCTGCGGCGGGCCATCGCGGCGGACTGGGTCCGCTGGCTCCTGATGGAGCAGGGGACTCCGACAGCGGGGGCCAGAGTGGCCGTTTCCGCGGAACGTCTGACGGGTGAGGTGGTGCGGACGGTGACGGAGCTGTCACTGCGGCACCGCTATGTGCTGCTGGATCTCCCCCGGGGAGGGGAGGACCTATGCCGCCAGCTGCGGCGGGAGTACGGCGTGTCGCTGCTGCTGGGACCTTCCAAGGAGCAGCTGGAGGAGGCGGAGGCACTGGTGCTGTTTGATCCCAGAGAGGACTGCCATAGCCGACGGACGCTGGCTCTGTATGACGAGGCGACGCCGCTGCCGCCTCTGTTGCTGCCGCCGGCGCTGGAGGAGAAGCTGCCCAAGGGCTGCGACCGGGGACAGCTGTTGACGGCGCTCCGGGAGCAGGGGGCCCTGCGGCCGGGTCAAATCACCGTGGGAGGTGGGATTTCCGCGAAATAAGGGCGTTTTTTGCCTTCCTCGCCCCCTTGACATTCTGAAAACCAACCTCTATAATACTAGACTGTCACAATATAATATAGAATAAGTATCCACAGGGAACTTCCCTTCAAAAGATATCGGAAAGGATCGTTGACATGGAAAAAGAATACAAAATGAGTGCGGCCCGCGCCCAGGAGCTGCAGGATGAACTGAATTACCTGAAGACCACCCGCTCCGACGAGGTGGCTGAGCAGATCAAGATCGCCCGCGGCTTCGGCGACCTCAGCGAGAACAGCGAGTATGATGAGGCCAAGAACGAGCAGGGCAAGCTGTATTCCCGCATTGCCGAGCTGGAGGAGATTCTGCAGCATGTGGTGATTGTGGACGAGAACACCGGCACCACCAACGAGGTAACCATTGGCTGCACCGTCACCGTGGCTGACGCCAGCGGTAAAGAGATGCCCGCCTACAAGATTGTGGGCTCCCAGGAGGCCGATCCCATGCACGGCATCATCTCCGAGGAGTCTCCCTTCGGCAAGGCCCTGCTGGGCGCCAAGGAAGGCGACACCGTCACCGTGGAGGCTCCCCGCGGCGCCATTATGTACACGGTGAAGAAGATCGAGAGATAAGGAGAACAACATGGCTGAACAGAAGAACAACCAGCAGGCCGCCCCTGAGCAGGACCTGAGCCAGCAGCGTAAGGTCCGCCGGGAGAAGCTGGCCGCCCTCCAGGCTGAGGGGCAGGACCCCTTCCAGCAGACCCGCTTTGACTGGGACGCCACCAGCCAGCAGATCAAGGACAACTTTGACGCCATGGAAGGCCAGGCCGTGAAGGTGGCCGGCCGTCTCATGAGTAAGCGGGGCATGGGCAAGGTCAGCTTCTGCGACCTGCAGGACCGGGATGGCCGCATCCAGCTGTATGCCCGCCAGGACGAGATGGACGAGGCTGTCTATAAGAAGTTCAAGAAGTACGACATCGGTGACATCGTGGGTGTGGACGGCGAGGTCTTCCGCACCCAGCGGGGCGAGATGAGCGTCCGGGCCAAGAATATTACCCTGCTGAGCAAATCCCTGCTGCCTCTGCCGGAGAAGTTCCACGGCTTGCAGGACAAGGAACTGCGGTTCCGTCAGCGGTACGTGGACCTGATGGTGAACCCCGATGTGAAGCGCAACTTTGTCATTCGCTCCCAGTTCATCAAGTTCATGCGGGACTACCTGGACAACATGGGCTACATTGAGGTGGAGACCCCTGTCCTGAACACCATCGCCGGCGGCGCTGCCGCCCGGCCTTTCATCACCCACCACAACACCCTGGACATCGACATGTACATGCGCATTGCCACGGAGCTACCTCTGAAGCGGCTGATTGTGGGCGGCATGGACCGGGTGTATGAGATCGGCCGTATCTTCCGCAACGAGGGCATGGACCCCAAGCACAACCCCGAGTTCACCACAGTGGAGCTGTACCAGGCCTACACCGATTTCCACGGCATGATGGACATTGCCGAGGGCATCATCTCCGGCGCTGCCCAGAAGATTCTGGGCACCTACGAGGTGGAGTGGATGGGCGAGAAGATCGACCTGACTCCCGGCTGGCGCCGCCTGACTATGGTGGATGCCGTCAAGGAGTACGTTGGCATCGATTTCGGCGCTATCACCGATGACGCGGAGGCCGTGGCTGCTGCCAAGGCCATGGGCGTGGAACTGGCGGACGCCGCCGAAAAGACCTGGGGCAATGCCCTGTATGCCTGCTTCGACCAGAGGGTGGAGGAGAAGCTGATCCAGCCCACCTTCATCACAATGTATCCTGTGGAGGTCAGCCCCCTGACCAAGCGCAGCCCCGCCGACCCCCGGCTCACCGAGCGGTTCGAGCTGTTCGTCTGCCACAGTGAGCTGGCCAACGCCTACTCCGAGCTGAATGACCCCATCGACCAGCGCCAGCGCTTCGAGAAGCAGGTGGAGCAGCGGGAGCGGGGCGACGATGAGACCGAGATGCTGGACGAGGATTTCCTGAACGCCCTGGAATACGGTATGCCTCCCACGGGCGGCATGGGCATGGGCATCGACCGCTGCGTCATGCTTCTGACCGGCGCCGATACCATCCGGGAAGTGATTCTCTTCCCCACCATGAAGCCCCTGGACTGATATATCTACTAAGCGGGCGGCGGAAGCCGCCCGCCGATGACTGTCGATAAATCCGAAAGACTTGCGCAAAACGGGAAGGAAGGGTGTGCGCGGGAAACCCAGGAAGGGTGTCCTGCGCCATTGAAATTATCAGTTTTCAGGACTTTGAAAAAGTTCTGAAAACTTGCTCAGCTTGTCGAAAAGGCTTTTTCCACAAGCTGGAGCGGGCGGCGGAAGCCGCCCGCCGATGGCTACTCACGGAAAGGAGCCAGCCTATGGAGACCATCACCAGCCGTACCAATTCCCTCTGCACCCATATCCGTAAGCTGGCATCCTCTGCCTCCTACCGCCGGAAGCAGGGAGAGTTCCTCTGCGACAGTCCCAAGCTGGTGGAGGAGGCCCTGCTGTGGCAGGGAGGACTTCGGACCCTGGTGTTCACGGAGGGGGTGTCCCTGCCGCCTGTCCGAGAGGGGACCCGGCTGGTACGGGTGCCGGAGGATGTAATGGCCTCTATATCTCCGGCTCAGACGCCGCAGGGAATGCTGGCGGTCTGCGCCATGGTGCCGCAGACCCTGCCGGAAAAGCTGACGGGGAAGCGCTATGTGGTGCTGGACGGCGTCCAGGACCCCGGCAATGTGGGTACCATTCTCCGCACGGCGGATGCCTTTTCCGCCGATGGTCTGCTGCTGGTGAACGGCTGTGCGGACCTGTATAACCCCAAGACCCTGCGGGCCACCATGGGAGCGGCGTTCCGCTGCCCGGTATGGACCTGCGGCGTGGAAAAACTGGGGGACCTGTTGAAAGAGAGTGGGTTGCCCCTCTATGGTGCCGCCCTGCGGAACGATACGGCGGATGCCAGGGAGGTGGACCTCAGCCGCTGTGCCATTGCCATCGGCAGCGAGGGCCGGGGCTTATCTCAGACAGTGCTGGACCTCTGTGACCAGACGGTCCTGATCCCCATGCGGGCCCACTGCGAATCTCTGAACGCGGCTGCCGCCGCCACGGTGCTGCTGTGGGAGATGGCCCGGAACGACTGAGCAAGGAGGCGGCGCCATGTCGGCATTGAAATACTGGCTGTGGCTGGCGGAGCTGCGGGGCCTGAAAAATCAGACCCGGCTGGCGCTGCTGCGCCATTTCGGCACCCCGGAGGACGTGTTTTACGCTGACGCCGGGGAAATTTTGCTGACAGAGGGGATCACCCGGGAACAGGCCGCCATTCTGGAGGACCACCGCCTGGACACGGCGGACCGGATCCTGGCGGACTGTCAGCGGCTGGACCTGCGGCTCCTGACCATCCAGGACGCGGAGTATCCCGGACGTCTGAAAAATATCTACGACCCGCCCTGCCTGCTGTATGTGAAAGGCCGACTGCCTGCCTTTGACGAGGAGGTGGCCGTGGCGGTGGTGGGTACCCGGAAGGCCACGCCCTACGGCATTTCCAGCGCCGAAAAGCTGGGCTACGGCCTGGCCAAGGGCGGCGCCCTGGTGGTCAGCGGCCTTGCCAAAGGCATTGACGCCGCAGCTACCAGAGGAGCCCTCCGGTCTGGTGGTATCACCGTGGGTGTGGCAGCCAATGGATTGGATGTCCGCTATCCTTATGAAAACCGATATCTTTACGAGGACGTGGCCGCTGCGGGCGTGCTTCTGTCCGAATATCCGCCCGGCACGGAGCCGTTGAAGACCAATTTCCCCGTGCGCAACCGTATCCTCTCCGGCCTCTCCGTCGCAACGCTGGTGGTGGAGGCTCCGGAGCGCAGCGGCGCCCTCATCACGGCGGATACCGCCGTGGAGCAGGGACGGGACGTGTTCGCCGTCCCCGGTCCCATCGACGCACCCAATAGCGTGGGCTGCAACCGGCTGATCCATGACGGCGCGGTCCTGACGGCAAACGCTTGGGACCTGCTGCAGGAATACGAAGCCCGGTTCCCGGACAAGCTGCGCCGTGAGGAGGCCCGGAAGGAGCCGGAAAAGCTGGGCTATGAGGCCAGGCAGAAAGAGGAGCCCAGACCGGTGCCGCCGTCCCTGCGGCTGTCGGACCTGGAGGTCAGCCTGACGGACGACCAGATCGCCCTGCTGCGGGCCCTCTCTGACGAAGAACCCATACAGGTTGACGACCTGATTGAGCAGACCGGCATCCCCACCCGGCGGGTGCTGTCCGCCCTTACCTTACTTGAGATCGAACAGTACGTCCAACAGCACAGTGGAAAGCATTACACCCGTGCCGTGACGCTGACAGAATAAATTTGCGCGCATCTCCGAAGAGAGGCGCCTGGAGGTTACTATGGCAAATCACAGTCTGGTCATCGTGGAGTCTCCCGCGAAGGCAAAGACCATTGGTAAATACCTGGGCAAGGATTTCGAGGTAAAGGCCTGCATGGGCCACCTTCGGGACCTGCCCAAAAGCACCATTGGTGTGGATGTGGAGAAGGACTTCGAGCCGGTCTACAAGCCCATCAAGGGAAAAGAGGATATCATCAGCGACCTGAAAAAGTCCGCCAAGTCGGCGGATACCGTGTATCTGGCAACCGACCCGGACCGCGAGGGCGAGGCCATTTCCTGGCATCTGAAGCAGCTTTTGAACCTGCCGGACGAAAAGACCAAGCGGGTCACATTCAATGAGATCACCAAGAAGGTGGTGCAGGAGAGCATCCGGGAGCCCCGGGACATCGACCAGAACCTGGTGGATGCCCAGCAGGCCCGCCGCATTCTGGACCGTCTGGTGGGCTATGAGCTTTCCCCGCTGCTGTGGAAGAAAATCCGCCGGGGTCTGTCCGCCGGCCGCGTCCAGTCCGTGGCCACCCGCATGGTGGATGACCGGGAGCGGGAGATCGAGGCCTTCCAGCCCGAGGAGTACTGGACTCTGGATGCCAACCTCCTGGGCAGCGATGTGAAAAAAGTGCCCTTTGCCGCCCGGTATCACGGCAAGAACGGCAAAAAGGCGGAATTGAAGTCCGCCGAAGAGGTGGAGGCCGTGGTAGAGGAGACGAAAAATGCCCCCTTTACCGTCAAGAGCGTCAAGCGTACCGACAAGCAGCGCAGTCCCTCTCCGCCCTTCACTACCTCCACCATGCAGCAGGAGGCCTCCCGGAAGCTCAGCATGACCCCCCGCCGCACTATGGCTATCGCCCAGCAGCTCTATGAGGGCGTGGACATCGAGGGCGAAGGCACCGTGGGCCTCATCACCTATATGCGTACCGATTCCCTTCGCATCAGCGAGGAGGCCCTGGCGGACGCCAAGACCTTTATCCTGGGCCGCTACGGCAAGGAGTATTATCCTGCCCAGACCCACCGCTACAAGGCCAAGGCCAACGCCCAGGACGCCCATGAGGCCATCCGCCCCAGCAACGTGAACTGGACGCCGGAGATGCTGAAAAAGGACCTGACCGGCGAGCAGTACCGCCTGTACCGCCTGATCTGGAGCCGCTACGTGGCCTGTCAGATGGCCAACGCCGTTTATGACAGCGTGGCCGTGGAGATCGAGGCCAACAGCCATAGTTTCCGGGCCAGCTCCTCCAGCCTGAAATTCTCCGGCTATACTGCCGTGTATGAAGAGGGGAAGGACGAGGAAAAGGAGGAGAAGGAATCTCCCCTGCCCGCCCTCCAGGAGGGCGAGGTCCTGACCTTGAAGGACTTCTCCAGGGACCAGCACTTCACCCAGCCCCCCGCCCACTACACCGACGCCACCCTCATCCGTGCCATGGAGGAGCAGGGTATCGGCCGCCCCTCCACCTACGCCCCCACGGTGTCCACCATTCTGGACCGGGAGTATGTCATCAAGGAGGGCAAATACCTGCGTATCACCAACCTGGGCCGAGTGGTGACGGAGCTGATGAAGGACAAATTCACCGACATCGCCGATTTGAAATTCACTGCCCACATGGAGCAGCGCCTGGACTCCGTGGAGGAGGGAACTACCCCCTGGAAGGGCGTCCTGCGGGACTTCTACGGCGATTTTGAGGAGCATCTGAAACAGGCCGAGAAGGACCTGGAGGGCGTCCGCATCAAGGTGCCCGACGAGGTCAGCGAGGAGATTTGTCCCGAGTGCGGACGGAATCTGGTGGTGAAGTCCGGCCGGTTCGGCCGCTTCCTGGCCTGTCCCGGTTACCCCGAGTGCAGCTTCACCATGCCCCTGGTGGTGGAGATGCCGGGCCGCTGCCCCAAGTGCGGTGGGCGCATCATGAAGCGCACCGGCACCAGCAAGAAGACCAACAAGCAGTACACCTACTACTGCTGTGAGCATACCAACAGCAAGGACGAGGCCGAGAAGTGCGACTTCATGACCTGGGACGTACCTGTGAAGGACGACTGCCCGGTCTGCGGCCACACCATGTTCAAGAAGGCCGGCAAGGGTTTCAAGAAGCCCTTCTGCATCAACGAGGCCTGCTCCAACTTCCTTCCTGAGGAGAAACGGGGCTATCCCAAGAAGCCCGCGGAAAAGAAGGAGGGGGAAGAGACTTCTGCCGAAGCCCAGGAGGAGAAGAAACCTGCCAAAAAGGCAGCGGCAAAGAAAACTACCGCAGCCAAAAAGACCACCACGGCCAAGAAAACTACCACGGCTAAGAAGACTGCGGCGAAGAAGCCTGCCGCCAAGAAAGCGTAGGCTTAAGCCAGTTCCCGGACAGCAGCCCAGACGGCCCGGAACATGGCTTCCAGCTCCATGTCCCGCTGCTCCCACCAGGCGTCACACAGCTTGTCCAGCCGTTCCACCTGGGCCTGGGACAGTTCCTGCCGCAGGGTGTCCAGATGCTTTTCCGCCAGATCGCTGACGGTGTGGTATTCCCGTTCTGTCAAAAAGGCGGAGAAGCGGTTTCCAACACGTAGTCATATAGGGCGCGGAGGGTATCTGTCATAAAAATCAACTCCAATATGCAACTTATTTGCATCTATATTATATGCAAACAAGTTGCATATCAAGAGGCGCGTATGAAAATATTTGCACAAAGGCTCAAAGAACTGCGGAGCGAAAAAAGGCAGACGCAGACAGATATGGCGGCATTATTGGGAATCAAAGTGCGGGCATATCAGTATTATGAATCAGGCAACCACTACCCCGAGGTCCCTAATCTGATGAAACTGGCTGATTATTTCGGTGTATCCACGGACTATCTGCTGGGTCGATCGGATCAGTGGTGATTCTTCATCTTCGCACCGGAAGAGCTGCAGCGGAAAGAAAAGAAGCTGCATCGTCGGGCACCCGGAAATTTGCAGAGGGTTTGCCGTGGGTGCAGGACCTGAGATTTCTGCCGGATTGGGCCCGCGCCCTGCCCGCCAGGGCGGGGCGAGTATAGCGCAGTTTCTTTTGACGACAATGGGGGGCGTCCCCCCCGTCCCCTGGTCAGGGGACACCCTCAACAAAGGAGGTTTTCCCTATGGAAGTAACAGTCATCGGCGCGGGGCTGGCGGGCAGCGAATGTGCCTGGCAGCTGGCCCAGCGGGGTGTCCATGTGACCCTCCGGGAGATGAAACCGGAGAAAAAGACACCCGCCCACCTGACGGATAATTTCGCGGAGCTGTGCTGCTCCAACTCCCTGCGCAGCGACCAGTTGGAAAACGCGGTGGGCCTCATGAAAGAGGAAATGCGCCGCCTGGACAGCCTGATCCTGGCCTGTGCCGACGCCACCCGTGTGGAGGCCGGCGGCGCTCTGGCGGTGGACCGCCACGGGTTTGCCCGAATGGTGACGGAGAAGGTCAAAAACCATCCCAACATCACTGTGGTTCCCGGTGAGGTTACTGAGATCCCCGACGGGGAAGTGGTGATCGCCTCCGGACCCCTGACCTCCGACGCCCTGGCGGAGCGGCTCCAGACTCTGCTGGGGGAGGACAGCGACCTTCATTTCTACGACGCGGCGGCCCCTCTCGTGTCCGCCGAAAGTGTGGATATGGACAAGGCCTGGTTTGGCTCCCGGTACGACAAGGGTGGATTGGATTATGTCAACTGCCCTATGAATGAAGAAGAATACAATGCTTTCTGGGAGGCTTTGACCACGGCTCAGGAGGCGGAGGTCCATGGCTTTGAGGACAGCCAGGTCTTTGAGGGCTGCATGCCGGTGGAGGTCATGGCCCGCCGGGGGCATGACACCCTGCTGTACGGTCCGCTGAAGTCTCGTGGCCTGGATGACCCCCGCACCGGCCGCTGGCCCTATGCTGTGGTACAGCTGCGGCGGGACAATGCCGATGGCACCGTCTATAACCTGGTGGGCTTCCAGACCCACCTGCGGTTCCCGGAGCAGAAGCGGGTGTTCTCAATGATTCCCGCCCTCCACGATGCGGAGTTCCTGCGGTACGGCGTTATGCACCGAAACACATTCCTGAACTCCCCCAGGCTGCTGGACCGCTATTATCGTCTGAAAGCGGAGCCCCGCATCTCCTTTGCCGGGCAGATGACCGGCGTGGAGGGCTATGTGGAATCCGCTGCCAGCGGATTCCTGGTGGGTGTGGAGACCGCCCGGCGGCTGCGGGGGATGGAGCCTGTGGACTTTCCCCGGGAGACCGCTATCGGCGCACTGGGGCTGTATGTTTCCAACCAGTCCATCACCCAGTTCCAGCCCATGAATATCAACTTCGGCATTATTCCACCCCTGGACCATCGGGTGAAGGGCAAGCGGAATAAGAACGCCGAGCTGTCCCAGCGGTCTCTGGCAATCATTGACCAAATCAAGGAGGAGGTCCTGAAATGAAGATCATCGTAGACGCCATGGGCGGCGACAATGCCCCGCAGGCCATCGTGCAGGGCGCTCTGGACGCCCATAAGCAGCACGGCGTGGATATCCTGCTGGTGGGCCGCATGGCGGAAATTTTGAAGGCTCTGGAGGCCTGTGGGGAAAAGAACCTGCCCGCGGGTGTAGAGATCCGGGATGCCAGCGAAGTGGTGGAGATCGAGGACGATCCCGCTACCGCTTTCAAAGTGAAGAAGGACTCCTCCCTGACGGTGGGCATGACCCTGCTGAAAAACGGCGAGGGTGACGCCTTCGTCTCCGCCGGTTCCACCGGCGCTCTGCTGGCGGGGGCCACCCTGCTGGTAAAGCGCATCCGGGGGATCCGTCGGGCTGCCATGGGCCCCGTGATCCCCACCGCCGCCGGCCGTGCCGTCCTGTGTGACTGCGGCGCCAACGCCGACTGCACGCCGGAGTATCTGCTGCAGTTCGCCTATCTCGGCAGCTATTACGCCAAGCGGGTCTGCGGCGTGGAGCACCCCAAGGTGGGCCTGCTGAACATCGGCGCGGAGGAGGCCAAGGGCGACAGCCTGCGCCATGAGGCCTATCCGCTGCTGAAAGCCGCCGGGGACGCGGGCCGCATCCACTTCATCGGCAACGTGGAGGCCCATGACGCCATTCTGGGCGCCGCCGACGTCATCGTGGCGGACGGCTTCTCCGGCAACATCCTGCTGAAGGGCGTGGAGGGTACCGCCAAGTTCCTGCTGAAGGAATTGAAAAAAATGTTCTACACCAATACCAAAACCAAACTGGCCGCGGCCATGGTGAAGGGAAATCTGGCGGACATGAAAAAGCTGCTGGACCCCAGTGAGGTGGGCGGTACGGCCTTCCTGGGCATCTCTAAGCCCGTCATCAAGGCCCACGGCTCCTCCGATGCCCGGGCCATCTGCAACGCCATCCTGCGGGCAAAGGAATACGCTGAGAGCGGCTTCATCGAGGACATCCAGCGGGACATTGAACTGATGAAAGTAGAGCGTACCACGGAAAAAGTGGGCTCTCCCTCTTGACAGCATGGCGGCACTTGCCGTATGATTGCCTCAAGTAATAACCAAATGATGGACCTCCCATCATACCGTAAGGGGTGAAAAGGCATGTCTATTGAGGAAATTTTTCAGACGATGAAGGAACTGGTGGCAGAGCAGTTTGCCATGGAGCCCGCGGAAGTGACCATGGAGACCTCCTTCGAGGAGGACCTGGGCGCTGACTCTGTGGATCTGGTGGAGCTGGTCATGGCCATGGAAGAGGAATTCGAGGTGGGCGAGACCCAGGAAGAGGATCTGAGCACCCTGAAGACCGTGGGCGACGCCGTGAATTACATCGCCGGAAAGCTGAAATAATGCAGGAAGCCCCGCCGCCAGCGCGGGGCTTCCTTTTGGAGAGGTCGACATGAAGGAACTGGAGAAAAAACTGAATTATACCTTCCGCAATCCTGCCCTGCTGAGCGAGGCCCTGAGTCACAGCTCCTATGCCAACGAGCACCGGGCGGCCCATCTCAACAGCAATGAGCGGCTGGAGTTCCTGGGGGATTCCGTGCTGGGCTTTGTGACGGCGGAGTTTCTGTTCGTCCAGCATCCGGACCTTCCGGAGGGAGACCTGACACGCATCCGGGCGGCCCTGGTCTGCGAGCAGAGCCTTTATGAGGTGGCCCGGAAGCTGGAACTGGGGAAGTACCTGAAGTTGGGCCGTGGCGAAGAGGCTGGCGGCGGCCGGGAGCGCACCTCCATCCTGGCGGATGCCACGGAGGCTGTGTTTGCGGCGGTCTATCTGGACGGCGGCATCGGCGCTGCTTCCCAGCTGATCCATCGGGTCTTGTTGGATGCGGAGAAGGAGGAAGCGGTGGAGGAGCGCCGCCGGGACTACAAGACAGCCTTGCAGGAGCTGGTCCAGCGGACGCCGGGCCGTACCATCACCTACCAGTTGGTGGAGGAGACGGGACCGGATCACTGCCGGGTGTTTGTCATGGAGGTCTCCGTGGCCGGACAGGTGTCCGGCCGCGGCGAGGGCCGCAGCAAAAAAGAGGCCGAGCAGGCCGCAGCCAAAGCAGCTCTGAAGCTGCTGGGCGGAGAATAAAAGAGAAAGTTCCGGGGACATTCGTCCCCGGAACTTCAGCTTGTCAAAGAACCTCGCCGGTGGCGAGGTTCTTCTGGTATAATAGGAGC
>CAMFAL010000031.1 GCA_945948185.1 uncultured Clostridia bacterium | reverse complement strand
CTTGGCGCCCATGCGGCGCAGTCTGATCTTAACCATGATTTGTACCTCCAAAAATGTTATATAGTTTGATGATTTATCTATAAATGCGGGTGCATCTATATCTTATTTCAGGCGCTTTTTGCGGCCAAAGCCATGCATCCGGCCACCCATGCCGGGCATTCTGCCCTTGCTCATCTGCTTCACCATCTGCTGCATCATGTCGAACTGCTTCAGCAGGCGGTTTACATCCACTACTTCCAGACCGCAGCCGGCGGCGATGCGCTTCTTGCGGCTGGCGTTCAAGATCTGCGGGTGCTCCCGCTCCAGGGGGGTCATGGAGAGAATGATGGCCTCCGTGTGGGCCATGACCTTCTCGTCGATGGTAGCACCCTGCATTTGGCGGCCCAGGTTACCGGGCATCATGCCGGCCAGCTGGCTCAGGTCACCCATGCCCCGCAGCTGCTGGAGCTGGTCGTAATAGTCCTGGAGGGTGAAGCGGTTCTTCCGCAGCTTCTCCTCCATCTTGGCGGCCTGCTTTTCATCGTAGTTGGCCTGGGCCTTTTCAATAAAGGACAACATGTCGCCCATGCCCAAGATGCGGGATGCCATGCGGTCGGGGTGGAAGGGCTCAATCATATCCAGCTTTTCGCCGGTGCCTACGAATTTGATGGGCTTTCCGGTGGTGGCCCGGATGGAGAGCGCGGCACCGCCGCGGGCGTCGCCGTCCAGCTTGGTGAGGATGACGCCGTCGATGCCCAATGCTTCGTCAAAAGCGCCTGCCGCGTTAACCGCGTCCTGGCCGGTCATGGCATCCACCACCAGCAGGATCTCGTTGGGATGGACCGTGGACTTCATCCGCTTCAGCTCGTCCATGAGAGTCTCGTCCACATGGAGACGGCCGGCGGTATCCAGAAACACCAGGTCGTTGCCATGGTCTCTGGCGTGGCGGAGGGCGTTCTGAGCGATCTCCACGGGATTACCCTGGCCCTGTTCAAACACAGGAATATCCAGCTGCCCACCGACGACCTTCAACTGCTCAATGGCAGCGGGGCGGTACACGTCGCAGGCCGCCAGCAGGGGACGATTGCTGTACTGGCGGCGCATGAGACCAGCCAGCTTGGCGGTGGTGGTGGTCTTACCGGCGCCCTGGAGGCCTACCATCATCACCACGGTGGGGCCGTTATTGGCCCGGGTCAGCTTGGAATTGGTGCCGCCCATCAAGTTCGTCAGCTCTTCGTTGACGATCTTGACCACCTGCTGAGCAGGAGTCAGGCTGTCCAGCACATCAGTGCCAACGGCTCGTTCCGTGACGGTGGCCACGAATTCCTTGACTACCTTGTAGCTGACGTCGGCTTCCAGAAGGGCAAGGCGGACCTCCCGCATGGCCTCCCGGACGTCGTTTTCCGTCAGGCGGCCCTTGCCGCGAAGACGCTTGAACGTCGCATTCAGTTTTTCAGAAAGTCCTTCAAATGCCATTGTGTCAATCCTTCAGAGCCGCCAGCTGGGTGTTGATCTGCTGGACCAGCTCGGCCAGCCGGGGGTTCTCGTACTGCCGGTAGTTAATGGTTTCCACTTCCGCGGCAGCGGCTTCAATGGCGTCCAGGTGGGGCCGCTGGGCCTCAAAACGCTTGATGATGCCGGTCTTGTCCTCAATTTCCTGCATGGCGGCCTCCGCCCGGACGATGACGTCCCGGACACCCTGACGGGAGATGCCTGCGTTTTCCGCGATCTCCGCCAGAGAGAGGTCCTCATTGTAATAGAGGTCAAAGAATTCCTTCTGCCGTTCCGTGAGGAGTTCTCCGTAAAAATCGAAGAGCATGGTCATGCGATACGTCTGATTTTTCATGGGTCGCTCCTTTCTGTAAAGTTCTATACCTTTACAACGACAATTAGTTTACAGGAATTTGGGTAAAAAGTCAAGGGAAAAAACAGAAGAAATCTGCGGAAAACTCAAAAAAATTCAGTCTCTCCGACGGATGGGAGACGATGGAAGAAATTGGACAATTTTTCGACGGATTGAAAGGCCGCTCTTGCGCGAAGGGGCGGGGTGGGCTATACTGGAAAAAACGCCGCCGGAGGGCGGTATGTGTGAAAATAGGAGGAAACAAGTATGTTTGCCGATTTCTTTTTGGCACGGTTGGGGCGGGAGAGCCTCATCGCCGCCGATGACACCTGGGCGCTGCTGGCACTGCTGATGGTGTCCGTGGCTCTGGCCATCTGGCTGGAGCAGAAGTACATGTGGGCTTCCAAGATCTCGGGCGCAATCATCGCTCTGCTGATCGCCCTGGCGGCCTCCAACCTCAGCATCATTCCCACCAGCTGTGTCCTGTATGATGATATCATCTGGGGCTACGCGGTGCCACTGGGCATCCCTCTGCTGCTCCTCCAGTGCAACATGAAGAAGATCTGGAAAGAGACCGGCCGGATGATGGTGATCTTCCTGATCGGCGCCGTGGGCACCGTAGTGGGCGCTTTTGCTGCCTATGGACTGCTGCACCCATTCATCCCGGGACTGGAGGGTGTGGCCGCTATGATGACCGGGTCTTACATCGGCGGCGGCGTCAATTTCGCCGCTCTGGCTTCTGAGTTCGAGGTGGGCGAGATCAAAGCCGCCGCTACCGTGGCGGACAACCTGCTGATGGCCCTGTATTTCTTCGCCCTCATTTTCATCGCTGGCATGAAGTTCTTCCGCAGCCACTTCACCCATCCCCACATTGACGCCGTGACGGAGAACGGTGCTCTGGAGGAATCCCAGACCCAGGCGGCGGCCTACTGGAGCCGGAAGGATATCTCTCTGAAGGATATCGCCATGAACTTTGCCTATTCCGTGGCGGTGGTGTTCGCGGCCAAGCTGATCGCGGCTTTTATCGGTGGCCTGATCCCCGATACCGGCGTGGTGCTCCACATGCTGCATACCTTCTTCGGCAGTGAATATGTATGGATTACCACCGTTTCCATGGCCTGTGCCACCTTCGGTGAGAAGCAGGTGGCGAAGCTCAGCGGTTCTCAGGAGATCGGAACGTACCTCATTTACCTGTTCCTGTTTGTCATCGGTGTGCCTGCATCCATATCCAAGATCATTCAGGAGACGCCGCTGCTGCTGGTTTTCACCGGCATTATGGTGGTGGTGAACATGCTGTTCTGCTTTGTGGGCGGCAAGCTGCTGCACTTTGACCTGGAGGACATCATCCTGGCCTCCAACGCCAATATCGGCGGCCCTACCACTGCCGCCGGTATGGCCATCTCCCAGGGCTGGAGTGCCCTGGTGGGGCCCGTTATGCTGGTGGGCACCTTCGGCTATGTGATCGGCACCTACCTGGGTATCCTGGTGGGAGGTATCTTGCTGGTGTGAAAGAGAGGTTTCCATGGTTTTTGACGGACATTCCGACCTGCTGTACGATGTGACTCGCCGGAGGCTGGCGGGGGAGAAGCGTGTGCTGGAGCGGCGCCATTTGCGGAACTTGGAAGCAGGCGGCGTGGAGGGCCTGGCGCTGGCCCTGTGGGTCAGTGCCGGAAAAGACACCTTCTGGAAGGATATTTCGGAGGCGGACAGCGACCGGGCCCGGATGGAGATCATGCTGCTGTGTATGAAAGCCGAGCTGGCGGAGTGTTCCTGGCTGACCGTGGTTCGCACCCCGGCGGAGGCGAAAGCCGCCAAAACAATGGGAAAAAAGTACGCCTTCCTGGCTGTGGAGGGCATGGACGCCATGGGGGATGATCTGGGGGCCATTGACCGCTACGGAGACCTGGGGGTCCGCATCGGGATGCTGACCTGGAATGGGGAAAACCTGCTGGCCACAGGCGCCGGGGGAGACCCGTACTCCGGCCTGACGGAGTTGGGGCGGCAGGCTGTCCGGCGGATGGAAGCGCGGAACATCCTGGTGGATGTGTCCCATCTCAACGACGGCGGCTTCCGGGACGTACTGAAAACTGGGGAAGGGCCGGTGATTGCTTCACACTCCAACTGCCGCGCCCTGTGTGATGTACGTCGGAATCTGACCGACGACCAGCTCCGGGCCATCCGGGACAGCGGCGGCATCGTGGGGCTGAATGTCCACCACGCCTTCGTCCACGCGGACCGGGAAAAACAGACAGCGGAGATGCTGGCCCGCCACGCCGCCCACATGGCGGAGGTCATGGGGGTGGAGCACGTGGCCTGCGGCTTCGACTTCTGCGAATACTTCGGCCCCGGAAACGAGGGGGCCGAGGGCCTGGAGAACTGCTCCCAGATCAGGAACTTGTTCTACTGGATGGAAAAGCTGGGGATGAGTGAACAGGAGCGGAACATGATCGCAAGAGAGAACTTCTTGCGAGTCCTGGCGTAAACAGCCCGGGGCGGGAAAAACTCCCGCCCCGGGTTTCCATTTTTCGATGGGATTTGTTCACAAAATAGAATTTGAAATATATGGAGAGATATACTATAATATATCCTGTATTGTCATACACAAAAGGAGTGAGACCTTGGAAGTGACCAGAAAGAAACTGGCGGACGGGGTATATCTCACCTGTTTGCCGGCGAGAAAGTTCAAAACCAGCCTGCTCTCCGCCCAGTTCGTGACGCCGCTTCGGAAGGAGACGGCGGCGGCCTGTGCGCTGCTGCCGGCTGTTTTGCGGCGGGGTACCGTCACTTACCCCGATATGGGGAGCCTGGCTGCTCGGTTGGACAGGCTGTACGGCGCCCGCATTGACTATACGGTGCGCAAGAAGGGCGAGAACCAGTGCGTGGGCTTCGTGGCCAGTTTCATCGACGATAGCTTCACCCCCGGCGGTGAAAAGCTGCTGGAGCCGGTAGCCGACCTGCTGGGAGAGCTGGTCTGTGACCCGGCCACCCGCCATGGCCGTTTTGTGCCCGCCTATTTTGAAAGTGAAAAGACCAATTTGATCGATGCTATCCGCAGCCTCATCAACGACAAGCGGGACTATGCTGACAGCCGCCTCCTGCGGGAGATGTGCGCTGGGGAGCCCTACGGCGTACCCCGGCTGGGAGATGAGGCGGAGGCCGAGCGGCTGCAGCCCAAAAAGCTGTACGCACTCTATCAGGAGCTGATCTCCACGGCCCGGCTGGAGCTGTTTTACAGCGGCAGCGCCGACCGGCGGCGGGTGGAGCAGGCCTTGCTGTCCGCCTTTTCCGCCCTGCCCCGGGATGTGGTCCGGGATATCGCCATCCCCCGAGACCATGTGGCCCGGCAGGAGGTGCTGCGGATCGAGGAGGCCATGGACGTGACTCAGGGTAAGCTGGGAATGGGCTTCTCCTGCGGCAGCAGTGATACTGCCGCCCTGCTGATGGGCAACACCCTCTTTGGCGGCAGCAGCAATTCCAAGCTGTTTTTGAACGTGCGGGAAAAGCTGTCCCTCTGCTATTACGCTTCTTCTCTGTACCACCGGCAGAAAGGGCTCATCACCGTCTCCTCCGGCATCGAGTTCGATAAGTTCCAGCAGGCCTATGAGGAAATTCTGGCCCAGCTGGAGGCCATCCGGAAGGGCGATCTGGAGGACTGGGAGCTGGAGGGCGCCAAAAGCACCCTGCTGAACGCCTACGCCTCCATGGGAGACTCCCAGGGCAAGCTGGAGAACTTTTATCTGGGCCAGGCGGCCACCGGCCAGAGCGAGACACCGGAGATGCTGGCCCAACAGGTGCGGGAGATCACCCCGGAGCGCATCTTTGAAGCCATGGGCACCGTCACCCTGGATACCGTGTACTTCCTGAAGGGAAAGGAGGCGGCGGAATGAAACAGAGCTTTTACAAGCGCATCGGCGAGTCCATCTATTCCCAGCGCCTGCCTAACGGCCTGGAGGTTCGGGTGGTGCCAAAGCCCGGCTACGCCAAGAAGTATGCTTTCTTCGCCACCTGCTACGGCGGTATGGATACCCGCTTCTGCCTGAATGGGAAGTGGCTGGATACCCCGGCGGGCATCGCACACTATCTCGAGCACAAGATGTTCGACACCAAGGAGGGCAACGCCCTCCAGGAGCTGGCAAAAAACGGCGCGGAGCCCAACGCTTTCACCTCCAACGCCATGACTGGCTACTATTTTGACTCCACGGACCATTTTGAGGAGAATCTGGAGATTCTGCTGTCCTTCGTGTCCGTCCCTTACTTTACCGAGGAGAGTGTGGCCAAGGAACAGGGCATCATCGGCCAGGAGATCCGCATGATCGAGGACAACCCCGACTGGCAGATCTATACCCGGATGCTGGAGTGCCTGTACAGCAGCAGCCCCGCTCGCACCAGCATCGCCGGTACGGTGGAGAGCATCTCCCACATCACGGCGGAGACCCTCTACGACTGCCATAAGGCCTTCTACACTCCCTCCAACATGATCCTGACGGTGGTGGGTGAGGTGGACCCGGTCCATGTGGTGGACCTGGCCAAGCGCATCCTGCCCCGGGAGGGCGGCCCCGTCATTCCCCGGGACTACGGCGACGAGCCGGAGACCATCGCTCAGGCGGAGACCAGCCGCACCATGGAGGTCTCCTGTCCCCAGTTCCTGGCGGGCTTCAAGTGCCGTCCCGCCGGAGAGGGGGAGGACTATATGCGCCTGTCGGTAATCGGCGATATCGCCTGCGACATCCTGTTGGGGGATTCCAGCCCCCTGTATCTGCGGCTGTACGACCAGGGGCTCATCAATACCAGCTTCGGCGGCAGCTTTGAGATGATGCCCGGCATTGCCTACCTGTACGCCGGAGGCGACAGCAAGGACGCCCGGACCGTGGCGGCGGAGATTCAAAAGGAAGCGGACCGCCTGGTGCGGGAGGGCATCGACGAGGCCTTCTACCAGCAGGTGACCCGGGCCGCCTTCGGCTCCAACCTGCGGGGCCTCAACTCCTTTGAAAACATTGCCGTCTCCCTGACGGAGGGCTATTTCCACGGGTACGACCCCTTCCGGTTCCCGGAGGTGTTCGACTCCATCACCAAGGAGGATGTGACCGCCTTCCTGCGGGATAACATCCGGGCCGAGCGAATGGTTCTCAGCGAGATCGTGCCGCCCCAGACCTAAGCGTATACAGAAAGGAAGACCTGTTTTGACTGCGTTGAAAAATATGCCCATCAGCTTTCCCGGCCTGTTCGGCGACTGGGAGTTCAACCCCGACCCCATCGCCATCCATGTGGGCCATGGCATCTACTGGTACGGGATCATTCTGGCCTGTGCCATGCTGGCGGGCTTGTTCCTGTGCATGAAGCAAGCGAAGCACTACGGCCTGACTGAGGACAACGTGCTGGATTTTGTCCTGTGGGCGGTGCCCAGCTGCATCATCGGTTCCCGCATTTACTATGTGATTTTCTATCTGGACCTCTACCGGAATGCCGATGGCAGTCTGAACTGGGGACAGATGATCGCCATCTGGGATGGTGGCCTTGCCATCTACGGCACAGTCATCGCCGGTGTGATTGTAGCGGTGGTATTTACGCGGCTGAAAAAGCTGCCTTTGGCCGCTATGACGGACCTGGCGGTGCTGGGCCTGCTGCTGGGTCAGCTGATCGGCCGTTGGGCCAACTTTATCAACCGGGAGGCTTTCGGCGGCCTGACGGACCTGCCTTGGCGGATGCGGCTGTGGGTCAGCAGCTACCAGTATATCGAGGTCCATCCCACCTTCCTCTATGAGAGCCTGTGGAATCTGGTGGGCCTGCTGTTGCTGCTGTTTGTGGTGTCCAAAGGCCGGCGGTTCGACGGCGAGAACACCTGGTTCTATTTCCTGTGGTACGGTCTGGGCCGCTTCTGGATCGAGGGACTGCGGACTGACAGCCTGTACCTCTTCGACTGGACCTTCCTGGGTGAGCCCATCCGTGTCTCCCAGGCACTGAGCCTGGTGATGATGGTTGTGGCGGCCATAATGCTGTTCTACAACGTGAGGATCAAAAAGCGCACGGCGGACGGCCTCTGGGTGAACCGTGTGGCTGCGGCCAAGGCCGCAGAGCAGGCTGCCGAAGAAGAAGCGGCCTTCCGGACGGACCCGACCTTGGAGGAAGTGGTACCGGAAGCAGAGGCGGAGACTGCGGAGACCGCCGAGAAAACGGAGGAAGAACAGCATGGCAAAGCGGATTGACGGCAAGGCCCTGGCGGCCAAGGTGAAGGAACAGGTACGGACGGAGGCCGCAGAGCTGCGGCGGGAGGCTGGCCTGGCGGTGATCCTGGTGGGAGAGAACCCGGCTTCCAAGGTATATGTGGCTGGAAAAGAGAAGGACTGCGCCGAATGCGGCATCCGCAGCTTCTCCCACAAGCTTCCGGAAGAGACCACCCAGGAGGAGCTGCTGGCCCTCATCCAGACACTGAACGACGATCCGGCGGTGGACGGTATCCTGTGCCAGCTGCCCCTGCCCAAGCATCTGGACGAGGAGGCGGTTATCAACGCCATCCGGCCGGACAAGGATGTGGACTGCTTCCACCCCTTCAACGTGGGCCGCATGGTTATCGGAGAGCCGGTGTTCCTGCCCTGCACGCCTGCCGGCGTTATGGAGATGCTGAAGGAATATGAGATCCCCATCCAGGGAAAGCGGTGCGTGGTGCTGGGCCGCAGCAATATTGTGGGCAAGCCTATGAGCATGCTGCTGACCCAGGCGGACGGCACCGTCACCACCTGCCATTCCCGGACAGAGGACCTGGCAGCCATCACCCGGGAGGCGGACATTCTGGTGTCCGCCATCGGTAAGACCCGCTTCGTTACGGCGGATATGGTGAAGGAGGGGGCCGTGGTCATCGACGTGGCCATGAACCGGGATGAGAACGGAAAGCTCTGCGGCGACGTGGATTTCGCCGCGGTAGAACCCAAGGCGTCCTACATCACCCCTGTCCCCGGCGGCGTGGGCCCCATGACCCGGGCCATGCTGATGCGGAATATCCTGACAGCGGCACAAAACCATCAGGCATAAAGCTAAAAGGTCAACAGCGCCCCATGGATTTTTCCATGGGACGCTGTTTTCACTATGCTGGTGGGCTTAATCAGGGGCTGTCAGGGGCCGAAAGGCTCGGTAGAGATTACGGTGGTAGACGAGTAGCCCCACCGCCAGGGAAAGTACAAGGCCGCTGAGCACGTCCAGGCAGGCGTGCTGCTTGATGAACAGGGTGGACAGGCAGATCAAAACAGCCAGCACCGCCACGGCCCAGCGGAGGGCCCGGCGGGAACGCAGGCGGCGGCAGTTCCAGACTGCCCAGGCTGCGCCGACGGAGCCCACCACATGAACGGAGGGGAATACGTTGGTGTTGGTATCAATGGCATACAGCCCCGCAATCCAACGGGTGAGAAGATTGTCCCGGGGCATGACCAGTGGGCGCAGGTCCTGGCCATTGGGAATCAGGAACCAGATCAGCTCGCTGAGGAAGAAGGTCAGGGACAAAAAGACCATATACCGGCGGAAGCCCTCCCGGTCCCGTGCCAACAGGTAAAGGCCCACCGCTACCAGCAGGGGATACCACAGGCAGTAGGGAATTACGAACCATTCGCAGAAGGGAATGGCCTGGTCCCAGGGAGTCTGGGTGGCCCAGTAGCCGGAGATCGGAAGCCGCTCCAGAATCACAAAGGACAGAAGATACAGTGGCAGCCAGAGAAGATATTTCATCTCGGCCCGAATGGGACGCCAAAGGTCGGACAGCCGCATACGCGATCACCTTTTCGTAGCAAGATGCGTATACAGTACCACAGGCATATTGGAGAATCGTGTCTATTTTGGGAACAGAATATGAAGAAATTAAGAATTTTTAGGGGAAGGGCGTACACGAAAAAAACGTCGCTGCTGTTGCAGCGGCGCTTGGAAATTTTCAGCGTTCCTCGCGGAAATAGGGAAGACCGAGACTTACGGGAGGCTGGTTTGCACCCCATCCGCCTATGACGGATGGGGACCCCGCATTGGATACAAATCGCCGGGCAAAGCCCGGCAATTTCAAGGTTTTTCCTGCGGAAAAACGCTTGGCGCGGCCAAGCCGCATGCCGCCTTTGGCGGCTGCGCGAAAACCAGCCGCAGAGAAAAAAGCCCCGCCGTGATTGCCACGGCGGGGTAAGAGTATCAGCGTTCCTCGCGGAAATAGGGAAGACCAAGGCTTGCGGGAGGCTGATTTTCGCGCTTTTTGCGGAGAGAGATGGCAATCAGCACCATAATGGTGACCAGGTAGGGGAGCATCTTGAACAGCTCAATGTCCTTGCGGCCCAGGCCGGGGATGATGAGATACACCCAGAACAGCAGGCCGAACAGGTAGGAGCCCCAGATGGCGTTGACGGACCGCCAGGTAGCGAAGATAACCAGAGCCACTGCCAGCCAGCCCAGGGATTCAATGGTGCCGTCATTGGCCCAGGTGCCCTTGATGTAGTCCATCGTGTAGTACAGGCCGCCCATGCCGGAGATACCGGCGCCGATGCAGGTGGCCAGGTATTTGTAGCGGGTGACGTTGATGCCCGCCGCGTCGGCGGTGGCGGGGTTTTCGCCCACGGCGCGGAGGTTCAGGCCCGTGCGGGTCCGGTTCAGGAACCAGGCCATGACGATGGCCACCACGATGGCGAGATAGACCATGAAACCATAGCTGAGGAACAGCTTACCTACCACACCCAGGTCCGTTACATTGTTGATGTTGGCCCGGTAGATGGAGCTGGTGGCGGCCACAGAGATCTGGCCCACGCCGCCGGCCATGGTGTTGAGGCTTCCGCCAAAGAAGTTGGCCACGCCGCCGCCGAAGATGGTCAGCGTCAGGCCGGTGACGTTCTGATTGGCCCGGAGGGTGATGGTCAGGAAGCTGTACAGCAGGCCGCCCAAGGCGGAAGCCAGGAAGGCGGCGATGAAGCTCAGCAGCAGACATACTACCTTGTTAGGGGCGGGATTGTTGAACTCATAGAAGAAGGAGGCTGCCAGACCCGCGATGCCGCCCAGGTACATGATACCGGGGACACCCAGGTTCAGGTTGCCGGATTTCTCCGTCAGGATCTCGCCGATGGCGCCGAACATGATGACGGTGCCGAAACAGACGGCAGATTGCAGCAGCTGGATTACCTGTGCGCTTGTCATTTGACCTCGCCCTCCTTTTTGCCCCGCAGGATGACACGGTAATTGATGAAGAACTCGCTGCCCAGGATGAAGAACAGAATGATGCCGGTGATGATGTTGGAGGCATAGTCGTTCAGGTTGAACTGGGAGGCGATCTGGATGGCGCCCTTCTGCAGGAACACCAGCAGCAGGGAGATCAGGATCATCACGAAGGTGTTGAACTGAGCCAGCCAAGCCACGATGATGGCGGTGAAGCCGCGGCCGCCGGCGGTGGAGGTGGAGATGGTGTGGCTGGCACCGGCCACGGCGATGAAGCCCGCCAGACCGCAGATGGCGCCGGAGATGGCCATGGTACGGACGGTGACCTTCTTCACGCTGATACCGGCGTACCGGGCGGTGTTCTGAGAGTCGCCCACCACGCTGATCTCATAGCCCTGCTTGGAGTATTTCAAATAGATGAACATGCCCACGGTCAGGGCCAGCACCAGGATCACGTTCAGACCGTAGGCCTGACCGAACACGGCGGGGAACCAGCCGGCCTTGGTCTGCTGGTTGATGACGCCCACGGTGTTGGAGCCGATGGGATTCTCCCACAGGGCTACGCAGTAGCTGGTGATCTGGATGGCCACATAGTTCATCATCAGAGTGAACAGAGTCTCGTTGGTGCCCCACTTGGCCTTGAAGGCGGCGGGAATGACGCCCCAGACGCAGCCCGCCAGCAGGCTGGCCACGGCCATAATGACCAACAGGACCGGCGTGGAAACGGAACCACCAAAGGCCCGCATAAAGCCCGCGGTGATGACGCCGCCGATCAGCACCTGGCCCTCGGCGCCGATGTTCCAGAATTTC
The DNA here is from genome assembly GCA_945948185.1 of uncultured Clostridia bacterium. Classification (GTDB taxonomy): domain Bacteria; phylum Bacillota; class Clostridia; order Oscillospirales; family Oscillospiraceae; genus Oscillibacter. Next base: position 7,151 of record CAMFAL010000031.1, on the reverse strand, counting down.
ATCTTGAAGGCGGGGGCCAGGCCCACACCGATGCACAGCAGCATCATGGTGTCACGGATGGTGACCCAGCTGCGGCGGGAGGTGCCGAAGGCACCGTCGAAAATGGCTTTGTAGACCTCAACAGGATTCAGCTTGGTGACGGCGAAAATGAAGATACCGCTGACCACCAGGGACAGTACCACCGCCACGATACGGATGGCGTAAGCGCTGGGACGGGATATGCCGTCCCGCTTGGCAATGCGGAGCAGGGGCTCCTGGGTGTGATTCACAGTGCTCATGCAGGTTCGCCCTCCTTCTTAAAGCGGGTCATCAGCAGGCCCACTTCCTCCTTGGTGGTGGTTCGGGCATCCACGATGCCGGAGACCTGGCCGCCGCACAGCACCAGAATGCGGTCGCACAGCTCCAGCAGTACGTCCAGATCCTCACCTACGTAGACCACGGCGACGCCCTTCAGCTTCTGCTCCGTCAGCAGGTTATAGATGGTGTAGGAGGTATTGATGTCCAGGCCGCGGACGGCATAGGCCGTCATCAGCACAGAGGGCTCCTGGGCGATCTCGCGGCCCACCAGCACCTTCTGCACGTTGCCGCCGGAGAGACGGCGGACGGGGAAGTTGACGCTGGGGGTGACCACGTCCAGCTCCGTCAGGACCTCCTCAGCCAGCTTCTTGGGGGCTTTCCGGTCCGTGAAGAGGCCGTGGCCCTTCCGGTAGCTGCGCAGCAGCATGTTGCCGGTCATGCCCATGGTGCCCACCAGGCCCATGCCCAGCCGGTCCTCCGGCACGAAGGCCAGGGACACGCCGGACTGCTTGATCTGGAGGGGCGTCTTGCCCACCAGCTCGATGCCGTCCTTGTCCTCCGGGTGGCCGATGGGGCGGTACCGGATGGAAGTACCGGAAGAGATAGGCTGCAGGCCCGCGACGGACTCCAGCAGCTCTTTCTGACCGGAACCGGCGATACCGGCGATGCCCAGAATCTCGCCGCCCATGGCGGTGAAGGTCACGTTGTCCAGCCGTTTGACGCCCATGGCATCATAGACCGTCAGACCGCTGACCTCCAGACGGGGCGTGGGGTCCTTGGGTTCGGGGCGGTTGATGTTCAGAGTGACGGCGTGGCCTACCATCATGTCTGTCAGAGCCTGGGGAGAGGTGTCCTTCGTAGCCACATCACCGATGTACTTGCCCTTGCGGAGCACCGCTACCCGGTCGGACACATCCATGACCTCGTGGAGCTTGTGGGTAATGATGATCATGGCCTTGCCGTCGGCCTTCATGTTCCGCATGACATCGAAGAGACGGTCGGTCTCCTGGGGGGTCAGGACGGCGGTGGGTTCATCCAGAATCAGGATGTCCGCGCCGCGGTAGAGGACCTTGACGATCTCCACCGTCTGCTTTTCGGAGACGGACATGTCATAGATTTTCTTATTGGGGTCAATCTGGAAGCCGTACTTTTCGCAGATGCCGTCGATCTTAGCGGCGGCGGCTTTCAGGTTCAGCTTGCCTTCCTCCTCCAGGCCCAGAACGATGTTCTCGGCGGCGGTGAACACATCCACCAGCTTGAAGTGCTGATGGATCATGCCGATGCCGTAATTAAAGGCATCCTTGGGGGAGGCAATGGTGACAGGCTGGCCGTTCACCAGGATCTCACCCTCATCAGGGAAGTAGATGCCTGCCAGCATGTTCATCAGCGTGGTCTTGCCGCTGCCGTTCTCTCCCAGCAGAGACAATATTTCGCCACGGTTGATGTCCAGAGAAACGCTGTTGTTGGCAACGACTTTTCCAAACCGCTTTGTGATGTTCCGCAATTGGACTGCTGCAACAGTTTCCACGAAGACCATCCTTCCTGCCGTATTGGCATAAAATGGGGAAGCGCCGGAGAAACCGAAAGCCCGGCGCTTGGGGCAGGGGAGTGGTTCTCCAGTGCCCGGTGAGATGTCAAAGGTTGATATCTAAGTATACCATGCCTTTCGGGCAATGTAAATCATAAATGACATAAGAATTGTGAGGGTTGCACAGAAATGTAAGACTTTCACAAGAAAGGTCAACCTATTTTGACAAGAATGGAAAAAGAGAGGGGACTGACAATAAAATCTGTGGGACTTGCGTAATGGGAAGGAAGAGTGTGCGCGGGAAACCCAGGAAGGGTGTCCTGTGCCATTCAAATCACTTCTTTTCAGAACTTTGAAAAAAGTTCTGAAAAGAGGGGACTGCCGTTTGGCAGCCCCCTCTTTGGAACGAATTGCTGATTAGTTGTTGTTCAGCTCGGTGATGCCGTCGATGCGCAGAGCGAAGTAAGGAGCAGAGCGCAGGACAGACTCCTGGAAAGCACCGTCCACGATGGCCTCGCCGGTGTCGTTGACCCAGTCGCCGTCGGTATCCAGGCCGAAAGCGGTGGTGACGGTCTCACCGCCCACGGTGAAGGTGGAGGTATCGAAGACCTTCAGGCTGCCGTCCTTAATGCCGGCCCAAGCGGCGTCAACGGCTTCCTGAGTGCCCTCGGCGCAGCTCTCGCCCAGAGCGGAGATCATGACAGCACCGTCCTTAGCGCCGGTGGCGAAGTCGGTGGGGATTTCCTCACCGGCGATGAGCTTCTCCAGAGTGGCCTTGTACAGGACAGACCAGTTGTTCTGGGCGGAGGTCAGAGCGGCGGTGGGAGCCACGGACAGCATGTCGATGTTGTAGCCCACGGAGTAAACTTCCTTGCCGGAATCCTTCACAGCCTGAACAGCGGAGGGGGCGCCGGTGGAGTCGGCGTGCTGGCCGATGATGACGCAGCCCTTGGCCATCAGAATATTGGCGGCCTCGCCCTCAGCCACGGGATCATACCAGGAGTTGGTGTACTGCACGTCCATGTGAGCATCAGGCACGATGGACTGGATGCCCAGCAGGAAAGCGGTGTAGCCGCAGACCACCTCGGCATAGGGGAAAGCGCCGACGTAGCCGATGTAGGGATCAGAGACCTTGCCGGCGTCCATCAGTTCCTTCAGCTTCATGCCGGCCACGATGCCGGAGACATAGCGGGACTCATAAGTATAGGGGAACATGTTCTTGAGGTTGGACAGGCCGGAGTTGGCAGCCATATCACCGGTGCAGGCAACGAAGATCACGTCCTCAAACTCGGAAGCGGCCTGCTGCATGTAGGTCTGATGACCATAGGAGTCGGAGAAGACGATGCTGCAACCGGCCTCAGCCAGCTCAACGGCCATGTCGAAGCAGGTCTCGTCCTCAGGGATGTTGTACTTCATGATAATCTGGGAATCAGCAATGCCCAGCTTGGTGCAGGCGGTCTTCAGGCCCTCAATGTGGGCAGCGTCGTAACCGGAGTTCTCGTCATGAACGCAGATCAGGCCGACCTTGACCTCGGCGGCGGGATCGGCTGCGGGCTCCTGGGTTTCAGCGGGCTTCTCGGGCTCGGCGGGCTTTTCTTCCGTTTTGCCGCCGCCACAGGCGACCAGGCTCAGGGACATGACCAGAGCGAGAAGCAGTGCAAGGAACTTCTTCATTCTAATTTCCTCCTTCAAAAAATAAAATTAGGTCACAAATGACCCTCTTCTATTGCCATCATACAAGGTCGGCCTTAAAAATTCAACTGAATTTTTGCAATTTTAAGAGAAATCCGGCTGGAATTTTTTAAAAATTTCACACAGGTTTTATGAAATGATACAAAAACGAAAAAAACCGAACAAAAAAGGGAAGTGGTAGTACCACTTCCCTTTGGCAAAAATCACAGATCGATCTATTTTTTACTGAACGATTACGGTACCGGTCTTGCCGGCAATGCCGTCCCGGGCCTTTTCCAGCAGGGTGATGAGGGCAGAGCGGCCGGGCTTGCTCTCGGCGAACTGGACGGCGGCCTGGACCTTGGGCAGCATGGAGCCGGGGGCGAACTGACCCTCGTCCATATAGACCCGGGCCTGGTCGGGAGTCAGGGAGTCCAGCCAGGTCTGATCGGGCTTGCCGAAGTTGACGGCCACCTTCTCCACAGCGGTGAGAATCACCAGGCAGTCGGCGTCCAGCTGCTGAGCCAGCACGCAGGAAGCGAAGTCCTTGTCCACCACAGCGGCGGCGCCCTTCAGGTGATGACCCTCGGTGGTGAAGACGGGAATACCGCCGCCGCCGCAGGCAATGACCACCAGACCGGCGTCCACCATATCACGGATGGACTCGATCTCTACAATGGACTGGGGACGGGGAGAGGCCACCACACGGCGGTAGCCCCGGCCGGCATCCTCCATGACCTGATAGCCCCGTTCTGCGACCATCTTCTCTGCTTCCTCCTTGGTCATGAAGGAGCCGATGGGCTTGGTGGGGTTCTGGAAGGCGGGATCGGCGGGGTCCACCTCCACCTGGGTCAGCACAGTGGAAACGCCCTTGCGGATACCACGGTCCAGCAGCTCCTCCCGCAGGGAGTTCTGCAGGTCGTAGCCGATATAGCCCTGGCTCATGGCCACGCAGACGGACAGGGGGCAGGGGATGTACTTTTCGGGATCGGAGCGGGTCAGCTCGGTCATGGCGGCCTGGATCATGCCCACCTGGGGACCATTGCCGTGGGCGATGACCACCTCGTGGCCCTCTTCGATCAGGTCGGCGATGGCCTTGGCGGTCTGCTTGACAGCTACCATCTGCTCGGGAAGATTATTGCCCAGGGCATTGCCGCCCAGGGCGATGACGATACGTTTGCCCATGGTATATATACTCCTTTTAGAGATAGCAAGCCCGCCTGAGACGCGGAATACACATATCAGGCGGGCTTGCCGTTCAGTTGGTTTATGTCGTCGGAGAGTGCTGATTATTCGGCAAACTCACGCTTGGTGGCGCGCTCCTCCAGAGCCTTCAGAGTGGCCTGGGGATCCTTGCACTTGGCCAGGAAGATCATGGCGGCGATGATATAGGGCTTGAAAGAGGCTTCCTTATACAGGGGAGTGCGGTAACGGTCGAACACGGAAGCGTCCACCTCGCCGGTCTCGCAGGAGACGCCGGTGATATCGGCGGGCAGGCAGTGCAGGTACAGAGCCTTGCCGTCCTTGGTCTTGGCCATCATTTCCTCGGTGCAGGCCCAGTCCTTGTGCTCGGCGTTCTGAGCCAGCAGTTCCTTCTCCAGAGCCTTGATGCCGTCGGTGTCGCCCTCGGCGTACAGGTTGGTGCGCTTCTCCATGGCGGCGAAGGGAGCCCAGCTCTTGGGATACACGATGTCGGCGTCCTGGAAGGCTTCTTCCATGGAGTGGGTCTTGGTGAAGGAACCGCCGGTAGCGGCAGCGTTCTTGCGGGCGACCTCCTCGACCTCGGGCATGACCTCATAGCCCTCGGGATGGGCCAGGACCACGTCCATGCCGAAGCGGGTCATCAGGCCGATGACGCCCTGAGGAACGGACAGGGGCTTGCCATAGGAGGGAGAATAGGCCCAGGTCATGGCGATCTTCTTGCCCTTCAGATTCTCCACGCCGCCGAACTCATGGATGATGTGCAGCATATCGGCCATGCACTGGGTGGGATGGTCGATATCGCACTGCAGGTTTACCAGAGTGGGCTTCTGCTCCAGAACGCCGTCCTTGTTGCCCTCGGTCACGGCGTCCACGACCTCGTGCATGTACTTGTTGCCCTTGCCGATGTACATATCGTCCCGGATGCCGATGACGTCAGCCATGAAGGAGATCATGTTGGCAGTCTCGCGGACGGTCTCGCCGTGAGCGATCTGGCTCTTGCCCTCGTCCAGGTCCTGGACCTCCAGGCCCAGCAGGTTGCAGGCGGAGGCGAAGGAGAAGCGGGTACGGGTGGAGTTGTCGCGGAACAGGGAGATGCCCAGACCGGACTCGAAGATTTTGGTGGAGATGTTGTTCTCACGCATGTAGCGCAGGGCGTCGGCCACGGTAAAGACGGCCTCAATCTCGTCATCGGTCTTCTCCCAGGTCAGGAAGAAGTCACCGTTGTACATATCCTTGAAGTTCAGGGCGTTCAGCTTGTCGATATACATCTGCAAAGTCTTATCCATGTTCAGTTCTCCTTTAATATTCTCTATATAAAAGTTGGGGGCAGATTACTGGATGTCGTTGTTGGTCAGGCTCTGGCGGAACTCGGTGACGTCGTCGGTCTTGTTCTCGGGCTTATACAGGCCGGGAACGGCGGCGTACAGAGCGGCGCAGGTAACCAGGTCCTGCTTCCAGGTGATCTCGTTGGGAGCGTGGGCCTGAGACTCAGCGCCGGGGCCGAAGCCAACGCAGGGGATGCCGTAACGGCCCTGGATGGACACACAGTTGGTGGAGAAGGTCCACTTGTCGGTCAGGGGACGGCCGTCGCGCAGGTGCATGGCGTCCTTCTTGGGGTCGGCGTCGGCGTGGCCGATACGCTTGTCGCCCCACAGGGCGTGGTGCGCGTCGATCAGAGCCTGGACGTGGGCGGCGCTTTCCTTGTTGATCCAGGTGGGGAAGAAGCACTCGGTCTCATAGACGGTGCCGGTCCAGGCGGGACGGTCGTACATGTACATGCTGACCTTCACGTCGTCCTTGTACTTCTGGACGGAGGGCAGGTCCTCGATTTCCTTCAGGCAGGAGTCCCAGGTCTCGCCGGCGGTCATGCGGCGGTCAATGGAGATGGAGCAGCTGTCCGCCACTGCGCAGCGGGAGGGAGAGGTATAGAAGATCTGGGAGGTGGTGCAGGTGCCGCGGCCCAGGAACTGGGCGTCCTCGTAATGCTCGGGATTGAACTCGGGGTTCAGCATTTTGACTAGGCCCTTGACGGTGTTGGAGGGGCCGTCGCCGTTTTCATTCAGGGCGCGGACATCCTGAAGAATGTCGGCCATCTTGTAGATGGCGTTGTCACCGCGCTCGGGAGCGGAACCGTGGCAGGAGATGCCCTTCACATCCACGCGGATCTCCATACGGCCGCGGTGGCCGCGATAGATGCCGCCGTCGGTGGGCTCGGTGGAGATGACGAACTCGATCTTGCTGCGGGCATCCTCGGGACCGTTGAAGTACTTGTTGACGATGTACTGCCAGCACATGCCGTCGCAGTCCTCTTCCTGGACGGAGCCGACCACCATGATCTTGTAGCCCTCGGGAATCAGGCCCATGTCCTTCATGATCTTGGCGCCGTACACGGCGGAAGCCATGCCGCCCTCCTGGTCGGAGCCGCCGCGGCCGAAGATGATGTCCTCGGTCT
>CAMFAL010000030.1 GCA_945948185.1 uncultured Clostridia bacterium | reverse complement strand
CTAATTCCTTGATCTGGCCCTTGATAACTTCTTCGTTTAGCTGTACAATTTTCTCAGACATGGTTTACAGACTCCTTTCAGAATGGTGTGTCGCGACTTCATTCTACCAGAGATCTGCAAACCATGTCTCTTTTTATCCTATTTTCAATTTGCGCAACTTATTGTACCTTATCCAACTTATTGTACCTTATCCGGCTTTTTTAAGTCAGCGTGCGCTCATTGGGCAGTGTCCGTAAAACAGTTAAGCATCCGTATGGTCATGGTCATACGGATGCTTTTACATGATTGCTGACGGCGAATGAAGGATCCCAGACGCACGATACTCCCGTTAGGAGGGTGCAGAAGTGCGTCCTTTCGTTTCTGAGGCGTTTCATATCAGACAGATAAATCTTGCTAATGTTTGTCAAGCAGTTTTTTCCGAATCAAGCATATCAGAAAAACGGAGTCAAGTTTACCATCTGCACAAAGGAACGCCCGAACAGTTTTGAAAATCTTCCGGGCGTTCCTCTTTGTATTCAGATAAAGGCTTTCGTTGGCTCTCGCTGCGGCGAAATACTGTCTTGCAAACGCTGCTCTGTATGGCCGCATTTCCCGTTCTCTTTTTACACGCCGCTTTCGGGAGACTGCTCCTTTTCCGCCGACTCCTTCCGGGCCTGCTGCAGATAATCCGTCTCCCTCGTTTTTCTGCTGGGGACAAAATTCTGAGCCGGCGTCTTTTTGTTGCCTTTGCTTCTGGCGTAGAAAAAGCCGGTGACGGAGAACACCACGGCGCCGATGAAGTTCACGAACAGGTCCTTCATGGTGTCGATGATGCCAATATCCAGGTAGCCACCCAGGCCCAGGCTCTCCCCGTTGATGACCACGTCCTGGATGTCCTTCACCGGCACCACCTTGTTGGTGCGGGTGGTGTCCAGAGCCACGGTGTAAAGATTGTGGATGATGGTGTCCTTCTGCATATCCGAATGGAAGAAATAGTCCATGCCGAACTCGAAGAACTCCCACAGTACGCCGATGGTCATGGAGAAACAGAAGGCCACCAGAGCCAGGAAGAAGGGTGACAGGTCGAAGGTCAGCCGCTCATCGTCATTCAGCAGCAAGACCATGGAGAAGCCTACCGCCGCCGCCAGGAATCCGTTGAGCGTATGGAGCATAGTGTCCCAGTGGGGGACGTTCACGTAAAAGGCATTGACCTCTCCCAAAATCTCCGCCGCGAAAATGAAGCACAGAATGGTGATTTCCAGGGCGGGCGGCAGCTCGATATGCAGCTTCACCTGGATCCAGCTGGGGACATAGAGCAGCACAATAGTTAGGATACAGAAGAACGCACCCTCATAGTTGCGCAGCATGATCTGGCGCACCAGTGACACCAATACCAGAACGCGCAGCACGTAAAAAACGATGAACGAATTCCGGTGCTCCCGCAGCTCCCGCGTCATAGCCTGCCGGAAGTTTTTCTTTTCCGTCTTTTTTTCCTGCTTTGTCATCTTTTTCAAAGTCATTCCTCCCTTGGCAGCTCTGTTTTAGCCCTATTATATCACCTATTCTTGAAAATGCAAAAATAATTGCCCGGAACGGCAGTTCCGGGCAATTCAGATGCAGATTCAGCGGACGGAGAACTTATCCCAGAAGTTCAGCAGCCCCGCCTTGAAGCACAGCAGCATGGACACCACCGCACCGAAGGTGGCCTGGAACACCTGGAAGGGGAACTTCAGCACGGCGGCCTCCGGGGTGGCGTACACAAAGGCGCGGCCGATGGAGTAGCCCACCACGTTGATGACCACACCCAGGATGACGCCCACCAGGGCAGCCCGGCCGCGGCGCTCGCCGAACAGCTTGTGTGCGCACAGGGACACCACCACAGCCTGAAGGCCATGGGTTACCAGGGAAACGAACATAGGCGCGGGATAGAAGAAAAAGTCGCCCAGGAAGGCGCCCACGCCGCCCACAATAAAGGCCCCCAGGGGATCCAGCAGGATGGCGGCGGTGCAGATGATGGCGTCGTTCAGGTACAAGTGTCCACCGGGAACAGGGATGCCGAAGGAACTCATGGCAATGTTCAGAGCCATCAGCATGGCGGTGACGGTCAGCCACTTGACAGGACGCACCTTGCGCAGATCGGTTGCAGAAGACATATGGAAAATCCTTCTTTCGTCGTGTTTTCCATATTCTATTCCCAGAGTGGTTTTATCAAAAGTGCCAAAATATGAAAACTTTATAGGGTCAGATTTACAGAAGGAACCCGTTCTCTCCGCGGCGAAGGCGGCTTCTTCCTCACTTCCGCTTGCCCAGGCGGATGCACTCCAGGCAATAGGAGACCTGCAGCAGCAGCCAGATGAAGCACACGACAAAGGTGGGCATCAGCAGCTCGAAGTGGAAGGCGTAGCTCAGCATCAGCAGGGCCGCCCACAGGATGGGGCAGGCGGTGCTCACCACATTGTAGGCCTTGTAGGCCGCCTGGCCAATCTGCTTCTGCTCCGCTTCGTCGCAGCTCTCAAACCACTTTTTTCTGAACTTGGTGTCGTAGATACTGCCCTGCTTCTCCGGGTTCATCTTTCGCGTCAGGTCCACGATCTTCTGCTGTGCGAATACCAACAGGAAAATGGAGACGATGAAGGCCAGAAAACCCACAATACCGCCCAAGGGGCTGTCCCCGGATTCCGCCGCGGCAAAGAAAAACATATCCAGCACGACCTGGGCGGCGGTCAGCAGCAGACCCCAGTTCAGCTTCTCGTCCGCCCGGTCCATGGCCTCGTCGTTCTCTCCGTCCCAGCCGGTGTAAAGGGCCTTTGCTCCACGGTACAGCCACAGGATTACCGCCAGGGACACCACCGAAGTAATCAGCAGCGCCCAGGGGGCAATGGCCGTCAGGCCGCCCACAACAGCTGTGGCGATGACCTCCGAAATATTGTCGTGTCCCACCCAGCCGGCGGCAAAGCCCAGCACGCCGCCGAAGATGGCGGCTACCAACAGAATCAGCAGATATTTGGGCAGGGCTTTGCGGTTATCCTTTTTCACAGCATTATTCTCCATTGTTTTCTTCCTCCTCATACGAAAAAATGTCCTCCACGGTTACGTTACAGATCTTCGCAATCTTCAGCGCCAGAGTCACCGACGGGGAGTAGTCTCCCCGCTCGATCTGGCTGATGGTCTGGCGGGACACCCCCGCCAGAGCCCCCATTTCCTGTTGGTTTACTCCCAGCCGGGCACGGTACTCTTTCAAACGGTTATACAGTGGCATAGGCTGTTCTCCTTTCCTGACAACTTTTCAAGTCAAGTTGACAATTTTTCTTGTCATTTATAGGATAGCACTGACAAGGATAGTTGTCAATACCCAAAATAAAAAATCTCCCGGAAAGTTTCCAGGAGATTTTTGGACGGTCATTTTTTCGCGGGCGGAGGCGGGTCCCGCCACTTGGCGGCAGGTACCTTTTTTTCCGCAAGGCGGCTTTTTACATAGTCCCGAAACAGGGCGTACAGCACGGAGCAGAGGGGGATAAAGAACAGCATACCCGCCACGCCCATGAGCTTGCCGCCCAGGGTCACAGCGGCCAGCACCCAGATGGAGGGCAGGCCCACGGAGGAGCCCACCACATGGGGATAGATCAGATTGCCCTCGATTTGCTGGAGCACCAGGAACAAAATCACGAACACCACGGCCTTCCAGGGGTCCGTGACCGCGATGAGCAGGGCGCCCACGCCGCACCCGATGAAGGCGCCCACAATGGGGATCAGGGCCGTCAGGGCGATGAGGACACCCACCAGCACGGCATAAGGCAGGCGGAAGATCGTCATGGTCACCACGAACAACGTGCCCAGGATCACCGCCTCCGTGCACTGACCGGAGAGAAAGCTTGAGAAGGTGCGGTTGGCCAGCCGCAGGACCTCCAGGACCCGGTCCGCCCGCTTCACGGACAGCAGACCGTAGAGCACCTGCCGGCCCTGGCGGGACAGCTTCTCCTTTTGCAGCAGGATATAGAAGGAAAAGATCAGTCCGATGACAAAGGTGCTGACGCCGCTGACCACGCCGCCAATGAGGCCGCCGCCGGTGGACAGCAGGCTGCCGCCCCAGGATTGGGCCAGTTGGATGGCCTTCTGGGACAGGCTCTTCCAGTCGATGGACAGGTCCTGGACCCAGGTCTCAATCTGAGGCAGGTACTGCTCCAGGCCCAGCAGCCAGTTATACAGCCGGTCAAAAGCCGCCGGAGCTTGGCTGGCAATGGATTTGACCGCATCCCTGACGCCGGGTCCGATGACACAGGAGGCCAGCACCAGCACACCGATGACCGCCACCAGGGTCAGCACCAGAGCCAGAGGACGGCGCACGCCCCCGCCCCGTCTGGTATTGGAAAACAGGTTCCGCTCGATGGCCCGCATAGGGACATTCAGAATAAAGGCGATTGCCGCACCCAGCAGGAAGGGCGCCAGAATGCCCGCCAGCCAGCCCAGGGCATGGGCTACTACGTTCAGATGCTGAAGGGCAACGTAGAAGGCCGCACCGCCGCAAACCACCAGCAGCAGGCCCTTGATATTCTGTCTGTTCCACTCCATGGGCTTCCACTCCTTCTTTTGTTAATCCACCAGTTGTTTGTTCCGCCAGGCGCCCCGGTGGAAGCGCCCCACGAACAGGGCCCCCCGCAGGCCCTCGTCACAGGCCATGGCGATCCAGATGCCAACCAATCCCCACTGCAGGACGGAACCCAGCAGCCAGCCGCCCAGCACCGCCACCAGCCACATGCTGAAAATGCCCACGATGACGGGATACCAGACGTCCCCGGCGGCGGTCAGGGCCTTGGTCATGGTGATGTTGACGGACCGGCCGATCTCCAGGGAGAATTCCACCAGCACGATCTGCCGCCCCAGGGTGTGGATGGCGGGGTCCCGGGTGAAAATGCTGTAAATAGGGTCGCAGAACAGAAAGATCACCAGCGTCAGCAGCTCCGACACCAGCAGGGAGATGCGGATGGTGGACCATACCCGGCGTTCCACCTCGCCGTACCGTTTGGCACCAAGCATATAGCCGATGATGATCTGGGTGGCCTGGGACACGGCGATGGCGTATACGTAGGCCACGTTGGCCAGCATACTGGCGTAAACTTTGGTTGCGATAACCGTGGTCCCCATGAGGTTGATGAACCGGAGGATCACGATTTGGGATACGTTATAGGACAATGCCTCCGTGCCGGAGGGCATGGCAATCCCCAGCATCCGCTTGCAGGTGGCCGCCGGGAAGGGCCGCAGATGGCGCGTGGAAAAACGGACTCTGCACTTGCGCCGCAGGACCCAGAGCACCAAGCCTAAGCCCACCGCCTTGCTGAGACAGGTGGCAATGGCGGCCCCCACCACCCCCAGCCGGGGCAGTCCCAGCAGGCCGTTGATCAGCAGGACGTTGCCCGCCACGTTTACCAGATTCATCACCACGGAGGCTGCCACCACCTCTTTCAGCAGAGTATAGCTCCGCAGGATGGCGCACAGCTCGATGTACAGTCCCTGAATCAGCACGGCACCTCCCACAATGCGGGTGTAGAGGCAGGCGCCGTCGAAGGCCTCCGCCGGGGTCCGCAGCAGGCCAAACAGCAGATGGGGCGCCAGCAGCAGAATCAGGCCCATCAGCAGGCTGAACACGCCGCTGACAGCCACGCCCACCGTGGCGATCTCATTGCAGGTCTCTCCCGTCCGCCCGGCACCGATGTGCTGGGTCAGGAGAATGGTGGTAGCGGCGCTGACGGTCTCCAGCACGATGATGACCACATTCATCACCTGGTTGCCGTTTCCCACCGCGGCCACAGCTTCGGAGCCGATGCCGGAGAGCATGAATTGATCCACGTTGCCCACCAGCAGCTGCAGCAGCAGCTCCGCGAAGATAGGCAGGGACAGGCGAAAGACCCGCCGGGTCTGAGGAGAAACGCGAAGTGTCATATAATTGGCTCCTTTGAGGTCAGTAAAACGTTTACTTATCTCGAGCCAGTATAATCATCCCGCCTGTGCTGTGCAAGCGGCAAAGTGCCGAAAGCGTCCCGGTCCAAGGGGGATTCTTTCGGCGCTTTTGACTGTTATCCCTTGCGGCACTGCTCCGCCGCGTGGAGATAGCCCCGGGCGGACTGGCGGTTGCCTTCGATTTCCGCCTCGGTCAGGGGGCGGACTACCTTTGCGGGGCTGCCCAGCAGCATGGACCCGGCGGGGGCGTCCATCTTGCCGGTGACCAGGGCCCCGGCGCCCACGATGCAGTTGTCGCCGATCTTGGCGCCGTTCAGCACCACGGCACCCATGCCGATCAGCACGTTGTCCCCCACAGTGCAGCCGTGGACAATGGCGTTGTGGCCGATGGTGCAGCCCTTGCCCACTACCGTCTCCTCGTGGAGCACGGCGCCGTCCTGGATGTTGGTGTCCTCGCCCACGGTAATGGCACCCTCGTCGCCCCGCAGGACGGCGTTATACCACACGCTGACGCCCTTGGCCAGGGTCACGTCGCCCACTACCCGGGCGCCGTCGCAGATCAACACGTTTTCATCTGTCTCTCTCAGTTTATACATGGTATTCTCTCTCCTTCTTAAATCTCCGGCGCAAAGTTGCCGTCCACGAACACGGGGACCTCTTTCCCCTCATGGGTGGTGCCCACGATGGAGAGGTCCGGGGTGCCGATCATGAAATCCACATGGGTGATGGAGTCGTTAAGGCCCCGGGCCTTCAGCTCGTCCTTGGTCATCTGTTGGCCGCCCTTCAGGCAGGGATACGCCTCGCCAAAGGCGATGTGGCAGGCGGCGTTCTCGTCGAACAGGGTGTTGTAGAACAAAATCTTTTGGTTGGAGATGGGGCTGTCGTAAGGCACCAGGGCCACCTCGCCGAAGTAGCTGGCGCCCTCATCCACGGAAATGGCCCCCTTCAAGGCCTCCTCGCCGCGCTTGGCGTGGGCCTCCACGATCTTGCCGTCCTTCACCACGAAGTGGAAGCCGTCGATGATGGTGCCGTCGTTCACCAGGGGCATGGCGGAGTACACCACACCGTTGACTCCGGTTTTCAGGGGCGAGGTGAACAGCTCCTCCGTGGGGATGTTGGCGATATACTCCTGACCGGACAGGGTCACGTCGTTGCCGGCCTCCCAGATGTGACCCTCGGGCAGCTCCACCGTCAGGTCGGTGCCCAGGGAGTTGGTGTAGTGCAGGGACTTGAAGTTCAGAGCGTTCAGCTTCTCCATCCGCTCATGGAGGGTGGACAGGTGCTTCTGCCACTTCTCCACGGCCTTGCCGTCGCCACTGATGCGGACAGCCTTGAAAATGGCGTCCCACAGTTTCTCCATGGCCTCGTCCTCACTGACATCGGGGAACACGGTCCCAGCCCAGCTGGGGATAGGGATGGAGGCGATGCACCAGGGGAAGCCGCCGCACATCTGCAGCCGGTCGAAATCCTTCAAAGCCTTGCCGCTGGCCTGCTGGGCGCGGATGATGCGTTTGGAGTCCACACCCTTGAAATTCTCCGGGTCGGAGGCGGAGATGGCCAGATAGGCGGCCCCCTCCAGGGCGTGGTCGTTGAAGAAGTGGCGCCGCCACAGGGCCACCTCGTCGAAGATGGCGTCATCAGCCTGGAGGTACTTCATCCGGGCCATGGCGTCGTCATGCCAGTTCATGACCACCTCTTTACAGCCGATGGCATAGGCCTCCTGGGCGCACATCCGGGCAAAGTAGGCGCACTCCACCGGGGAGGAGATCACCAGCCGCTGGCCCTTCTGGACGTTCAGGCCCACCTGTACCAGCAGTTTTGCGTATTCCCGCAGTTTTTCATCCATGAGATGCTTCATCCTTTCGAAGATTTTTCAATGATGTGGTATTTTAGAACAAATCGCCGCCGAAGTAAAGAAAAGGACGGCGAAATGCGAAGATTTTGCAGTTTGGACATCAGTCGGAGGTCTGCCGGGAGAGCCGCGTTTCCTTGCGGAGGCTGATGAGGGTGCCGTTCAGCTCCGCCCCCATGATGAGGGCGGTGGCACTGAGGTTCAGCCAGATCAGCAGGACGATCACCGTACCGATGGAGCCGTACAGCAGGGAGTAGTGGGCGATGTGCTCCACGTACCAAGCGTACAGCCAGCTCAGACCCATCCAGGCCGCCAAGGCCGCCAGGGTCCCGGGCCAGATGTTCCGCCAGGGCTGGCGGCCGTCCTGGGCCAGGGCATACAGAAGGAACAGGGCAAAGTAGCCCACCACTGCCGCCAGGGGGAACCGCAGCTTTGCCCACAGCTCCGCGATAAAGACCGGCAATCCCAGGTTGGCCACGCAGTAGGCCAGCAGCCGGTCGCTGACGCTCATCAGCACCAGGGTCAGGGCAATCGCGGCGATGAGCAGTACCGTGTACAGCAGGGTCTTGAACACCTGGATCACGCCGTGGGCCGGTCCCAGATGGTAGGCCGTCCGCACGGAGCGCATGAGGGCGTTGGTGGCTCGCATGGGGAAATAAATGGAGAATACCAGACCGAACACCAGCAGCTGGGGGCTGGGGCTGCTGCCCACATAGGTCAGATAGACCTCCACCACATCCACCACCTGGGCCGGCAGGAACTCCGCCAAAACCCTCAGAATGCCCGCCACATCCAGCTGCAGCAGGCCCAGCAGGGCGCTGAGGAAGATTAGGAAGGGAAACAGCATGAACAGCAGATAAAAGGCCAACGCTGCGCTCTGGGCGCCCACGTTATGCCGCAGATACCGGCGGGCCAGCAGATATACGCCCCGCAGGAAGCGGTTCTTCGGCGGAGAAAATGACTTCACGGCACGGGCCTCCTCTCTTTCCATGGAACCGGAGAATTGCAGTTTACTCCCATTTTGCCCAGACATCGGGGCAGTAACCCACCGTTGCCTCTTTCCCGTTCCGCACGATGGGGGTCACAAACAATTCGGGGTGCTCCAGCAGCTTTTCCTCCCGGGCGTCCGGGGTGATATAAGCCATAAACAGGTCCTCGTAGGCCCGGCATTTCGTATTTACCAGAGCGTCAAAGCCAACTTTCTGCTTGACGGACTGGTACTCCCGGGGGGATAATCCTTTTGAGGGGACGTCGATATACTGGTACTTGATGCGGCGCTCCTTGAACCACCGCTCCGCCTTCTTTGTGTCGAAGGACTTGGAGGAACCGAAGATCTGGATATTCATAGAGATAGCTCCTTACTTGCAGGATGGAGGGATTTTGATGACAGACGCAGTGAAAAAGCTGAAGGAACTGGTAGATAGCTCCCACAACATCGTATTTTTCGGTGGGGCCGGTGTCTCCACGGAGTCCGGCATCCCGGATTTCCGCAGCACCAGCGGCCTGTACCACCAGGAGTGGAGATACCCGCCTGAGACGATTTTAAGCCATACCTTCTACGAAAGCAACCCCGAAGAATTCTTCCGCTTCTACCGGACCAAGATGCTGGCCCCGGAGGCAAAGCCCAACGCCGCCCACTACAAGCTGGCGGAGTGGGAGGCAGACGGGAAGCTGAAGGCCGTGGTGACCCAGAACATCGACGGGCTCCACCAGGCCGCCGGCAGCAAAAACGTGCTGGAGCTCCATGGCAGCGTCCACCGCAACTACTGCGAGCATTGCCGGACCTTCTATGGTCTGGACCGCATCCTGGCCGCCACCGGTGTCCCCCGCTGCCCCTGCGGCGGCATCATCAAGCCCGACGTGGTGCTCTACGAAGAGGGGCTGGACCAGCAGACGCTGAACAAGGCCATCCGGGCCATCGCCGAAGCCGACATGCTGATCATCGGCGGCACCTCCCTGAACGTCTACCCCGCCGCCGGGCTCATCAACTACTACCGGGGCCACAAGCTGGTCCTCATCAACAAATCCGCCGTAACCCAGGACCTCTCCGCCGGGCTGGTCATCACGGACCCCATCGGGGAAGTTCTCTCCCAGCTGTGAGTCTTTGTGTAAAACGACAAATGTACGCCCCAAAACGACGCTTTCCGGTGACGGGAGGCGTCGTTTTTTACAAAGGTCCACCCATTATTTGCAAGAGTCTATTTTTGTCATGCAAAATTTTTTAAAATTTTCCTGATTTTTAGCAGTTTTCCCATTGAAAATGAAAGTGATGCATGATAGTATTGCATCATTATCTGTTTAAAGCGGAGAGGAGACCCTGCCATGATCTGGAAAGAGAACCGGGAAAACGCCTACTGTGAGATTACTCCTGCCATTTTGGCCCTGAAGGAGCAGTGGGAAAAGAAAAACTACATCGACCCCCGGCTGTACAAGGAGTACAACGTGAAGCGCGGCCTCCGCGACGAGGATGGGCGGGGCGTGCTGACCGGCCTGACCCGCGTGGCTGAGATCCAGTCCTACAATGTCTATATGGACGCCGCTGACCGGGAGCACATCACTCCCGCCGAAGGCGTTCTGTACTACCGCGGCATCGACTGTCGGGACATCGTCAAGGGTTCCGCCCCCCGGGGCCGCTATGCCTTTGAGGAGGCCGCCTACCTGCTGCTCTTCGGCGAGCTGCCCACGGAGGAGCAGCTCCAGGACTTCTGCGTGCAGCTGTCCTCCTACCGCACCCTGCCCTCCAACTTCTTCCGGGACGTTATCATGAAGGCCCCCTCCCAGGACCTGATGAATACCATGCAGCGCAGCATCCTGACGCTGTTCTGCTACGACGACAAGCCCAACGACATCGGCCTGGAAAACGTGCTGCGCCAGTGCCTGCAGCTGACCAGCAACATGCCGGTGCTGGCCATCTACGCCTATCAGGCCTGGCGGTACAGCCTGCCGGGTGAGAGTCTCTTTATCCACATGCCTAAGCCGGAGCTCAGCACCGCCGAAAACTTCCTGCGGCTGCTGCGGGAGGACTGCAGCTACACAGACCTGGAGGCCCGCGTTCTGGACGTGGCCCTGGTGCTCCATGCGGACCACGGCGGCGGCAACAACTCCACCTTCACCAACCACGTGGTCACTTCCTCCGGCACGGACACTTACTCTGCCATCACGGCAGCCATGTGCTCCCTGAAGGGCCCCCGCCACGGCGGCGCCAACAACAAGGTCATGTCCATGATGACCGACATCAAGCTCCACGTGAAGAACTGGGATAACGAGGGCGCCGTAGCGGACTATCTCACGAAGATGCTCAACAAGGAGGCCTTTGACCGCAGCGGTCTGATCTACGGTCTTGGCCATGCCGTTTACACCAAGTCCGACCCCCGCTGCGAGGTATTCCGGGACTACGTCCACAAGCTGGCAGCAGAAAAGCACCGGGAGTCCGAACTGACCCTCTATGCCAATGTGGAGCGCATCGGCAAGCAGCTGCTGATGGAGCGGCAGCACAAAGACGCCATAGCCACCAACATTGACTTTTACAGCGGCTTTGTCTATGACATGCTGGGCCTGCCCATGGAGCTGTACACCCCCCTCTTCGCCGTGGCTCGAATCGCCGGCTGGAGCGCCCACCGTATGGAGGAGCTGACCTCCGGCAGCAAGCTGATCCGTCCCCGCTATGAGTGCGTGGAGGACTTCCGTCCCTATACCCCCATGGAAAAACGCTGAGTTTCCCCGCCCGGATGGGAGCCATCCGGGCGGTTTTCCGCCTTTTTCCCCGGAAAAGCCAGCTTTTCGGGATTTTTGAAAAAATCGAAAAATGAGACTTGACAGAACGGCGTCTTCTCGCTATAATAATCAAGCAGTCTTTTCCTGGGAGCTTTATTTGCGGCTGTGCTGGAACTGGTAGACAGGCCAGCTTGAGGTGCTGGTGTCGTATCGACGTGTGGGTTCAAGTCCCGTCAGCCGCACCACTTCCTCTCAGAAGGCTCCATATGCGCGCGAGTGGTGGAATTGGCAGACTCGCTAGATTCAGGTTCTAGTGTCCTTTACGGACGTGCGGGTTCAAGTCCCGCCTCGCGCACCATATTCCCTCTGGAATGCAAATTCCGGAGGGTCCCCCCTCGGGGTTTTGAATTTCATATTGTTATGCGCGAGTGGTGGAATTGGCAGACTCGCTAGATTCAGGTTCTAGTGTCCTTTACGGACGTGCGGGTTCAAGTCCCGCCTCGCGCACCAAAAGAAAGACAGGCAAAAGCCTGTCTTTTTTTTGATCTGTATGGGTGTGAAGAATCCGCCTGCCTGAATCCTCCGTCCGCTGCCATACCCGTAGGCACGCCCTGCATTTTTCTATGTTCGGTCATAAATACGAATCCGAAAAGGCCCTTTCATACCGGAAGCCGTAAGTCCGGGATTTGACATCGGGAGCCGCTCTGGTTATAATAAAAAATGATAACCGATTCACAGGCAAGGAGGGTGTGGCATGACCTTTCAGCAGTTGGCATACGTTGTGGAGATCTCCAAGTGCGGTTCCATCAACAAGGCAGCCCACAAGCTGGTGCTGTCCCAGTCCGGTATCTCCTCCGCCGTCCGGGAACTGGAGGAGGAGTTGGGCATCCAGTTCTTCGCCCGCAGCAACCGGGGCGTGGAATTCACCCCCGAGGGCAAGGAGTTCCTCAGTTACGCCATTTCCCTGCTGGAGCAGAAGCAGCTCATCGAGCGGCTCTACGAGGCCCGGGACACGGCGGCCCCGGCCCGCTTCTCCGTCTCCACCCAGCGGTATCCCTTCACGGAGGACGCTTTCCTGCGGATGCTGGACACCGCTGAAGCCAGCCGCTTCCACTTCTCCATCAAGGAGACCGGCATGGACGCCGTCATCGACGACGTGTATGACCACCGCTCCGACATCGGCGTCATCTTCCTGACGGAGCTGACGGAGAAGATGATCCGCCGACTGCTGGACGCCAGGGAGCTGGAGTTCCACGAGGTGGCCGCCGTGGCCCCCTGCGTCTACGTCCGCAAGGGCCATCCCCTTGCCAGCCGGGACGCCGTCAGCGAAAAGGACCTGGAGGGGTATCCCTACGTGTCCTTCGAGCACGCCCAGGGCGTAGCGGTCGATTTTTCCGAGGAGTACCAGATGATGTCCATGAAGCGGCCGGACCGCTGCATCAGCGTCAACAACCGGGCCACCATGATGAACGTCCTGGCCCGGACGGACGCCTTTA
The DNA here is from genome assembly GCA_945948185.1 of uncultured Clostridia bacterium. Taxonomy (GTDB): domain Bacteria; phylum Bacillota; class Clostridia; order Oscillospirales; family Oscillospiraceae; genus Oscillibacter. Next base: position 6,684 of record CAMFAL010000030.1, on the reverse strand, counting down.
CCACCGGCAGCGGCCTGCTGGTGGAGAGCTTCATCAGCCAGGCGGTGGTGACGGTGCCCCTGGAGGGGAAAAGCCGCATCCGCATCGGCTGGATTGTCCCCCGTGGTGGGAAGCGCTCTCCCCTGACGGAGCAGTTCGTGCGGCAGCTGGAGGAATCCGTGGATGAGTCCATCCGCTTCACCGCCCAAATGCACCAATCTCTGGCAGAGGGTCATAATCATTGAGCAAAAAGCACGCCCGGACCTAAACGGTCCGGGCGTGCGCTGTTAATGGAGCAGACTTTGCAGACCCAGCAGCACCAGCAGGAACACCACGTTGGCCAGGGTGAACCAGCCCAGATACCGGTTCCGGAGGCCAGGGGCGCTCCGGGAGATCTGCTTGTAGGAGATCAGGCTGGCCATGGAGGCAATCAGGGTGCCCAGGCCGCCCAGGTTGGTGCCCACCAGCAGGGCGGTGCCGTTTTCCGTGAAGCCGGACAGCAGCAGCGCTGCCGGAACATTGCTGAGGCACTGGCTGGCCAGCACGGCACAGAGGACCTCGTGGCCTGTCAGCAGGTTCCGGAACAGCGTCCGGAACGCCTCCAGCCGCCCCAGGTTCCCTACGAACAGGAAGAATCCCACAAAGGTCAGCAGCAGCGAGTAGTCCACCTTCCCCAGCACGGGACGGTCCGCCAACAGCAGCGCCGCCAGCACCACCGCAAAGGCTGCCCACGCGGGCACCCACTTCCCCACCGCTCCCAGGCACAGCAGAAACAGCGCCAGATAGAGCCACAGCCCGCGGTCTCCGCCCGCCGGGGCGGACCGGAGGTCCGGGATGGACAGGGGGCGGGACCGGGTCAGCAGCAGGCACAGTCCCAGCAGCACCGCCGCGGCCAGGGTCAGGGGCAGCATGGTGCGGAAAAACACGCCCAGGGACAGGCCGTAGTGGGCGTAGAGATACAGGTTCTGGGGATTGCCGATGGGGGTGGTCATGCTACCCAGATTGGCGGCGATGGTCTGCAATACCACCACCGGCACCAGCCGGTCCTCCCGGTCCGCCAGCCGCAGCACCTCCAGGGCGAAGGGAACGAAGGTGATCAGGGCCACATCGTTGGTTACCGCCATGCTGGTGAAAAAGGGCAGGAATACCAGAGCCGCCTCCAGCTGACGGGTAGTGGCTGTCCGGGCCAGCAGGGCCTCCCCCAGCCGCCGGAACAGTCCCAGGCGCTGGAGCCCCGCCATGACGGCCATCAGGGAGAACAGCAGCATCAGGGTGTTCCAGTCGATATAGTCCAGATATCCGCCGTCCGGCGGCACCAGTACCATAGTCACCAGGGCCAGCACCCAGGCTGCCGCCAGAACTGTTTCGCTTTTCAGAAAATTCCATATATTTTTCATCGTTTCACCGCCATTTCCGGGTCGATATGGTAGCACAGGCGGATAAAAAATGCAACCGTTCCCGGCAAAAACAAGGACCCGCCGCACAGGCAGGTCCCCGTTTCGTTCAGTCTTCCTTTTCCTCTTTCAACAGGAGCTTTTTGGCTTCGACGCCGGATTCCGCCACGTCGTATTCCCAGTTCCAGGGGTCCCTGCGGCAGGTGCGGTCCGCATAAGGCACAAAGACGGACAACAAGCCGAAGGCCGCCAGTACCCAGCAGTACCACATGTAGGGCACGATCTCCACCGGGCTCATGGCAATGCCGTAGGTAGTGGTGGTCAGAGCTGCCGCCATCAGCAGCTGGGCGCCGTAGGGGATGATGCCCTGAAATACGCAGGAGAACACGTCCAGCAGGGACGCCGTCCGGCGGGGGTCCACCTTGTACTCCCGGCTGATGTCCCGGGCCACGTTGCCGCAGAGAATGATGGCCACGGTGTTGTTAGCGGTGGCGCAGTCCGCCAGGGACACCAAAGCCGCCATGCCCACCTGGGCGGACTTGTTGCCCCGCATCATACCCCGCAGCTTTTCAATGAGCCAGGCAATGCCGCCGTGATGGGCGATCAGCTCCGACAGGCCGCCACAGAACAGAGCCAAGAAGAACACCTCGCTCATGCCGGTGAAGCCGTTCCAGATAGACTGGGCGTAGGTGAAAATGGTCAGGTCCCCGCAGGCCATGCCGATGACGCCGGCTGCGAAGATGCCGATGGTGAGAGTCAGGAACACGTTGACGCCGATGATGGCCAGCACCAGCACCAGCACGTAGGGCAACACCTTCATCATCTCAAAGGAGCGGGGCTCCATGGCCGCCGCAGTCTCGGGCCGGGCGCACACCAGCAGAATCACCAGGGTGACCAGAGCGGCAGGCAGGGCGATGAAGAAGTTGACCCGGAACTTGTCCCGCATCTCGCAGCCCTGGGTCTTGGTGGCGGCGATGGTGGTGTCGGAGATCATGGACAGGTTGTCCCCGAACATGGCCCCGCCGGCGCAGGCGCCCAGCATCATGGGTACGCTGAGGCCGCTTTCGGCGGCCAGGCCCACGGCGATGGGCACCAGGGACGTAATGGTGCCCACAGAGGTGCCGGTGGCGGTGCCCAGGAAGGCGGAGATGACAAACACACCGGCGGTCAGCAGCTCCACGGGGACCAGGGACAGCCCCAGATTCACGGTGGCATCCACACCGCCCATGGTCTTGGCCACGGTGGAGAAAGCGCCCGCCAGAATATAGATCATCAGCATGGTCAGCACGTTCTCATTGGCGGCGCCCCGGGCAAAGATGGCAAATTTTCGATCGATGCTCTCCCGGCCCATGCAGAAGGCCGCCAGCACGGCGATAAACATGGCGGTGACGGAGGGGAACTGGTAGAAGGCCATTTCCTCCCCCTTGGCCTGCAGATACAGGCCCGCCCCCAGATAGATGACAATGAAGATCAAAAACGGAAGCAGCGCCAGGCCGCTGCTCTGTTTTTTCAAATCCCGGTTCATGGTAAAGTTCCTCCCTTTTCTCTTTTGTCGTATTTTATGATTATAGCAGGCCATCCGGCTTTCCCGCAACTGCTTTTTGCGTTTTTCCCCGTGCCATTGACTTTTTCCTTGTTTTTCGATATCATTCTGTTGCATTTTATTTTGAAAAGGAGAATCTGCTATGCCAAACATGACCGAGCTGCTGAACACCTCCCTGGGCAGCATGACCCTGGGACGAATCGTGTCCGTCGTCATCACCCTCATCATCTGTCTGATCGTCGTCAAGGCCGTCCTGAAGCTGACAGGCCGCCTCCTCTCCCGGTCCAAGCTGGACGCCCGGGTGCAGAAGTACGTCCACGCCGGCATCAAGCTGGTGCTGTATGTGATCGCCACCCTGGTGGTGGTGGACAGCCTGGGCGTTCCCATCACCTCCCTGGTGGCCCTGTTGTCCGTTGGCTCCCTGGGCATCACCCTGGCCGCTGAGGACATTCTGGGCAACGTGGCCGGCGGCCTGGTAATCCTGTCCTCCCACCCCTTCTCCATCGGGGACTTCATTGAGGCCTCTGGCGTCAGCGGCACCGTCCAGGAGATCACGCTGAACCATACCAAGCTCCTGACCCCCGACGGCCTGCTGGTGATGCTGCCCAACAAGGAACTGTCGGGCTCCAAGGTCATCAACTACACCGTGCTGGGCCGCCGCCGCGTGACCCAGAAGGTGACCGCCTCCTACAATGCCCCCACCGAGGCTGTGAAGGACGCCTGCCGTCAGGCCCTGTCCATGACCGCCAAGGTGCTGGAGGACCCCGCCTCCGCAGTCTATCTCTCCAATTACGGCGCCAGCTCCATCGAATACACCATCTTCTGCTGGTGCAATGCCGCCGACTACTGGGATGTGTACTTCTGCCTGGGCGAGAACCTGCGCACCGCCTTTGCCCAGAAGGGTGTGGAGATGACCTACGACCACCTGAACGTCCACATCCTGGAGAACAAGGGTTGACAAACCCGAGGGTCCTCTCTATAATATTTCCCAAAGCAATGAGGGAGAGGGACGGAGATCCACGCTTTCAGAGAGCCGGCGGGCGGTGTGAGCCGGCGGCAGCGGTCTCCAGGTTCTATGGCTTCTGAGCTGGAGGTTCGAGGGCACGCAGTGCCGGTAGGGCTTTCCCGCGTACGCTGCGTCAGTGCGAAAGGGTTGTTGGACCCAGAGTGGCGTCCGCTGTGAGGCAGGCGCAATTTGAGTGGTACCGCGGAAGCAAGATACGGCTTTCGTCTCAAAGAAAACCTTTGGGACGAAAGCCTTTTTTTCGTTCCTTTTCTTGAAAGACTGTAACGACACTTAATTTTGCAAAGCAAAATCCTAGTGAAGCACGTCCTCGAAGAGGAAAAGGAACAAAAGAATTTTCATGCGCTCTCGTCTCCGCATCTCATCCCCGGCCTGCCGCACGACAACCGGGTGCGGCAGCATATCGAGAACGCTGAACACCGAAAGGAGATCATCAGTATGAGCAATTACCGTCCTGAAACCATCTGCGTCCAAGGGGGCTACACCCCCGGCAACGGCGAGCCCCGGCAGATTCCCATCGTCCAGTCCACCACCTTTAAGTACGCCACCAGCGAGGACATGGGCAAGCTCTTTGACCTGGAGGCCAGCGGCTACTTCTACACCCGCCTTCAGAACCCCACCAATGACTGCGTGGCAGCCAAGATTGCGGAGTTGGAGGGCGGCACCGCCGCCATGCTGACCTCCTCCGGTCAGGCGGCCAACTTCTTCGCTCTGTTCAATATCGCCGCCTGCGGCGACCACATTGTGGCCTCCTCCAGCATCTACGGCGGCACCTTCAACCTGATCTCCGTCACCATGGCCAGAATGGGCATTGAGACTACCTTCGTGGCCCCGGACTGCTCCGAGGAAGAGCTGAACGCCGCCTTCCGGCTCAACACCAAGTGCGTCTTCGGCGAGACCATCGCCAACCCCGCCCTGACGGTGCTGGACATCGAAAAGTTCGCCAGAGCCGCCCACAGCCACGGCGTGCCCCTGATCGTGGACAACACCTTTGCCACACCGGTAAACTGCCGGCCCTTCCAGTGGGGCGCCGACATCGTCACCCATTCCACCACCAAATACATGGACGGCCACGGCGCCGCGGTGGGCGGCGCCATCGTGGACTCCGGCAAGTTCGACTGGATGGCCCACGCCGACAAGTTCCCCGGCCTGTGCACCCCCGATGACAGCTACCACGGTGTCACCTACGCCGAGAAATTCGGTAAAGAAGGCGCCTTTATCACCAAATGCACCGTCCAGCTCATGCGGGACTTTGGCTCCATCCAGTCTCCCCAAAACGCCTTCTATCTGAATCTGGGCCTGGAGAGCCTCCACGTCCGCATGGCCCGCCACTGTGAGAACGGGCAGGCCGTGGCTGAGTTCTTGGCCTCCCATCCCAAGGTGGAAACCGTCCACTACTGTGGCCTGCCCGGGGATCCCTACCACGAGGTGGCCCAGAAGTACCTGCCCCACGGCTCCTGCGGCGTGGTGTCCTTCGAGCTGAAGGGCGGCCGTCCCGCCGCCGAAGTCTTCATGAAGCATCTGAAGCTGGCGGCCATTGAGACCCATGTGGCCGACGCCCGCACCTGCTGCCTGAACCCCGCTACCTCCACCCACCGCCAGATGACCGAAGAACAGCTGATTGCCGCCGGCGTCCCCGCGGGCCTGGTCCGCATGAGCTGCGGCCTGGAGAGTAAGGAGGATCTTATCGAGGACATTGCCCAGGCATTGGAGGCGATCTGATCATGCCCATCAAAATCCCCAACCAACTGCCCGCCACCAACACCCTGACGGCGGAAAACATCTTCGTCATGACGGAGACCCGGGCCATCACCCAGGACATCCGGCCCCTGCAAATTCTCCTTTTGAACCTGATGCCCACCAAGGTGGACACCGAGACCCAGCTGGCCCGTGTCCTTGGCAACACGCCCCTGCAGATCGAGCTGGAGCTCATCGCTCCCAGCGGCCATGTGTCCAAGAACACCTCCCAGGCCCACATGCTGGCCTTCTATAAGTCCTTTGACGAGGTGAAGGACCGCACTTTCGACGGCCTGATCATCACCGGCGCGCCGGTGGAGCTGATGGACTTCGAGGAGGTGGACTACTGGCCGGAGCTGTGTGAGATCATGGAGTGGTCGAAGACCCACGTCCACTCCACCCTGCACATCTGCTGGGGCGCCCAGGCAGGCCTCTATTACCACTACGGTATTCCCAAACGAGTGCTGGACCACAAGCTGTTCGGCGTCTTTCAGCACACGATGGAGGACCCCAATTACATCCTCTTCCGAGGCTTTGACGACACCTTCTGGGTCCCCCACTCCCGGAACACCACGGTGGACCGTGCGGATATTGAGGCTGTGCCGGAATTGAAGATCCTGGCCGCCTCTCCGGAGGCGGGGGTCTACGCCGTCAAGACCGACCAGGGCCGTCAGGTGTTCCTGATGGGCCACGCCGAGTACGACCGGGACACCCTGCGGAAGGAGTACATGCGGGATCTGGCCGCCGGTGTGGACATCCAACTGCCTCAGCACTACTTCCCCGGTGACGACCCCAATCAGAAGCCGGTGATGAACTGGCGGAGCTGCGCTCACCTGCTGTACGCCAACTGGCTGAACTACTGCGTGTACCAGACCTCGCCCTATGACATCCGGGACATCGAAAAAGGCGTCCGAACCGACGACTGACTGCAAAAAAAGACAGGCTTCCCAAACTGAACCGGCCCAAGTTGTACGGACAGTACAAAAAGGCACCCATGTAGGATTAAT
>CAMFAL010000029.1 GCA_945948185.1 uncultured Clostridia bacterium | reverse complement strand
TTGCTCCTATTATACCAGAAGAACCTCGCCACCGGCGAGGTTCTTTGACAGTCTGGAGAGCCGGGAGCGAACTGCTCCCGGCTCTCTTCTATTTCCGCTTATTCGTACCGCAGGGCATCAATAGGATTCAGCTTGGCGGCCTTGTTGGCAGGCAGGTAGCCAAACAGTACGCCGATGCCCACACTGACACCGAAGCTCACCAGGATGGCCCCAAGGGTCGGCGTGGCATTGAAGGTAATACCGCTGGTGCCCAACTGCTCCAGCAGCATCCCACCCAGCAGGGAGCCGATGCCTGTGGCCAGCAGGCAGCCCAGCAAAATTCCGATCAGTCCGCCCATGGCGGAGGTCGTCCCCGCCTCGATGATGAACTGACGCCGGATATCCCGCCGCTTGGCACCCAGGGACTTCCGGATGCCGATTTCCCGGGTCCGCTCCGTAACGGACACCAGCATGATGTTCATAATGCCGATACCGCCCACCAGCAGGGATATGGCGGCGATAGCCACCAGCACCGCCATGGCCACCCCCATCATGGCGTTGATCATTCGCACCTGTTCCAGCATGGTCTCAATATAATAGGCGTCCTCGTCCTGGTAAAAGTTCTGCATCATGTCGGCGATGAGCGCTTTCCCCTGGGACACCGTATCGCGGGAGACAGCCATCACCTGATACAGCGTTACATTGCGGCTGCCGGACAGCTCCAGGGCGTTTTCATAGGGAATGTACACCACATCGTCACTGCCGCCCTCGGTCATTTCCTCCCGCTCCCGGGCCAGGACGCCCACCACCGTATAAGACACGCCGCCAATGGTCAGTTCCTTCCCCAGGGCATCGCCCCGAAAGGCCTCCTGTTCCAAATAAGCGCCGATGACGCATACCTTCTGCCGCCGCTCCACGTCCACATACTGGAGGTACCGACCTTCGGTCAGGGTATTGCCGTCCAGGGTAGTGCCGGTACCAGCGCGGTACATGGCCTCGCTGACGCCGTAGATCTTCGTTTTTTCAAATTCCGCGCCGTCCCGGCGGACGCCGTTTCCGGCTCCCACCCAGGGGGTAACGCCGTCGAACACGTCGGGATGCGCTTCAATCAGATCATACATCTGCTGGGGGTCCAGATTCAAAGTAGTACCGTCACCCCGACCCCAGGCGTAGGCGTACATCTGGGTAATGCCCACCTTCTCCACTTGCTGCTCCACCATACCCGTGAGGCCGTTGCCCAGGGAGATAATGATGATAACCGCCGCCACGCCGATGACGATGCCCAGCATGGTGAGGAAGGCCCGCATTTTGCTGGTCCGCAGGGATTTTAACGCCAGCTTGAAGGATTGTGAGACATTCATGCGCCTGCCTCCTCTCCCCCGTCCCCGGAATGAACCACGGCCCGGGGATCGGCGGCATCGCCGTCATAAATGACCCGTCCGTCCTGAAGGCGGATAATGCGCTTGGCCTTCCGGGCGATGGAATTGTCATGGGTGATGAGGACCACGGTGTCCCCTTCGGCATTGAGCTTCTGAAGAAAGTCCAGCACCTCCCGGCCCGTCCGGGAGTCCAGGGCACCGGTGGGCTCATCCGCCAGAATGACAGAGGGCTTCCCCGCCAGAGCCCGGGCAATGGACACCCGCTGCTGCTGGCCGCCGGAGAGCTGGCTGGGCGTATTTCTCTGTTTATCCGCCAGGCCCACCCGTTCCAGAGCCTGAGCCGCCCGCTCCCGGCGCTCCTCTGCGGAAATGCCCGCGTACAACAGGGGCAGCTCCACGTTTTCCCGCACCGTCAGCTTGGGAATCAGGTTATACTGCTGGAACACAAAGCCCAGCATTTTATTCCGGATTTCCGCCTGCCGGTCATCGTCCATGGTAGATACATCCACGCCGCCCAGGTGATACGTCCCGGAGGTAGGCACATCCAGGCAGCCGATGATGTTCATGGCGGTGGATTTGCCGGAGCCGGACTGGCCTACAATGGCCACGAACTCACCCTTGTCAATCGCAAAACTGACGCCGTCCAGAGCGTGGACCTCCTCGCTGCCCATGGGATAGATTTTATACACGTTGTTCAGTTCAATCAGATGGGCCATGGCTCAGCCCTCCGCAGCCGGGGCCGCCTGATACGCCACACGGTCCCCCTCCGTCAGGCCGGAGGTGATCTGGATGTACCGGTCATCATTGAAGCCCAGTGTGACGGCCCGCTCCTCCAACAGAGCGGGGTCGATGACAGTGCCGTCCTCCCCCAGGGCCTCTGCCGGAGCCACCAGCACCGTGCTGCCCCGCTCCACGGCGGCCACAGGCACAGTCAGGGCGTTTTCCGCCGTACCGCAGTTGATGGCGGCGGAAACATTCATACCGGGCATCAGGCCGCCGTAGTCCCGAATGGCGATGGTAACGGGGTATGTGGTAAAGCCATCCTTGGTGGTACCGTTAACACTGACCCGCTCCACGGTGCCGGTATAGACTTCGCCGGGCAGGGCAGCAGCGGTGATCGCCACGGTCTGGCCCACCTTCACCTTGCCGATGTCCAGCTCATTGACATTCATCTGCATCTTCAGGCAGCTCAGATCATAAATGACAGCCAGGGTGCCGCTGGCGGAGCCGTCCACCTTGTCCCCTGCCTTGAAATTCTTCTCAATGACCGTGCCGGAGATGGGTGCGGTGATCCGGTAATCCTCCAGGCTGCCGCTGGCGGAGGAGGCGGACAGCTTTGCGCTCTCCAGGCTCAGCCGGGCATTTTCGATCTGCTCCCGGATGACGGAGGAGTCCACGGTGCAGAGCACCTCTCCCTTTTTGACGGTGCTGCCCATCAGCTTGTCAAAGCCGCTGACGGAGCCGCTGCCCGCGGCGTACACCGTGGCACAGGCGGGCATGTTCACGTCAGCGTTGCCGTAACTGGTATAGCTGCCGATGACGGCGGAAGCTGTGTAGGCATCCGACAGGACGCCGGGGTTCTCCACCTTTACCCGGACACTGCTGCCCGCCTTTCCGTTGCTGGTGACGGCGGTGCTGTTGGACACCGCCGTGACGGTTCCGTTCACCGGGCCGTCAAAATTGCCCACGAACACTGTGGCCCGCTGACCTACATAGAAAGCCGAGGGCTCCACATAGGGAAACAGGAAGTCGATGGACAGATCCATGCTGGCAGTGATCTTTGCCAGTGCGGTGCCCGCCGTCACATTGTCGCCGTTGTGGACAAAGATCTCCTGGATGGTGCCGCTGATGGGCGCTGTGGGGTGAAGGGCCTCTGTGGCCTGGTCATAGCCCAGCCTGGCCTGCTCCACAGACAGCTCCGCCCGGCTGACGGAGGTCTGGGCATCACCGCTGTCCAGCTCATACAGCAGCGCTCCCATCTCCACCAGGTCGTCCTCCTCAAAGGGGGCGGTCAGGATAGCGCCGGAGACCAGGGTATTCACCTGATAGGAGTCAGCGGGCTCCAGCGTGGCGGAGCCAGTGACGCTCACTGACAGGTCCCGGCGGGCGGCCTGCTCCACAGTATAGCCTGTCTCCGCCGCAGCGGTACCCCCGCCCAGCCGAGGCAGCGCCACTGCAGCCAGCAGGACCACGGCCAGCACGGCCGCCAGAGCCGCCCACCGCTTTCCCTTCTTTCCCAGCCGGAATTTCTTTGGTTTCCGTTTCTCCTCTTGTTCCATCTGCATCAGTTCTGCACGCATGGTTTCCATCTCCTTCTATTTCATCGGGTCCCACTCTCTATAACGGAGCAGGTTTTTGCTTTTCTTCAACTTTCATCTGTATTTTTGTACTAGTGTACTAATGTATGATGATATTAGTACAATTATACAATTTTGTCAAGGCAAAATTTTTCAGCGCAAAAAAAGAGACGGCCAACGCCGTCTCTTTCTGCGTTCTTATACATTATGTCAACTCATACAAGGGTACTGTCCGCCGGTAAGACTGGGGCCGGTAAGTCACAGAGGAAATTTTCCGCCCGGACATCCCGTATTTGGGATGGATGCCGAACAGGTCCAGATACCGCTCCAGGTCATCCTGTTCCGCCGCCATGGCTTCCAGCAGCTCCACGGTGGCCCGGGCGTCATCCACGGCCCGGTGGCTGTTGACCACCCGGTCCCCCAGGCTGTAGGCCTCAATGGCGTTGCAGAGCTTGTGGGGATAGTCCCGCCGGTCCCGGTATACTGTCAGGGCGTCCAGGAACCGGGGTGCCCGCAGCACCTCCACCCGGCCGTAGGGCCGCAGGAACCAGAACAGGAAGTTCAGATCGAACTGGGCATTATAGGCCACCAGCAGAGGCCGTTCCGCTCCTTCCAGCAAGCGGCAGAAAGCCTCCGCCGCCTCTTTCTGGTCCACACCCTCCGACAGGAGCTGTTCATCGGTAATGCCCGTCAGCTCCGTGATGAAGGAAGGAATGGTCCGCCCCTCCGGAAGCCGGATGAACAGGTCCATGCAGTCCGTCTCCACCCCCTGTTCCAGGGAGACAGCCCCCAGTTCAATGATGCGGTCCCTGGCAAATTCAATGCCGGTGGTCTCCGTGTCAAACACCACCACCCGGTCAAAGTTGTTCCAAATTGCTTCCATCATGGTATGTTCTCCTCCGCAAGCCGGCTTTCCCCGGTGGCGTAGTCAATCTCCACCCCAGGCTGTACATTGTAGCAGTACACGTTGAAGCAGACGCCGGCACCATCGTCCTCCACGCTCCAGGCCTCCATCTGCACACCCCGGGCCACCAGCTCCATTCCCTGAAATACAGGGGTTACCCGGTAGAGGACGTGGTTGCCAGTCTCCTGCACATAGTCCGCCACCTGGTCCTCAAAAGACAGCATCCCCACCACGTTCAGATAGCGGGTGCCTGTGATCAGGTTCCGCTCATTGGCGTTCTCCCCGGCCAGTTGGTATCCAATCAGGTGGCAGCGGTTGTAGAGGTACTTGCCGTCCACCACGCCGTCATAGCGCACCGTATGCCAACCGCTGGGCTTCACCATGCCGATGGCGCCCCGCTCCTCGGTGGGCATCAGATTCTGCCCTATACATGCCTCCGCCGTGCCGCAGCGGCCCAGCAGGTCCAGGGGTGCGTAGGTCTCATAGGAGGCTTTCCCGGCCTTCTGTTCCTCCGTAAAAGTGGGTTGGCCGTCATTCAGCTCCACATACGGACTGCCGTCATAGTCCGGCAGGGTGTCCAGGGTCACGGTCTCCCGCTCCTCCTGAACAATCAGCCGCTCCCGCAACTCCGGCGGCAGCTTTGCCAGCAGGTCCGCCAGCCAGGCCGACAGACCGGAGCGGGCCTCCGCCAGCTTCTCCGCCGCCAGGTCTCCGGCAGTCTTTGCCTGTGCCGCCAAGCCGTCCGGCACCGGCAATTCACAATACCGCCAGAGAGCTGCTCCGCCAATACACAGCGCCAGCAGCAGCGCCAGGATGCTCCCTCCGCGGGACCGTTTCTTTCGTTTTGTTTTCCGTTTTGCCATGGGTCTTGTTCTTCGCGCTCCTTTGTTCTGTCCGCTCGGTTGTCTTCAACATTCTAGCAAATTCCGACGTTTTTTTCAACGGCTGCATGAAAAGCCTCCAACCGGGCAAACTGTTGCACAGTATTGTGCAACAGGAGGACTACCATGAATATCTTTTCCCGCCGCTTCCGTGCTTTCGTGATGCTACTGGCCCCCTGCCTATTCCTGGCTGGGATGCTGTATCTCCAGAGCCAGACCGTTCAACCGGCCTCCGCCCCCGCCGCCATCCCAGTCTCCACCACGGACTGGGGTCTGTCCTTCCAGACGGAAGGCGCCGCTCCCATCGGCAACGCCACGGCAGAGGACCTGGCAAAGTACAATGCTTATTATCTGGGAGACACGTCCCAAAAGATCATCTACCTGACCTTCGACTGCGGCTATGAGAACGGCTGCACGGAACAGATCCTGGACGCGCTGAAAAAGCACAATGCCCCCGCCGCCTTCTTCGTGGTGGGCAATATGATCGAGACCGCCCCGGACATCGTCCGCCGCATGGCCGCTGAGGGTCACATCGTGGGCAACCACACCTACCACCATCCCAACATGTCCGCTATCAGCGACCAGGCTGCCTTTCAGAAGGAGCTGGACAGCCTGGCGGCGCTGTACAAGGAAACCGTGGGCCAGGACCTGCCCATGTACTACCGCCCGCCCCAGGGAAAGTACAGTACGGAGAACCTGAAGCAGGCCCAGGCTCTGGGTTACAAGACCGTGTTCTGGAGTCTGGCCTATGTGGACTGGTACGTGGACAAGCAGCCCACAGCAGAGCAGGCCTACGCCAAGCTGCTGCCCCGCATCCACGACGGCGCCATCGTGCTGCTGCACTCCACCTCCAAGACCAACGCGGAAATTCTGGATGACCTGCTGACAAAATGGGAGGACATGGGCTACACCTTCGCCTCTCTGGACCAGCTGCCCTGCTGACGGGCTGTTTGTCATTTCTCTGTAACCTTTTTTCACCGTCTTTCGTCTATAATAGATGAAAGAACAAAAAAGGAGTACTCCCATGACATCGGAACTCAGGACCCCAACATCCTCCGGCCTTCTCAGTGCCTCGGCGCTGCGGGTACTGGCCATGACCTGCATGCTGCTGGACCACATGTGGGCTACCGTGGTCCCCGGAAACTTCTGGATGACCTGCGTGGGCCGCCTGGCCTTCCCCCTCTACGCCTTCCAGCTGGCGGAGGGCTTTTTCCACACGGCGGACCGCCGCCGCTACGCCCTGCGACTTTTGGGACTTGCCCTGGTGTCGGAGATTCCCTTCGACCTGGTACAGTTCAGCACCCCCTTCTTCCCCTTCCACCAGAACACGGTGTTCACCCTGCTGCTGGGTCTCTGGGCCATCTCCGGTCTGGACCGGGCCCGACGGGAGCGGACGCCCCGGCGGATTGCCCTGGGCCTCCTGACTCTGGCCGCCGCCTGTCTGCTGGGGGGCATCGGCTTCGTGGACTATGGCATTATGGGCGTGCTGACAGTGGTGATGTTCTATCTCCTCCGGGACTTTCCCCTGGACCGGCTGGCCCAGCTGGCGGCTATGGTGCTGCTCAATATCGTACTTTTCAAGGGCCAGACCATCTCGCTTGTGGGCTTCGACTTCCCCACCCAAGGCTTCGCGGTACTGGCCCTGGTGCCCATCTGGCTGTACAGCGGCAAAAAGGGCTTCGGCGGCAAGGGCTTTCAGTGGGCCGCCTACCTCTTCTATCCCGTCCATCTGCTGGTGCTGTACCTGCTGTACACTCTACGGTAAACAAAACTGCCCCGCTTCCAAAAGCGGGGCAGTTTTTCTGCGTATAGACTTATTTCTGTGCCATCAAAATTTTCTCCGGGGTGATGGGCAGTTCCCTGTGCCAGACACCGGTGGCCCGGAACACCGCGTGAGCGATGGCGGGAGAGGGGGTGTTAATGACGATCTCACCCACGCTCTTGGCGCCGAAGGGGCCGGTGGGCTCATAGCTGCTCTCGAATTCCACCCGCAGCCGTCCCATGTCCAGGCGGGTAGGGATTTTATACTGCATGAGGGAGTTTTCCAGAATGCCGCCCCGGTCGTTGTAGGTCACATCCTCATAGAGGGCCATACCGATGCCCTGCACCAGGCCACCCTCAGTCTGGACCCGGACCAGGTTGGGGTTGATGGGTGTTCCGCAGTCTACCACGGCCACATAGTCCAGCACCTCCACGGTGCCGGTCTCCCGGTCCAGCTCGATCTCCACCATGCCCGCCATATAAGGCGGCGGGGACACGGGGCTGGTGTGAGACACGGTGGCCCGGGCGGCCAGATCGCCGCCGCACTGGGCCCGCCAGCCAATGTCTGCGGCGGTAACAGAAGCAGAGCCGTCCAGCTTCCGGACGCCGCCCTCCGCGAATTCCACCTCGGAAACGCCGCAGTCCAACATTCCGGCGGCAATCTCGCACATGCGGGCCTTCAGCTTTTCACAGGCCAGCTCCACAGCCTTGCCGGTGATATAGGTGGTGGAGGAGGCGTAGGAGCCGGAATCGTAGGGAGAGGTATCCGTATCCACAGGAGCAACGGAGACGGCCTCATAATCGCAGTCCATGCTCTCGGCCACCATCTGGGCCAAGATAGTATCGCATCCGGTGCCCATGTCGGCAGCGCCGATGGACAGCAGATAGGTGCCGTCATCCCCCAGGGTCACGGTGGCAGAGCCGGTGTCAATGTTCGGGATGCAGCTGCCCTGCATAGCCATGGCCACACCGGCGGCGCGCACCTTGCCGTTGCCCATGTCCCGGACGGGGAACTTGGCCTCCCAGTCAAAGAGCTCCGCGCATCGGGCCATACAGCGGTCCAGGGCGCAGGCGTTGGCCACCTGGTTGTAATAGGCAGGCATCACCATACCCTGCCGCACCATGTTCTGTTCCCGCAGGCGGACCGGGTCCATGCCCAGGAGGTCCGCCAGCTCGTTGACAGCGGACTCCACGGCAAAGATACCCTGGGTGGCACCGTAGCCCCGGTAGGCACCGGCGGCCTGCATGTTGGTGTATACCACATCATAGGTGAAGCGGTGGGCTTCCAGATTCTTTGTGTACAGGGGGATGGTCTTTTCGGCGGTGAGGCCCACAGTGGTGGGCCCGTGGTCGCCGTAAGCGCCGGTGTTGGACAGGGTATACACGTCCAGTGCCCGGATGGTGCCGTCGTTGTCGGCGCCCAGCCGCACATGGACCTCCATCTCATGGCGGGGACTGCCGGCGGTCTGGCACTCCCGGCGGCTGTACACCAGCCGAGCGGCCTTGCCGGTCTTCCAGGTAACAAAGGCGGGATATACCTCCGCCACGGCGGTCTGCTTGGCGCCGAAGCCGCCGCCCACCCGGGTCTTTTCCACCCGGATCTTATTCTTGGAAATACCCAGCGCCCGGGCCAGGATGCGCCGCAGATGGAACACGATCTGGGTGGAGGACACCACATGGAGCCGCCCGAAGGTGTCCAGCTCTGTATAGGTGCGGAAGGTCTCCATCATGGCCTGCTGGCAGGCCTTGGTGTGGTACACATGGTCAATGACCCGGTCGCAGTCCGCCAGCACAGCCTCCACGTCGCCCCGGGACTCCCCACCTGCGGCGCAGAGGTTCCGCCGGTTGTCAGCGCCCACGGGAAGGGGAGCCTCCCAGTTGTCCTCGGGATGCACCAGGACCTTGCCGTCTTTGGCAGTACGGAAGTCCAACACCGGCTCCAGGACCTGATATTTGACCTTAATAAGCTTCAGTGCCCGGTCCACGCAGGCTTCGTCCGCGCCGGCCACGATGGCCACTGGGTCTCCCACGTAGCGGACCCGCTGGTCCAGGATCAGCCGGTCATAGGGGGAGGGCTCCGGATAGGTCTGTCCCGCGTTGGTGAAGCGGTTGTTGGGCACATCCTTGTAAGTAAAAATGCACTCGATGCCCGGCACCTTCATGGCCACATCGGTACGGATATACTCGATCAGCGCATGGGCGTGAGGGCTCCGCAGCAGCTTCACCACCAGGCAGTCCCGGGGCGTCACATCCTCCACGTAAGCGGGCTTGCCCAACAGCAGCTGCATAGCGTCCTTCTTGCGGACGGGGGTGTTTACCGTACGAAAAGTTTTCTGTTCCACTTCGTCTCTCCTCATTTCTTACGGCTGTCCAGATAGGCCCGGATCCCCCTCAGCTGCCCCTCATAGCCGGAACAGCGGCACAGATTTCCCGCCAGGAAGGCCCGGATGTCATCGTCGGTGGGGTCGGGGTTCTCTCGCAGCAGGGCGATGGTGTTCATCACGAAGCCGGGGTTGCAGAAACCGCACTGCTCGGCGCCCTGGTCAGCGATGAAGGTGACGAAATCCACCGCCTCCGCCTGCAGGCCCTCCAGGGTCTGGACGGTGTGTCCGTCCGCCCGGGCAGCCAGGGTGGAGCAGGACAGCACGGGCTTCCCATCCATCAGCACGGTGCACAGGCCGCAGTTGGCAGTCTCACAGCCCCGCTTGACGCTGATACAGCCTTGCCGCCGCAGGAAGTCCAGCAGCAGTGTATCGGGCCGCACGTCGGCGCAGACCACCTTTCCGTTGAGTGTCAACCTGATCTCCATGGCTCATCCCTCCTGTTCCTTCAGTGCCGTCATGCCCCGGCGCACCAGCGCCTGGCAGATGCGGGCGCGGTACTCGGCGCCTGCCCGCAGGTTGCTGCCGAAGTGCAGCTCACCGGCCACCGCTTCGGCGGCTCCCTCCGGATCAACTGGCAGTCCCTTCAGGCAGACAGCCTGAGCGGGCCGGGCCCCCACGGCGCAGGTGATCCCTCCGTCTCTCTCACACAGGGCACAGGTCAGCGCGGGGAAATCCGTGGCGCTGTTCCGCTGGGAGAGGTACACAGCTTTCATGGGCTTCTTGGGCACGATCACCCGAACCAGCAGGTCCCGCTCCGTCCGGGGTCTGGCCGCAAACTCCTCCACGGTCATCACGCCGCCCTGGTACAGCTCCACCTGGGCGCCGATGGCCATAAACAGTGTCAGCACATCGGAGAAGCCGAAGCGGCCCCAGATGCTGCCGCCCACGGTGGCCACATTGCGGAACTGCACGCCCACAATATGCTTCACACTGTCAGCCATGGCCCCGTGGGTCAGGACATTCAGGCCGACATGAGTTTCCAGGTTCCGCAGCGTCACCATGGCACCGATACTGTAACTGTCCTTCGTCTCCTTGATCCGGTCCAGGCCCAGGTCCTGCAGGTCGATGGCGGTCCCGACAGCCCTGTCCTGCATCTTCAGCCACAGCATACCGCCCAGGACCACACTGCCCTTCTTCTGACACAGCTGCCAGGCCGCCTCCAGAGTCTGGGGCCGCACATAGGTTTTGATTCTTAGCACAATGCTCCCTCCGCATTTTGACATAATAGTTCATAATAATCATACCACAGTTTTTAAGAATTGGAACCCCGTTTTCATATTTTCTTTTAGGTCGGAAAATATTTTTTCAGTTGCCTTTCTGTCAGGTCTGTCCATAGTAGACGGGCGGATTTCGTGGGATTTTGCCGCTTCTTTTCCATAAAATAGAAACAGCGGCTTTCTCTCTGTCCGTGTGCGGTGGATTTGTTTACAAATTCTTAACTGACATATCTATTTACTTTTTTAAGTTGTCAGTTTATAATGAATGCTGTTATAAAGTGAGCAGAAAGAAAGTGGTGGTATCCCATGAAACAAACCGTCGTTCCCTCCCAATACCTGCAGATCGCCCTGGACATCGCGCGCCGCATCGCCAAGGGCGATCTGCCAGAGGGCCAGAGGGTCTATGGCCGCTCCGTCATGGCCTCGGAGTACAACGTGTCTCCGGAGACTATACGGCGGGCGCTGCGGCTGCTGTCGGACATGAAGGTAGTGGAGGTGAAGCCCCAGAGCGGTGTGGTGGTTCTCTCCGCCGACAGTGCCCGGCGGTATATTGAAAACTTTGAGGAGAGCGCCGATGTGCGGGCCCTGCGGCAGCAATTGAAAGAGCTGATGGCGGAATATGCCGACCTGAGCCGCCGCCTCAGCGACACAGTGGCGGCCCTGATGAAGAGCCGGGAAACCTTTGCCGCCGCGGACGAGCCCTTCCCAAACTACGAAGTCCCCATTCCCAAGGACTCCCCCCTCATCGGCCGCAGCATCGGGGAACTGAAATTCTGGCAGTCCACCGGTGGCACCATCGTGGCCATCCGGCGGGGCCAGACCGTCATCCTCTCCCCCGGCCCTTATGCCCAGCTGTATGGCGGTGACGTCATTGTTCTGGTGGGAAGCCCCGCCGCTGCGGAGGCCGCCCACCGATTAGTTACGGAAAAGGAGGTCCCATGATCCAGTTTGAACACGTCAGTAAAAGCTACGGTAAAACCCCGGTCCTCAAGGACCTGAATTTCACCATTCAGGACGGTCAGTTCGTGGTGTTGATCGGCCCCTCCGGCTGTGGAAAGACCACCACCATGAAGATGATCAACCGCCTGCTGGAGCCGGACAGCGGCACCATCTCCATTGACGGCAAGGGCATCCATCAACAGGACAAGGTGGAGCTGCGCCGCCACATCGGCTACGTCATCCAGCAGATCGGCCTGTTCCCCAACATGACGGTGGCCCAGAACATCTGCGTGGTGCCAAAGCTCCTCAAATACGACAAGGCCCGCTGCGACGAAATCGTCCGGGACCTTTTGAAAATGGTAAGTATGGAGCAGTACGCGGACAAATATCCCTCCGAGCTGTCCGGCGGACAGCAGCAGCGCATCGGTGTGCTGCGGGCGCTGGCGGCGTCTCCCCCCATCGTGCTGATGGATGAGCCCTTCAGCGCCCTGGACCCCATGACCCGTGAGACCCTGCAGGACGAGGTGAAGCACATCCAGCAGAAGCTGGGCAAGACCGTCATCTTCGTCAGCCACGACATGGGTGAGGCATTGAAGCTGGCAGACGTCATCATCTTCATGGCCGGCGGCGAGATCGTGCAGATGGCCTCCCCTGAGGAAATGCTGGAGCACCCCGCCAATGACCTGGTACGAAACTTCCTGGGTAAGCATGCTCCGGACACCCCCGCCCCCTCCACCGTGGAGCACTTCATGCGGACAAACCTCATCACCGTCAAGAAAAACAGGGGCGTTCTGGAGTGCGCCGAGCGCATGGCCAGAGGCAGCGTGGACACCCTGCTGGTCACCGACGAGGACGGTCGCTACGCCGGTACCATTTCCATCGGCGACATCCGCCGCTGGGGCCGGGAGCTGAACAGCATCGAGCCCATGGTCCGCCAGACCGCCCGCACCGTCCGGGTGGGAGACGACGCCCGGGAGAGTTTCGATTACCTGCTGGACTCCGGTGCCAACTACGTGGTGGTCCTCAATGAGGATGACACCATCGCCGGCATCGTCACCAAGACCAGCGTGGCCCGGTCCGTGGCGGAGAACCTGTGGGGGGATGCGCGATGAGGGCTCTCTTTGATACATACGGCACCATGCTGGCAAGAGCCATCGGCACCCACACGGTATACGTGCTGGTCTCCGTGGCCATCGGCTTTCTCCTGGGGCTAGTGCTTGGCATCCTGCTCTCCCGTGCTCCTCGTCGGTTGTCCGGTGTCCTTCTGCCGGTGGTGTCCATCTTCCAGACCATCCCCGGTCTGGTGTTCATCGGTGTGCTGTTTCTGTGGCTGGGCATGGTGCCTGCCACCGTCATCGCCGCCCTGTCGGTCTACGCCATGTTCCCGGTTCTGAAAAACACCTACACCGGCATTTTGGGGGTGGAGCCCAAATTTCTGGAGGCCGCCAAGGGCTGCGGCATGTCATCTCTCCAGACTCTGTTGAAGGTGGAACTGCCCCTGGCCATGCCCACCATCATTGCGGGGCTGCGGATGGCGGCGGTCTACACCGTCTCCTGGGCCGTGCTGGCCGCCATGATCGGTTTAGGCGGACTTGGCGACTTCGTGTACCAGGGCACCGCCTCCAACAACAATACTCTGATCCTCCTGGGCGCCATCCCGGCGGCCATCCTGGCCGTGGTCATCGGCGCCCTCATCGACCTGCTGCAGAAGAAGGTCACCCCCCGTGGTCTGCGGAAGGAGGTGGGCAGATGAGCTGGAGCCTGATATTGGAACACCTCTTCATCGTGCTGGCGGCCAGCATCCTGTCCGTCTGCATCGGCCTGCCCTTAGGCATCCTGGCCTACGTGTTCCCCAAAGCCAGAAAGGCCATTTTGTGGGTGGTGGACCTGCTGCAGACCATTCCCGCTTTGGCCCTGCTGGGCATCATCATGGTCTTCATCGGCGCGGGAAAACCCACGGTCATCGCCGGCATCACCCTCTATTCCCTGCTTCCCATCGTGCGGAACACCTGTCTGGGACTCCAGGAGGTGGACCCCGGCGTCAAGGAGGCCGCCCGGGGCATGGGCATGAGCAAGGCCTACCGGGTGCTGCGGGTGGAGTTCCCCCTGGCCCTGCCCACCGTGTTCACCGGCATCCGCATCGCCGTGGTCAGCGCCATCGGCACGGCGGTCTTTGCAGCCTTCGTGGGCGGCGGCGGCCTGGGCGGTATCATCACCCGGGCCATCCGCATCCAGAACATGGGCCTCCTGCTGGCGGGCACCGGTGCCCTCATGGTCATCGCCGTGGTGCTGGACCTGCTGATGGGCCGGTTCGAGGAAATGGTGCGGAAAGCCCGCGGCGGCTCCCGGAAGCTGTGGCTCCCCGTGGCGGCGGTGCTGCTGGCCTTCGTCCTGCTGCTGCCCTACGGGCTCAAGTCCACCGGAGAAAATGAGCTGCTGCTGTATGACGGCGACTACTCCGAAACCCAGATCATGCACCACATGGTCAAAATGCTGGTGGAGGACAAGACCGACCTGACCGTCACCATCCAGGACCAGATGTCCCAGGTGAACAACTTCAACGCATTGGTAGGCGGCAACCACTCCTGCGACCTGATGATTTCTTACGACGGAACCCTCCTGACCACCTTCCTCCATCTGGACACGGCGGACGTGCCGGAGGGTGTCAGCATTTACGACTACGCCAACCAGGTGGCCGGGGAGCGGCATGACGTGCGGCTGCTGGAAAAGCTGGGCTTTGACAACACCTATGCCATCGCGGTGCCTCAGGCCATCGCGGAGAAATACAGCCTGGAGACCGTCAGCGACCTGATCCCCGTGGCGGACCAGCTGGTCTTCGGCGCGGAGCACGAATTCTTCACCCTGGAGGGCAGCATGAAATATGGTCCCTTCACGGAATTCTACGGTCTGAAATTCAAGAACACCTCCCCGGTGGATGTGAGCCTGAAATACTCCGCCATTCAGCAGGGCAGCTTCGACGTAACGGAGGTCTACGCTACCGACGGTCTGAACCGCAAAGCCAACTTGAAGGTGCTGGAGGATGACCGAAGCTTCTTCCCTGACTACAACGGTGCCCTCCTGGTACGGGAGGACACCTTCGAGCGGTTTGCCGACACGGCACCCAATCTGGAGGAGGTTCTGAACCTTCTGGCAGGGCAGATCGCCAACGAGGACATGGTGGAGATGACGTACCAGGTGGACGTGCTGGGCCGTACCGTGGACGATGTGGCCCGGGAGTTCCTGCTCTCCAGAGGGTTGCTTACAAACTGAATTCCATGTAAAATGATTTCCGGGGGAAATTTTCCTCCGGAAATTATTTTTTGCGAAACCAACATCAGTTTTTTTCGTCTGTACTGGTGAGAACACCTGAGAGGAGGCGGCCTATGGAGGACAGTGAGATCATCGAGCTGTACTGGCGGCGGGACCAGTCCGCCATTGCGGAGACTTCCCAAAAGTACGGCGGGTTCCTGTGGAATATCGCCTGGAACGTGCTGCGCAGTCACGGCGACGCGGAGGAGTGCGTCAATGACACGTATCTTCGGACCTGGAATGCCATTCCCCCAGCACGACCCTTCGCCTTCCGGGCCTGGCTGGGGCGCGTCACCCGGAACCTGAGCCTGGACCGCTGGAAGCAGGCCAGAGCGGAAAAACGGGGCGGAGACGGGATGGAGGTCCTGCTGGGCGAGCTGGACCAGTGCGTCCCCGCGCCTCACGGCGTGGAACAGGCTCTGGAGGACCGGGAGATCGCCGGGTTCATCAGCGCCTTTCTGCGGACCCTGCCGCAGGAACCACGGATCATGTTCCTGCGGCGGTACTGGTACGGCGAAGATCTGGCAGACATTGCGGCGAAGCTGGGCTGCGGTCAGGGAAAGGTGAAGTCCTCCCTGTTCCGCACCCGGAAGGCTCTGCGGGCGTATCTGGAAAAGGAGGGGGTGACCTTATGAAAGCGGAACGGCTGTTTCGTGTCCTGGGACTGGTGGATGAGGACCTGATCGAAGAAGCCGCCTCCCCCGCTGTTTGCCAGCGGAAATTTCCTCTGCGGAAAGCCCTGACAGCGGCCGCCTGCCTGGTTTTGGTCTGTGGCGTGAGTTTCGCCTGGCTGGTGACTGGCGGCTTCCACGGGATGGGCTCCTCCGCGCCGGGAGAGTCCTCCGGCAGCAGCGGCAGCGGCATTGCCACGGACAACGAACCCCTGCACGTGGACGGCACCACCTTCATGTCCTACGCCGGGCCGGTGTTCCCTCTGACGCTGACGGAAGAAGCAGAGGGCCTGACAGCGGAGCGAAAAACCACCTGGGACTTCGTCCCCGGGACCTATCAGGATGGAAGCCTCCGTCAATGGGGAGCTACGGTAACAGACAGCTACACATTAGTTAACATAACTGAAAACGACCAGGCGGTGACGGCCCTCTATCCCTTCACCGGGTCCTTTACGGAGCTGGCGTCCCAGCAGCCCACGGTGACAGTGAATGGTGAGGAGGCGGAAGGCGCCCTGTACGCCGGGGCCTATGCCGGCGGATTCCGGGATGCGGGCGTGGACGACGGCTCCACCTGGAACCTGCAATACCCCGACAGCTGGATGGATTACAAGGCTCTGCTGGATGACGGGAGCTATCTGAATGAAGCCCTGGGGGATGCCCCGGTGCTGGATATTCCGGTGACGGTGTACGAGTTCACGGACTTCACCGCCCCGGCGAACTACGACGCCGCCACCCAGGCCATTGAATTTACCATCGACCAGCAGAAAACTACGGTCCTCACCTACGGCTTCAACGGAGCCAGCTGGGACGAGGACACCGGGTGGCGGCAGTACAGCTACTTTGTGCCCAACGGCGTCCGCCGGGACAAAGACCCCAAGCTATTGGTCGTGCTGGGCGAAGATATCAAAGACCACACCCTGGGCGGCTACGAGAACGGCGGCTGTGAAAAGGAGATCGACGGCGTCAGCTGCACCGTCACCCGGCGGGAGATGACGCTGGACCAGGTGCTGGACCAGCTGTGCCGGAACTATCTGGAGACCTATGCCGATTGGCAGTACGGCATGGATACCGACGAACTGGCGGCGGTGCCCTTCCCCCTGTTCCGCCGGGCCGTTGGGGAGCTGATGGCCGAGTACGGCCCCATCAGTGAGACGGTAAAGGACCGCTACGCCGGCGGGCGGCTGGACGACATCATCAGCGAAACCATGAGCATGGACCGGGTACTGTATCTGGCGGTGCCTGTGACCATCCCGGCAGGCGGACAAATCGACATAGCATTTGAGCTTTGGAAGGAGCCCAGCTTCGACTACGGCTGCTCCGGGTCGGAGCATGTGGGGCTTCAGGGCTATGATTTCGTGACCCAACTGGGGTCCAATCTGGCCTTCACCGAACAGCGGGCGGCGTTGGCAAATACGGACAGCATCCAAATTGAGCGGCAAAACTTCGGCTTTGACCTGGAGCATGGCGTCACACGGGTAACGTTGAATCCGGAGACAGAGCACTATTATTTGGAGATACGGCCGAAAGAATAGGAAAAAGCGGGGCGCTCATCGTCCCGCTTTCCTCTTTTCCAGCGCTTTTTCCACAATTTTGGCTCCCACCCAGCCCACAGCAGCCCCCAGCAGGGCGCCCGCCAGCACGTCGCTGGGCCAGTGGACATACAGGTACAGCCGGGAGAAGGCCATCACCACCGCTACCGCCAGGGCGGGCTTCCACAGAGGACTTCCCGCCGTTTTCAGGGCGAATACCGCCGCGAAGGACGCCGCCGTATGGCCCGAGGGGAAGGACGCGTCCAGCGGCGCTTTTGTCAAAAGCTCTACCGCCGTATTGACGGCAAAGGGACGGATACGGCCCACCAGGGGCTTGAGCAGCATATTGCAGCTGACAAGGTCCAGCACCAGGCCGCAGGCCACCGCAGCGCCGTACTTCCGCTGGCCCCGGACCAGCAGCAGGATGAAAGCCAGAAAAATCCACAGTTCCCCGTGGTCTGCCGTCCGGCTGATGGCCGGCAGCACGGCGTCCAGAAAGCCGCAGCGCAGATGTACCTGTATCCAGTTCAGTATGGCAAGCTCCAGGCCCTCCATAAGCTCTCCCTCCTCTGATGGCTTATTATCATACACACTATATCACAGGTTCCCCTGTTTTTCTTGAAAAGTTTTCGCCATTCTGTGCAAAATTTCATTTTACTCACAGAGGGCCGTTAACGGCTCCGCTTTGGGGGAAGGAAAACCGCCGAAATATGATTGGCGGAAACAGTCTGAGCGTCTCCTCTTCGCGGCTCCGGCAGATTGAGAACACCAAAAGGCCATCGGCATGACCATACCCTTGGCCTGCACAAGCTGGTGCACTGGTAGAAAACAGGCGGCGCTGACAGCTACGGTCTGGACATCACAGATTCCAAGATCAGCGCCGTCTACCACTCTCACGCAGATGTGGCTATGGACCTGGATGTACTGCTCTTCATCCGCTCGTTTTTCACTCCAGAATGGGAAAGAGTGCCTGCCAGTCGGTGCCGGACTCCAGCACGGCCCCAATCCGCGGCAGCAGATCCCGGGCATATTCCAGCAGGCAGGCGGTGCCCTGCTGCCCCAGCTCCAGCCGCCGGGCCAGGCGCTTCCCTGCCTGTTCCAGCGTCCACCGCCGCTTTTCCAGGTCCGGAGTTTCCAGCAGGGCCGTCAGCTGCGCCCAGCCCCGCCGTGTCTGGCTCAGGCCGTCCAAAGGCCCCTCCGTCAGGGTCAGTCCCAGGGCACCGGCGGCCACCGGCTCGTACAGGTTCACCAACAGCTCCCGGTGGCCCTCCGGACAGACCGCCGCCAGCAGCTGCCGGACCGCCGCCGGGTCAAAGCAGCTGAGGAAGGCGTCCTCAGTCACCAGCTGCTCCAGCCAGGCCCGCAGATACCACACGCCTTGCAGACTCTCATCCACCGGGCGGCACAGCTGATAGTCGATGTCGCAGGGCAGCTCACCAGCGAAAAAGCGGGGATCGTAGGCCCGGAAAAAGGCGGCGATGCTCCCGAGGGTCTCCCTCAAAGAGAGGTTCTCCTCCTGCAGTACACACCGGCAGGCCCTGCAGTACAGCAGCTGTGACCGCTTTACCTGGCGGCGGACTGTTCCCTCCGCCGCCCGCAGCAGCATCTCCGGATCCGACCTCATCAAAGTGTTGGGTGGAAGCCCCTGTTCCCGGAAATAGGCCTCCAAGGACAGGCAAATGGATGTCAGTAAGGCCTGGGCGGTCTCCCGGCGGAGAGACGTGCTCTTCCCCATGGTATACCGCTCTGCCTGCCGAGCCAGCAGCTGCCACAGCCGGGTCTGATACGCCAGAGCCTCCTCCTCTGTCAGAAAGGCCGTCAGTCCACAGTCCATGGTCTATCCCCCATTCTCTCCCGCAGTTCTTTCAGCGAGAAGCCCTCCAGGCACGCTATGGCGCCCCGGGCGTAATCGAAGGCTTTCCGCAGGAAGGCCAGCACCGCCCGGTCCGGCACCCGATCCCCGGTCTCCGCCTTCCATTGATAAAACAGCAGCTGGCCCTCCATCAGGGTCTCCGCCCAGTCCGCCGGGTCCAGGTACGGGGAATCCGCCATTGCCTCCGCCAGAGCAGGCAGAATACCTCCGCCAAACTCTACCCGGCCCGTGTCTGCCAGAGCCTGCTCCCGTCTCTCTGCCAAAGTCAGACACTCCTCTTTCGTCAGCCGCAGGCCCATAGGCGCTGTTCTGCGGTTAATATCCTCCAGCGCCCGCGCCGTATCCTCATGCCGCGGTATAGCTGCCAGTTCTCTGTCCATAAAACCACCTCCGCCCACAGCTTACTCTGCGGACGGAACCAGTACAAGACTTGAAATTTTGGCCGTTTTGTGGTAATATGACAGTGGAAAAAAACAGAAAACGAATTATGAACGGCCCAGAGAATCATTCTCCGGGCCGCTGCTTCATCAAAAGGCATCCGCCGAACACCCACAAGGGAAAATATATGGAGGATGGGATTGTAGATTTGACGAAAGTCTGCTATCCTGACGATGCGGTCACCGACGGCGTGGTGGCCCTGGGGGCTTTTGCCCCTCCGGCGGCCCCCTTCCGGATCGTCCATGCTATCAGCGCCGGCACCACACTGAATGACTGAAATGGAGGTTTAAAAATGGAACTGCAATTTTTAGGCCATGCTTGTTTTTTGCTGACAGACGGCATCTACCGGGTGCTGACGGACCCGTTCCTGACTGGAAATCCATTAGCGGCTGTATCCGCGGACGAAACAGCGGCGGATTTCATCTTTGTGACCCACGGCCACAGTGACCACACCGGCGATGCCGTGGCGATTGCTCAGCGCACCGGGGCTGCGGTCTGCTGCTCCGTGGACCTGGCGGACGGGGTGTTCGCTCCCGCCGGTGTACAGGTCCAGGTGGGCAATCTGGGCGGCAGGATCCCCATGCCCTTTGGCTCCGCCAAGTTCTTCCAGGCCATTCATGGCAGCGGTGTACCGGGATGTCTGTCCTGCGGTTTCATTTTTGAAATGGACGGCAAAAAAATCTACCATGCCGGCGACACGGCCCTTATGACGGATATGGCCCTGCTGGCAGAGGAAAACATCGATGTGGCCTTACTGCCCATTGGCGATGTCTTCACCATGGGACCGGAGGACGCCCTGCGGGCCGCTAAGATGATTCAGCCCAAGCTGGTGGTGCCCATGCACTACGACACTTTCCCGCCCATCGTTCAGGATGCGGAGGCTTTTGCCCAAGCGGTGCGGGAGGCTGGCTTCCAGGCAAAGGTGCTGCGTCCAGGGGAAGGTCTGCAAATCTAATACAGCAGTCCCTGACTGCTCCACACCTGACAGTCCTTGCCGGTTTCTTCCGCAACTGTCTCCTTCCCACCGCGTAAGATTTCCAGGTCTATGAACAGACTGAGACGGTCCGGAGTTCCCAGCTCCGGGCCGCCTCTTCGTTTTTCAAGGTAAAGCCTTCTATTCACTTATCAAGCGTTTTTATATGTCCCCCTGTGAAGTCAAAAAACACAACCATCTCAAAATGAGATGGTTGTGTCAGCTTGTCAAAGAACCTCGCCGGTGGCGAGGTTCTTCTGGTATAATAGGAG
>CAMFAL010000028.1 GCA_945948185.1 uncultured Clostridia bacterium | reverse complement strand
CACTTCAGGTTTTCCTCCAGGGTCTTGCCCTTCCGGGTGCCGATGACGGTGACGGGACGGCCGTGGTATAATGCCACGCCGCCCAGAATGGCGGGGTCCTCCTTGCAGAGGCGGTCGCCCCGGCATTCGAAGAAGTCCGTGAAAAGCGTACCGATATAGTCGGTGATGTTGGGCCGTTGGGGGTGGCGGGCAATGGCCACCCGCTCCGCGGCGGTGAGGGTGGGATTCATGCCTGGCCTCCTTTCCTGTGGAGCCGCAGCAGTTGTTCCAGAGTATCCCGCATCTCGGTTCGGGGCACCACCGCGTCCACGAAGCCGTGGGTCTCCTGAAATCCCGCTCGCTGGAAGCCCTCCGGCAGCTCCTGGCCGATGGTCTGGCGGATGACCCGGGGACCGGCGAAGCCGATGAGGGCGCCGGGCTCCGCCAGAATGATGTCACCCAGAGAGGCGAAGCTGGCGGTGACGCCGCCGGTGGTGGGGTCCGTCAAAACGGAGATATACAGCAGCCCTTTTTCCGAAAACCGGGCCAGGGCGGCGCTGGTCTTGGCCATCTGCATCAGGGACAGGATACCCTCCTGCATCCGGGCGCCGCCGCTGGCGGCGAAGAGGATGAGGGGCAGCTTGTTCTTGGCGGCGTACTCAATGGCGAGAGTGATTTTCTCGCCCACGGCCGCGCTCATGCTGCCCATGAGAAAGCGGCTGTCCAGCACGCCCACCACGCATTTCTGCCCGCCGATAGTGCCGGCGGCGGTGACGGCAGCCTCCGTCAGGCCGGTTTTCCGCTGAGCGGCAGCCAGCTTTTCCCGGTAACCGGGGAAGGCCAGGGGGTCTCCCGCGGAGAGCTTTCCGTTCAGCTCCCGGAAGGAGCCGGGGTCCAGAATGGTACTGAGGCGGTAGTAGCCGCCGATGGGGAAATGATAGCCGCACTTGGGGCAGACGGCCAGATTCCCGGCCACCTCCCGGCGGAGGCTCTCCTGTCCGCACTTGGGGCAGGTAGTCAGCTGGTCGCCGGGAATGTAATTGTCCCGCATGGCCTTCATGGCCAACAGCCGGGCCCGGCGCTTGGCAAAGATCGAATTCATAAGGTGTCCTCATGCTGGTCCACCCGGCGGTTGAAGTCCAGCAACCGGGGGAGGTTCTCCTCCAGGAAGGCCGTGGTGCAGCCGCCCCGGACAAAAGTGGGATGATACAAAATCTGGTAGCTGAGCTCCGCGTTGGTGGGGAAGCCTTCCAGGGCGAATTCCTCCAGGGCACGGCGCATCTTCCGGATGGCCTCCAGGCGGGTGGGCGCGTGGACCATCAGCTTGGCGGCCAGGGAGTCGTAGTAGGGCGGCAGGGTGCAGCCGTTGTACAGGTGGGAGTCCACCCGGACCCCGGCGCCGCCGGGAAAGTGAAGGAACTCCACTGTGCCGGGGCAGGGGCGGAAGTCCTGACGGGGGTCCTCCGCATTGACGCGGCACTCGATGGCGTGGCCCGTCAGGGAAATGTCCTCCTGGGTCATGTCTAGGGACAGCCCGGAGGCCACCCGCAGCTGCTGGCGAACCAGGTCCACCCCGGTGATGAGCTCCGTGATGCCGTGCTCCACCTGAATGCGGGTGTTCATTTCCATGAAGTAGAAGTGATGCCCGTCAGCGTCCAGCAGGAACTCCACAGTGCCGGCGCCCTTGTAGCCCACGGCTCTTGCTGCCCGGACGGCGGCGTCGCCCATCCGGGCCCGAAGCTCGGAGGTCAGGCAGCGGGCAGGGGCCTCCTCAATGAGCTTCTGGTTCCGCCTCTGAATGGAGCAGTCCCGGTCCCCCAGGTGGATGACATTGCCGTGGCGGTCCGCCAGAATCTGAAATTCAATGTGCCGGGGGCGAAGTACCAGCTTTTCCAGATACATCTCGTCGTTGCCGAAGCAGGCCCGGGCCTCCGCTTTGGCCTCGGCGTAGGCTGCAGGGAGGACGTCGGCGCTGTCGCACCGGCGGATGCCCCGGCCGCCGCCTCCGGCGCTGGCCTTCAGCAGTACGGGATACCCCACCCGTTCCGCTGCCGCCAGGGCTTCCTCCGCAGAGGGCACAGGGCCGTCGGAGCCGGGGGTGACAGGGACGCCTGCGGCTTTCATAATATCCCGCGCGGCGGACTTGGACCCCGCTTTCCGGATGGTATTCCCGGAGGGACCGATGAAGGTGAGACCCTCCCGGGCGCAGGCATCGGCAAAATCGGCGTTTTCCGACAGAAAGCCGTAACCCGGGTGGATGCCGTCGCAGCCGGTGGCCAGGGCTGCCGTCAATAGGGCGTCCTGGTTCAGGTAGCTGCCCGCCGCCCGGGCGGGGCCGATGCAGACGGTCTGGGTGGCCAGCTGAGCGTGAAGGGCTTCCGCATCCGGCTGGGAGTAGGCGGCCACGGTCTCAATATCCAGTTCCCGGCAGGCCCGCTGGATCCGCAGGGCGATCTCACCCCGGTTGGCGATCAGGACCCGCTTCAGCATGGCCGGTACCGCAGCAGCGGCTCGCCGAAGGCCGCCAGCTCGCCGCTGTTTTTCAAAACGGCTTCAATGATGCAGTCGCAGGGAGCGGGGACCTCGCTCATCATCTTCATGGCCTCAATGAGACAGACGGTCTGGCCCTGCTTCACATGGTCGCCCACCGCTACGAAGGGAGGCTGGTCCGGGGCCGGGGCCGCATAGAAGGTGCCCACCAGGGGGGCGTCCACAGTGGGGCCCTCCGCCTGGGGGGCAGGAGCCTCCGGTTGGACGGGCGCCGCCTGGACCGGAGCGGGGGCAGCCGGGACGGCAGCAGCCACCGGCGCTGGCGGGGCCTTGGTCAATTCTATGGAGAAATCCTCTCCGGACAGCTTCATGGCGTGGATGGTGCTGCGCTGGAAGCGGTCCATCAGGTCGAAAATCTCTTGGTTGGTCATAGGGATTCCTTTCTCAGCAGAAAGAGTCCCGCCGGGGGGATACCCGCCGGCGGGGTGGGGAAGATCAGTTCTTGTGAGCCTCCAGGTAGGCCAGAATGTCGCCCACGGTCTTGAGATTGCCCACGTCGGTGTCATTGATGGCGATGCCGGTGGCCTCCTCCAGAGCCATCACCAGCTCCACGGCGGCCATAGAGTCGGCGCCCAGGTCCTCGGACAACGTGGCCTCCGGCTTTACCTGTTCGGCGTCGCAGCCCAGGGTCTCCACGATGATATCGCGCACTTTCTCGAATTCCATATTGATACTCCTCATTATCGAAATCTAAATTATTTTAATTAAAAATATTTAACTAAAATAATTGAACCATATTGCATCCGGGGCTGGGGCATTTGTCAAGAAAAATTTTGGGAGACGGGAAGAGGTAATTTTCACGAAACGGGTATTCCCTTTTTACGTATGTTCCTTTATAATGTCTTTATCTTGCGGTGGGTTATCTTTCGCTTATCTTTTTCTTATTTTAAAGCGAGCGGTATATCCGTATCCGATATAGAATGGGAGGATCCTATGAGAATCATCATCGTGGGTGCCGGCAAGGTGGGCGTGGCGCTGACGCAGCAGTTGTCCGCGGAGCACCAGGTCACCGTGATCGACGAGCACGCCCAGTTGATTGACAATATTATCAACGTCTATGATGTCATGGGCGTGTGTGGCAACGGTGCCAGCTACGGCGTTCAGAAGGAGGCGGAGACCGACAAGGCCGATCTGCTGATCGCCACCACCTCCAGCGACGAGATCAATATTCTGGCCTGCCTGGTTGCCAAAAAGCTGGGGGTGGAGCACACCATCGCCCGCATCCGCAACCCGGATTATGAGGTGCAGCTCCGATTTATGCGGGAGGAACTGGGCCTCACCATGTCCATCAACCCCGAGAAAGCCGCCGCCCGGGAGATCGCCCGTGTGCTGCGCTTCCCCACGGCCATGAAGCTGGAGTCTTTTTCCAAGGGCCGCCTGGAGCTGGTGGAATACCGGCTGCCGGCTAACTCCACCCTCCACGGGATGCGGCTCAGCGACCTCTATAAGACCGTCCGGGTCCGGGTGCTGATCTGCGCCGTGGCCCGGGGCAAGGAGACCATCATCCCCTCCGGTGACTTCCAGCTGCAGGCCGGGGACAAGATCTACCTGACCTCCGCTCCCCAGCAACTGGAAATGTTCTTCCGTCAGCTGGGCGTGTTCCGTAACCGGGCGTCCTCTGTCATGATCGTGGGCGCCAGCAAAATCTGCTATTACCTTGCCTCCCAGCTGATTGAAATGGGCATGAGCGTCAAGATCATCGACCAGAGCGAGGCGCGCTGTGTCCAGATGAGTGAGCGGCTGCCCAAGGCTCTGGTGATCGTGGGTGATGGCACCGACAGCGAGCTGCTGATCGAGGAGGGCATTGAGCAGACCGACGCCTTCGTGGCCATCACCGGCATCGACGAGGCAAACATCCTCATGTCCATGAGCGCCGCCCGGCTGTCCGGTGACTGCTGCAAGGTGGTGGCCAAGATCAACCGCCGGTCTCTGATGGACCTGGTGTCCACGGAGCACATGATCGACAGTGTGGTCTCCGCCGCTTCCGTCACCACGGAGCTGATCGTCCAGTACGTCCGCGCCATGGAGAGTGCCTCCGGAGCCAAGATCAAGACCCTACACCGTCTGGTGGACGGCGCGGTGGAAGCCTTGGAGTTCGGCGTTACCGAGGATGTACCCTTTATCGGTGTACCCCTGAAGGACCTGAAGCTGAAGAGCGGTATCCTGTTGGCGGGCATCGTCCGGCGGAACGGGCGTATCGTCATTCCCTCCGGCAATGATGTACTGGAGTTGGGAGACGACGTGATCGTGGTGACTACCGACACCACCCTGCAGGATATCCACGACATCATGCAGTAAAGGCAGGGACGACTGTGAACTATCAAATGATCGGATTCGTCATCGGACGCATTCTGCTGACAGAGGCCGCCTTGCTGGTGCTGCCCGCCGTGACGGCCCTGGCCTACGGGGAATCCCTGCGGCCGTTTCTGCTGACGGCCCTGCTGCTGGTAGTGGTGGGCCTGGTGATGGGCCGGAAGAAGCCTATCCGGACGGCCCTGTACGCCCGGGACGGCTTTGCCGTGGTGGCCATGGCTTGGTTGCTGATGTCGGCCTTCGGCGCATTGCCCTTTGTGCTTTCCGGGGACATCCCCTTTTACGTGGACGCCTTTTTTGAAACGGTGTCCGGTTTTACCACCACCGGCGCCAGCATCCTGACGGCGGTGGAGCCTCTTAGTTACAGCGGCCTGTTCTGGCGCAGCTTCACCCACTGGGTGGGCGGCATGGGCGTGCTGGTCTTTGTCATGGCCATCCTGCCCATGACAGACGGTCACGGCATGCATCTGATGCGGGCGGAGGTGCCTGGTCCCTCCGTGGGCAAGCTGGTGAGCCGTATGAGCGACACGGCCAAGATTCTCTACGGTATCTATCTGGTGATGACCGTTATCGAGATCGTTCTGCTGATGGCAGGAGGAATGCCTCTGTTCGATTCCTGCATCCATGCCTTCGGCTCCGCCGGTACTGGCGGCTTCAGCAACCGCAATCTCAGTGTGGGTGCCTACGACAACGCTTATTTCGACGTGGTCATCGGCGTGTTCATGCTGCTGTTCGGCGTGAATTTCAATCTGTACTATTTCCTGCTGATCCGCCGCTTCAAGGATGTATTCCATTCCGAGGAACTGCGGGCGTACCTTGGCATCGTGACGGCGGCGGCGGTGGCCATTGCTGTGGATATCCTCCACATTTACGGTTCCGTGGGCCGGAGTCTGCGCTACGCCTTCTTTCAGGTTTCCTCCATTATCACCACCACCGGCTTCGCCACGGCGGACTTCAACACCTGGCCAACCTTCTCCAAGGGCATCCTGGTGGTGCTGATGTTCATCGGTGCCTGCGCCGGGTCTACGGGCGGCGGCGTCAAGGTGGCCCGGGTGGTCATCCTGGTGAAATCCTCCCTGCAGGACATGCGGAAGATGCTGCACCCCAATGCCATCACCACGGTTCGCTTCGAGGGCAAGCCTCTGACGGAGCGAAGCGTGCGGGGCGTCCACGTGTTCATCAGCGTGTATCTGCTGGTGTTTGGGGTGTCCTTCCTGCTGCTGACTCTGGAGGGTTTTGATCTCATCACCACATTTACGGCCCTGGCGGCCTGCATCAACAATATCGGCCCCGGTCTGGAAGTGGTGGGCCCCATGGGCAACTACGCCCAGTTCTCCCCGGCGGCCAAACTGTTGCTGTCCTTCAACATGCTGGTGGGACGGCTGGAGATCTTCCCCATGCTGCTGCTGTGCGCGCCTTCTATCTGGAAGCGGCGCATTGTACGGCATGCCGCCCCGCTGAAATAATCAAAAAAAGACCCCCGCGTTCCCAGGGAACGCGGGGGTTTTGTATGTGGCTGTATGGGTCAGCTCTGGGTAATGGACAGGGAGCCCAGGATCTGATAGCGCTCCATGGGGAAGGGCTTCACCATCTGAAGGGCTTCCTCCATGTCCATATCTGTGATACTGCCGTCCTGGGTGACCACCACCCGGTTGCCCCGGCCCTCCATCAGGGACAAGACGGCGCGGTAGCCCATGCGGCTGGCAGTCTCCCGGTCCCGTGCGGAGGGAGAGCCGCCCCGCTGGATGTGGCCCAGCACGGTGACGCGGGGGTCAATGCCCACCTCTTCGTGGATGCGCTTTGCAATGTCCACGGCGCTGCCCGCGCCCTCGGCCACCACAATCATGTAGTGAGTGCTGCCAGCCAGGCGGGCCCGACGGATCTTTTCCACGATGTCCTGCTCAAAGTCCAGGGGACGCTCCGGGATCAGCACGGCGGTGGCGCCCACGGAGATGCCCACGTACAGGGCCAGATAGCCGGCGTGACGGCCCATGACCTCTACCACGGAGCAGCGCTCGTGGGACTGCATGGTGTCCCGTAGTTTATCAATGCACTCGATGGCGGTGTTGCAGGCGGTGTCAAAGCCGATGGTGTAATGGGAGCAGCCGATGTCGTTGTCGATGGTGGCGGGAATACCCACCGTCTGCAGGGTGAGGCCCGCCTCGGCCGCCTGGCGGCTGAGGGCCAGGGCACCCCGGAAGGTGCCGTCGCCGCCGATGGCCACAATGCCATCCAGCCCCAGCAGCCGACAGGTGGCCAGGGCTTTCTCCCGGCCCGGACGGTCCATGAACTCCAGGCTGCGGGCGGTGTAGAGCATGGTGCCGCCCTTATTGATGATGTGACTGACGCTGGAGGCGTTCAGGGGGACGAAGTCGCTGTTGATGAGGCCGTTCCAGCCCCGGCGGATGCCAACACACTCGATACCCTGGCTGACGGCGGTGCGGACCACGGCACGGACCGCGGCGTTCATACCCGGGGCGTCGCCGCCGCTGGTGAGGACACCAATCCGTTTGACCTGCTTCTCCATAAATCACAAGCTCCTTCCGTATGTTCGTCAAAGGTCTGATAAAAAGGGACCATAGGGCCTACGAAGAAGCCCGTCTGAGATGATGATAGCAGAATTTACATTTTCCTGTCAATACGAATCACAAAAAATCGAAGAAAACGATTCAATTTCAAGAAAAAATATCCGGTTTCCAGAAAAACGAAGCAGAGGCCTCGTTGACTTTCTCTGACCGATTAGGTAAGATAAACACTAAGGGGCGATGTGTGTGCCCTTTCCGAACGCCGCCTTCGGGTGGATGTGAACTTTATTAGGAGGTCATTATGAAAAAACTATTTGGCAGCCTGCCCTTCCGCCTGCTTTTGGGCATTGCGGTGGGCATCCTCTGTGGCCTGGTGTTCTCTGAGAGTGTGATGAAGGTCATTGTCACTCTGCAGTACATCATGGGACAGCTCATTACTTTCTGCGTACCCCTCATCGTCATCGGCTTTATCGCACCTTCCATTACCAAACTGGGTTCCAACGCCTCCCGCCTGCTGGGTGTGGCAGTGGTCATTGCCTATGTCTCCTCCATCGGCGCGGCCTTTATGTCCATGCTGGCCGGTTACGGCCTGATCCCGCACCTGTCCATCGACACCAGCGTGGCGGGCCTGCGGGAACTGCCTGGCGTGGTGTTTGAGCTGAATATTCCCCAGATCATGCCTGTTATGAGTGCTCTGGTGCTGTCTGTGCTGATCGGCTTGGCTGTCACCTGGACCAAGTCCCAGCGGTTCACCGAGTTGCTGGCGGAGTTCCAGAACATTGTGCTGGACATCGTCAAAAAGGTCATTATTCCCGTACTGCCCTTCTATATCGCCGCCACCTTCTGTAACCTGAGCTATGAGGGTATGATCACCCGCCAACTGCCCGCCTTCCTGCAGATCATCATCATCGTCATGCTGGGCCACTATATCTGGCTGGCACTGCTGTACCTGCTGGCGGGTGCCTACTCCAAGAAGAATCCCTTGGAGGTAGTGAAGCACTATGGTCCTGCCTATCTGACTGCCGTGGGCACCATGTCCTCCGCCGCCACCCTGGCCGTAGCCCTGGACTGCGCCCGGAAGAGTAAGGTGCTGCGCCATGACATGGTCAGCTTCGG
The DNA here is from genome assembly GCA_945948185.1 of uncultured Clostridia bacterium. Classification (GTDB taxonomy): domain Bacteria; phylum Bacillota; class Clostridia; order Oscillospirales; family Oscillospiraceae; genus Oscillibacter. The sequence goes on along the minus strand of CAMFAL010000028.1, from coordinate 13,008 downwards.
CGTACCCCTGTTTGCCAACATCCATCTGTGCGGTTCCGTGCTGACGGAGGTGTTCTTCGTCATGACCATTTCCAAGATGCTATACGGCTCCATCCCCTCTGTGGGGACCATGGTGCTGTTCTGCCTGCTGCTGGGTATTTTTGCCATCGGCGCCCCTGGTGTTCCCGGCGGCACCGTCATGGCCTCCTTGGGTCTCATCACAGGTATCCTGCTGTTCAAGGACGAGGGCACCGGACTGATGCTGGCCATCTTTGCCCTGCAGGACAGCTTCGGTACCGCCTGCAACGTTACCGGCGATGGCGCCCTTACTCTGATGCTCACCGGTTACGCCGAGAAGCACGGTCTGAAGGACGAGGAGCACCAGTCTCCTGTGCTGTAAACCGGACAGACGCAGTTTCCCCGCCGGGGCCGCGAAAGCGGCCCCGGTTTTTTGCGTTTTACATAGACTTTACAAAGGCGTGGTGACGGATTTTACTTAGGTCTGTTTATACTAAGACCGTGGCATCCAGCAACAGATTTACATGTAAAAGGAGATCATTGAAATGAAAAGAATGCTTACGATTCTGCTGTCCCTGGCCATGGCCCTGAGCCTGCTGGCTGGCTGCGGCGCCAAAGAAGAGACCCAGCAGCCTGCGGAAACCGACAATACCCAGTCGGAGCAGCCTGCTGAGACCAAGCTGAGCGGTGCGGTTTCCCTGAACGGCTCCACCTCCATGGAGAAGGTGGTGGGCGTCCTGGGGGAGCAGTTCATGGCTGACAACAGCGGCGTGTCCGTGACCTACGACGCCACCGGCTCCGGCGCCGGTATTGAGGCCGCCGCCAACGGCAGCGCCGACATTGGCCTCTCCTCCCGGGCTTTGAAGGACGAGGAGGCCGCTTCCGGTCTGGTGGGCACCACCGTGGCCCTGGACGGCATCGCTGTCATCGTCAATGCCGGCAGCAAGGTCGCTGATCTGACCGTGGAGCAGATTGCCCAGATCTTCACCGGTGAGATTACCGACTGGAGCCAGGTGGGCGGCGCCGCCGGCACCATCTCCTGCATCGGTCGTGAGGCTGGTTCCGGTACCCGGGACGGCTTCGAGTCCATCACCAAGACAAAGGACGCCTGCAAGATGGATCAGGAGCTGACCTCCACCGGCGCCGTCATCGAGGCTGTGGCCGGCAACCCCAACGCCATCGGCTATGCCTCCCTGTCCTCTGTGGAGGGCAAGGACACCGTCAAGGCCGTCACCGTGGGCGGCGTGGAGTGCTCTGAGGCCACCGTTCTGGATGGCAGCTATGCGATTCAGCGGCCCTTCGTCCTGGTCACCAAGGACGGTACCGCATTGAGCGCCCAGGCCCAGGCCTTCTTCGACTTCGCCACCTCCTCCGCCGCCAGCGATCTGATCCGCTCCGCCGGCGCTGTGCCTGTGGCCTGATATGACCGACCTGTTCACCCCTCTTGGAAGCGCCTCCCCCGCCGAATGCGGGCGGAGGCTGCTTCCGCAGATGCGAAAGGAGCCTTCTGTATGATGAGATCTGAAGCTGCAAGGCCTGCCGGAGCTATGACGCCCCAGGCACCCGTGAAGCGCCGGGGCGGCCGGGAGGCCATGGAGCTGTTCTTCCACCTGCTGTTTCTGCTGTGCGGCGCGGTGGCGGTGGCCTTTGTGCTGTTTATCAGCATCTATCTGATCGTCTCCGGTCTGCCCGCTATCCGGGAGATCGGCTTGGCGGACTTCCTCTTCGGCACCACCTGGGCCCCCACCGCCACCACCGTGGAACCCGCTTACGGCATCCTGCCCTTCATCCTGACCTCTGTCTACGGCACAGCCGGAGCGGTCCTTATTGGCGTACCCATCGGATTGATGACAGCCATCTTCCTGGCCAAGGTGGCACCCCCCAGGGCCGCCCGGGTCATCAAGTCCGCCGTGGAGCTGCTGGCGGGCATTCCCTCCGTGGTTTACGGTCTGGTGGGCATGATCGTGCTGGTGCCCGCCATCCGGGAGCTGTTTGACCTCAGCTCCGGCGCCTGCCTGCTGGCGGCCATCATCGTGCTGGCCATCATGATCCTGCCCTCCATCATCAACGTCTCCGAGACCGCCCTGCGGGCGGTGCCCAGGGAATACGAAGAGGCCTCCCTGGCCCTGGGAGCCACGGAGATCGAAACCTATTTCCGGGTGTCTCTGCCCGCCGCCGGCAGCGGTGTGGCCACGGCAGTGGTTTTAGGCGTGGGCCGCGCCATCGGTGAGGCTATGGCCATCATTATGGTGGCCGGAAACGTGGCCAACATGCCGGGCCTCTTTACCTCCGTCCGATTCCTCACCACCGCCATCGCCTCCGAGATGAGCTACGCCGCCTACGGCAGCCTGCAGCGCAACGCCCTGTACTCCATCGGCCTGGTGCTGTTTCTGTTCATTATGCTGATCAACGTGCTGCTGAACATGTTCATCAAGGGAAAGAAGGAGGACTGAGACATGGAACAAAAGCTTTCTCTCCGGCGGCGAGTTTATGACCGAGGGCTGCGGAGTCTGCTGTGGCTCTGCGCGGGGCTTACCTGTGTCCTGCTGATATTTCTCATTGGGTATATTTTCTACCGGGGACTGGGGAACATCTCCTGGGAGCTGCTGACCACCCAGACCAGCTATATCAAGGACACCATTGGCATTTTGCCCAATATACTAAATACTTTATATATCATACTGGTCGCCATGCTGATCGTTCTGCCCCTGGGCGTAGGTGCCGCCATCTATCTGACGGAGTACGCCTCCAACCACAAAATGGTGGAACTCATCGAATTTGCCACGGAGACCCTGACGGGCATTCCCTCCATTATCTTCGGCCTGGTGGGCATGCTGTTCTTCGTACAGAAGATGGGACTGGCCCCCGGTATTCTGGCGGGCGGCCTGACCCTGGTCATCATGATTCTGCCAACCATCGTCCGCACCACCCAGGAGAGCCTCAAGACTGTTCCCCAGTCCTACCGGGAGGGCGCCCTGGGTCTGGGGGCGGGGAAGTGGCATATGGTGCGCACCGTGGTGCTGCCCAACGCCGTGGACGGCATCGTCACAGGCTGTATCCTGGCGGTGGGCCGCATTGTGGGGGAGAGCGCGGCCCTGCTGTTCACCGCGGGCTTCGGCCTGATCCTCAACGACTTCGTCACGGCCCTGCAATCTTCCTCCGCTACCTTAACGGTGGCACTGTACGTTTACGCCAACGAGCGGGGGGAGACCGGGGTGGCCTTTGCCATCGCAGCCATCCTGATGATCCTGACGTTCCTTATCAATATGGCCGCGAATTTCGCGGGCCGGAAATTGAAAAAGTAATAGGAGACAACCTATGACAACGATTTTGCAGGCAAAAGATCTGAACCTGTGGTACGGGCAGAACCACGCCCTCCACGACGTGAATATTTCTATCCCGGAGCATGAGATCACGGCCTTCATCGGCCCTTCCGGCTGCGGTAAGTCCACCTTCCTGCGGACGCTGAACCGCATGAACGACCTCATCCCCATTGTGAAGATCACCGGGGAAGTGGACTACCGGGGACAGAATATCTATGACAGCAGCCTGGATACAACCTGGCTCCGCAAGCAGATCGGCATGGTGTTTCAAAAGGCCAATCCTTTCCCCATGAGCATTTACGACAACGTGGCCTACGGTCCGCGGACCCACGGTATCCGCTCCAAGGTGAAGCTTGATGAGATCGTGGAGAACTCCCTGCGGTCCGCCGCCATCTGGGACGAGGTGAAGGACCGCTTGAAAAAGAGCGCTCTGGGCCTCTCCGGCGGCCAGCAGCAGCGGCTGTGCATCGCCCGGGCTCTGGCGGTGGAGCCGGAGGTGCTGCTGATGGACGAATCCACCAGCGCCCTGGACCCAATCTCCACTTCCAAGATCGAGGACCTTGCGGCGGAGCTGAAAAACAAGTATACTGTCATTATGGTGACGCACAATATGCAGCAGGCCGCCCGCATCTCCGACAACACTGCCTTCTTCCTGCTGGGAGAGCTGGTGGAGTTCGGCAAAACGGAGCAGCTGTTTTCCAATCCGGCGGACAAGCGCACGGAAGATTACATTACCGGCCGGTTCGGTTAAGGAGGGGAACAGTATGAGAAACAGATTTGACCAGCAGCTGGAGCGGCTTCATGTGGAGCTGATCCAAATGGGCGCCCTGTGCGAGGACGCTATTTCCGCCGCGGCTGAGGCCCTTTTGAAAGGAGAACCATCTCTGGCGGATGCCGCCGAGGAGGCGGAGCGGGAGCTGGACCGCCAGGAGCGGGAGGTGGAGGACCTGTGCCTGAAGCTGCTGCTGCAGCAGCAGCCGGTGGCCCGGGACCTGCGGCAGATCTCCGCGGCTCTGAAAATGATCTCGGATTTGGAGCGCATCGGTGACCAGGCGGCGGACATCGCGGAGCTGACTAGGTATGTACGCCTGCCGGAGGACCAGCGGTCCCTTCATATCGCTGAGATGGCCCGGGCTGTCATCCGCATGGTGACAGACAGCGTGGATTCTTTCGTGAAGAAGGACCTGGACCTGGCCCGGGCGGTCTGCGCCGCCGACGACCGGGTGGACGCGTTGTTTGACCAGGTAAAGTCGGAACTGATCGGCCTCATCGCCGCTGACGCCGCCTGCGGCCAGCAGGGCCTGGACCTGCTCATGGTGGCCAAGTACCTGGAGCGCATCGGTGACCACGCCACCAATGTGGCGGAATGGGTGGAATACAGTATCACGGGCGTCCATCCATTAAATGATTAAAGAGGGGATTTCGTCCCCTTTGGGATTTCTCCCGTCAGTGACATCGGTCACTGGTGAACGCCGCCCAAGGCGGCTAAGTCAGTGTGCTTTCGCCATGTGCAGAAGGTGAATTGCCGTAAAGCGGCAAGAGAAGCCCCTGTGGAGGGTGCCGCGGGAAAAATGATTGAATTCTTGAGTGGAAAAGGAAGGACGAATTGATGCTGACTTTTGAAGATGTGAAGAACAACGCCACTATCCGCACCTATATCCAGCGGGCGGATGAATCCCTCATTGCCCTGGGCTTCACGGAGCACAGCTTTGCCCATGTTACCGTGGTGGCGGAGAACGCTGGATATATTCTGCGGACACTGGGCTATCCGGAGCGGACGGTGGAGTTGGCGAAGATCGCCGGATTCCTTCATGACATCGGGAATCTGGTAAACCGAATCGACCATTCCCAGTCCGGCGCTGTTATGGCGTTCCGCATCCTGGATAACCTGGACTGCGACCCGGAGGAGATTGCCACCATCGTTACCGCCATCGGCAACCACGACGAGGGCACCGGCCAGCCGGTGAATGCCGTGGCGGCGGCCCTGATCCTGGCAGACAAGTCCGATGTCCGCCGCAGCCGTGTCCGGAACCAGGACCCATCAACCTTTGACATCCACGACCGGGTGAACTACTCGGTGAAGGAGTCCCAGCTGAAGATCAACGGCGAGCATACGCTGATCAAGCTGAAGCTGTCCGTGGATACGAAATACGGCTCCGTCATGGACTACTTCGAGATCTTCATGGGGCGGATGCTGCTGTGCCGCAAGGCGGCGGAGAAGTTGGGACTGCAATTCAAATTGATGATCAACGAGCAGCAGCTCATTTGAGGTGCGCTGGCCTGCCCCCGGGGCGGGGACGAGGGATGCGCCGCTATGCGGCGCGGGAAATGCCCCCCTATTTCTTTTCGGCGTACCTGAAAAGAAAATGGAGGATGCATCTCTCGTCCCCTGTCAGGGGACACATAGGAGGCAATTATGATCTACTTACTGGAAGACGATGACAGCATCCGTGACCTTGTCATCTACACCCTGGGCAGCCAGGGCATGGAGGCCCGGGGCTTTGCCCGGCCCTCTGCCTTCTGGGAGGCCATGGAAGAGCAAACGCCTTCCCTGGTACTGCTGGATATCATGCTGCCGGAGGAGGACGGCATCTCAATGCTGAAAAAGCTCCGGGCTTCTGCACATACCGCCCGGCTGCCTATCATTATGCTGACGGCCAAGGGCACCGAGTACGATAAGGTGCTGGGTCTGGATGCCGGGGCTGATGACTACGTAACCAAGCCCTTTGGCATGATGGAACTTCTGTCCCGCATTCGGGCTCTGCTGCGGCGGACAGAGCGGGGTGACACCCTGTACCGCTGCGGTCAGCTGACGGTAGACCCTGGCAGCCATACGGTGCTGGTGGGGGATCAGGAAGTAGCCCTGACCCAGAAGGAGTTCGAGTTGCTGTGTCTGCTGCTGAAAAACAAAGGCAAAGTCCTGTCCCGGGAGCGGCTCATCGAGGACGTGTGGGGCTACGCCTTTACCGGAGAGAGCCGCACGGTGGATGTCCACGTCCGGACCCTCCGGCAGAAGCTGGGGGAGGCTGGAGCCTGTATCGAGACAGTCCGGGGCTATGGCTATAAGATCGGCCGGGAAAGCTGAGGAGAACCATGAAAAAGCAGATATTCCACGCCATTTTGACAGTGGCGCTGTCGGTGCTGCTGGCCAGCCTGGTGCTGATCGTGGGAGTGCTCCACGGCTATTTCCAGGACCGGGTCCTGGAGGAACTGGCTCAAAGCACCGCCTACATCGCCCGGGGTATTGAGAATGAAGGAATGGCCTATCTGGAGAGCAGCGGCTTCCGGGGCAGCCGCATCACCTGGGTGGACCGGGACGGCACGGTGTTGTACGACAACCGGGAGGATCCCGCTGCCATGGAGGAGCACGCTGACCGGGAGGAGATCCGGGAGGCCATGCTGCTGGGCCACGGCACGGCGGTGCGCCAGTCTACCACCCTGGCACAAAAGACCGTCTATTACGCCCTGCGGCTGTCGGACGGTTCCGTGCTGCGGCTGGCGGAGACTCAGTATTCCGTGTGGATGCTGGTGATCCAGGCTCTGCAGCCGGTGACACTGGTAATGGTGCTGGCCTTCTGCCTGGCATTGTGGCTGGCGGAGAGACTGTCCGCCCGGCTGGTGGAACCCATCAACGCCATCGACCTCACCGACCCTGGAGAGGAACTGGCCTATGAGGAGCTGGCGCCCCTGGTGGGCCGCATCCGCAGCCAGAACCGGGAGATCCGGCGGCAGGTGGACACCCTCCGCCAGCGGCAGGAAGAGTTCCATGCCATCACCAGCCACATGAGCGAGGGTTTGCTGGTCATCGACCGGGAGACCCGGGTGCTGTCCCATAATGAGGCCGCTCTGCGGCTGCTGGGGGCTGGCGAACCAGCGGAGGAGGCCAGCGTGCTGGAACTGAACCGGGAAGGCGGCTTTCGCCGCTGCGTGGAGGAGGCCCTGGCCGGCCACCGCTGCGAGGAACTGCTGGAGCGGGGAGACACCTGCTGCCGGGTGTTTGCAAACCCGGTGGAGCAGGACGGCGCCCTCACCGGGGCGGTGCTGATCCTGATGGATGTGACGGAGAAGGAACGGCGGGAGACCCTGCGGCGGGAGTTCACCGCCAATGTGTCTCACGAGCTGAAAACGCCCCTGACCTCCATTCTGGGGACGGCGGAGATCATGGAAAACGGACTGGTACGGCCAGAGGACGTGAGTCACTTCGCCGGCAATATTCACCGGGAGGCCCAGCGGCTCATCGGTCTGGTGAATGATATTATCAAGCTGTCCCGGCTGGATGAGGGAGGCCCCGCGGGCCAATGGGAGACCGTGTCCCTCCGCACTGTGGCGGAAGGGGTACTGGGGCAGCTGGCCCTGGCGGCGGAGCGGAAGCAGGTGTCCCTGTCTCAGGAAGGGGACTGCGGCCCGGTTCGTGGTGTGCCCCAGATTGTAGAGGAGATCATCTATAACCTCTGCGACAACGCTGTGGCCTATAACTGCCCCGGCGGCAGCGTTACCGTGACGTTGTCATCCGGCGGGGAAGGGGAGCGAGTCACAGTGACGGACACCGGCATCGGCATTCCCAGGGAGGCTCAGGCAAGGGTGTTCGAGCGGTTCTACCGGGTGGACAAGAGTCATTCCAGCGGCGGAACAGGCCTGGGGCTCTCTATCGTCAAGCATGGCGCCGCCTATCTGGGTGCCCGGGTGGAGCTGGAGAGCGAGCCGGAAAAGGGCAGCAGATTTACGCTGATTTTTCCCAAAAGTACATAAAAATAAGACGCAGAGTTTCCTCTGCGTCTTATTTTATGGAGATCACGCCTTGTGGTCCTGAAGCCAGCGGAGGGCTGCCCAGGCGTAGACAGCGCTGCCGCCGGGGAGAACACTCTCGTCGAATTTTGCCATGGGGTGGTGCTGGGGATAGCAATAGCCCTTCTCCGGCTGTCCGGCGGCCAGGGCCAGCATGAGGGAGGGTACCTCCTGGCTGACGTAGGCAAAGTCCTCAGACCCGGCGGTCTTGGAGGAACTGCCGCCGCCCATGGCGTTCAGTTCCGCGACAGAAAAGGCTTTGCCCTGGCCCAGCAGCTCCTTCATATACTGCCCGCAGCAAATAGACAGCTCCTTGTCGTTGACCAGGGTGGGGCAGCCGCTGCCGAAGGTGATATCTGCCTCTGCCCGGAAGGCCCTGGCGGTACATTGAGCGATCTCCGTCATCCGCTGCTTCAGAAAGGCCCGGGTCTCCTCATCAAAGGTGCGGAGACTGCCGCCCATGACGGCGGTGTCCGGGATGACGTTGGCGGCAGTGCCGGCGTTCATAGTGCCGATGGTCAGCACGGCCCGGTCGCCCATGGCCAGCTCCCGGGAGTGGAGTTCCTGGAGGGCAATGAGAATGTGTGCGGCGGCGGTCAGGGGATCCACGCCGGTGTTGGGCATGGAGCCGTGGCAGCCCTTGCCCTGGACTTTGATCTCGAAATAGTCTGCCGCCGGGGCGCTGATGCCGGGGGCGGAGACCACCACGGTCCCGGCGGGAAAGGGCATTCCCGCCATGACGTGGATCATCAGGGCAGCATCCACCTTCGGGTTTTCCAGAAGGCCCGCTTCGATCATGTCGTGGGAGCCCTCGAAAATTTCTTCGGCGGGCTGGAACATCAGCTTCACCGTACCGTCGATCTCGTCCTCATGGGCTTTCAGCAGTCGGGCAGCCCCCAGCAGCATGGCGGTGTGCAGGTCGTGGCCGCAGGCGTGCATCCTGCCGTTATGGGAGGCAAAGTCCACGTCTGCCTCCTCACGGATGGGCAGGGCGTCCATGTCCGCCCGTAGCAGAAATACCTTGCCGGGCCGCTTCCCGCCTACCAGGGCCACAAGGCCGGCCCGACCGCAGTCTGTCGGCTGGAGACCCATCTCCGTCAGCTCCTGCCGGACGAAGGCCAAGGTGTCGCTGATGTTGAAGCCGGTACCGGGCATCTGATGCAGGGTACGCCGCTCTCGCAAAACGTGGTCCCGAATTTGCTCGGCTTCCTGAAGCAGTTTGTCGGCTTTCATATCCATATCCTCCCATAGTGATGTTTTACAGTGCTAGTATACCTCATTTTTCGACAATTGACAGTTGAAATTTGATTTGTATACAAAAAGTTCACACCCGGAGCGGCATTCAACGCTCCGGGTGTGAACCTACGGGGGAGTATGTGGAGAAAAGGCTTAATCACCAATCAAAGTGTAGTGGCGGGAACGGATCAGCCGGGCCATGCCGAAGGAGTCGCCGGGAAGCTCTGCGGACAGAATGCCGGTGGTAGCAATGTCCTCGGTCCGGTGGCAGTCGGAGCCGGCCAGACCCAGCAGGCCGTACTGCTCGGCGTATTCCTCCGCCCGCTCATTGAAGTTGGCGTGGCGGGGATTCTGATTCCGCACCTCCACGCCGTCCAGATAACAGGCGATGGCGGGAGTGCACTTTTTGCGATAGGGATGGGCCTGCACCAACAGGGCGCCCTGACCGCGGGCGATGGGGGAGAAGGCGGCGATACCCATACGGAACAGCTCTTCCGGATCCGTCAGCAGGTCGTCAGCGTAGCCGTAGAGCAGGTAGTCGTTCTCACTTTCGTCAAAGCGGAGCTCAGCGCCCTTGAATACGCGAATGCCTTCCCGCTCGCCCAGCTCAGCCATGCGGCGGTAGCCCTCCAGGAAAGCACCTACCTTGTCGCCGGGGGCCCGCGTGTCAATTCCCAGGTATTCAAAGGTGGTGCGGTTGTAGTGGTCAGTCACCACGATGGCGTCATATCCAGCGGCCTTGTAGCCGGCGATCAGCTCTTCGGCGGTCAGCCAACCACACTTGCTGACGTGCTTGGTGTGCAGATGCGTTTCAATTTTGTGCATCTCAGTCCTCCTCCTTCTCAGAGAGCTTCTGTTTTCATAGATTGGAAAACAAAACGCAAATGTTTTCGTAAAAAATATATATCAAAGGGCACACATTTGTCAACCGTTTTATATTTTTATCACATTTTCGGAAATAATATACAAAAAAATGCAAAAAAAATATGAATTATAGCAAACGATTAGGAACGTGATTTCAGATGCATATCAGAAAACGTTTGCGCTTAAAATGGAAAAGAACTATGAAAAAGAGAAGCGCAGCGGACAGGGAAGGTCCGAAGAACTGTTTCGCAAAACTTTTACATAGATTTGATATGACCCGGGTGGCGGAGAGGCAGGTTAGTTTTGTAACATAGAAAGCATTGCGGAATGAAAATGCCCTGCAAATACTTCGAAAACATTTGCGACAAATACGAAAATTGTTTCCGAAAAGTCTCGAAAAACAAAAAATTACTTGTGAAATATGCTCATTTGATGCCTGGAAACTATATATAAAACGTCAAAATAGCGACTTTGTGCGGCGAATGAATTGACTACTTTTTACAACTTTGCTATAATTGGGGCAAGATCAGATTGCGGAAACGTGTTCGTCGAAAGGCAGGGATGAAAGGTGAAAAAAATACCCGCGGCGGCCGAAGTATCCCACGGCGGCTGCGGTGACTTTTGCAAGACCCGCATTTAAGAAAGGAGCGCAGTTTTGAAAAGGAAGAAAGAACGCCGTCCGTTTAATAAGACACGGCTAAAAAATCAGATCTTGAACGTGGTCAAGAACCCGTTCAATATGATCGTGCTGGTCAGCTTGATCGTGTTGTTCTGTTTGATCGTGATTCCTCTGCTGACCATGGTGAAGTCCACCTTTACGCTGGCTCAGTCCGAGCTGCGGCGCAACCCCGGTGCGTCGGTGGGCGACTTTACCCTTTACTATTGGAAATATATGCTTGCCAGCAACATGAGCAAGGCTGTGCTGTGGGAGCCCCTGCTGAACTCCCTGTTCTGCGGTGCCATGACCACCCTGATCTCCGTCCCTCTGGGTTCCGTCCTGGCCTGGCTGATGATCCGTACCGACATCCCCGGCAAGAAGGTGCTGGGCCTGCTGGTTACCGTGCCTTACATGATTCCTTCCTGGACCAAGGCCCTGGCTTGGCTGGCAGTGTTCCGCAACTCCACCAGCGGCGCCAATGGCTTCCTGTGCGGCTTGGGCATCCCGGTTCCTGACTGGCTGGCCTACGGCCCCATCGCCATCGTCCTGTGCATGTCCATGCACTACTACGCATTCTCCTACATCCAGGTGTCCGGCGCACTCCGTTCCATCAACTCCGAGCTGGAGGAGATGGGCGAGATCCAGGGCGCTAACAAGGCCCAGATCCTGCGTCACATTACCCTGCCCCTGATCATGCCCTCCGTGCTTTCCGCACTGGTCATGACCATTTCCAAGTCCATCGGTACTTATGGTGTTGCAGCAAACCTGGGCAACCGTATCGGCTACTACACCCTGGCTACCAAAATGCGCGTGTTCATCGACCAGGGCCCCCGCGGCGTTGGTTACGCAATGAGTATTGTCCTGGTGGGCATGGCCGCTCTGATCCTGATGAGCAACCAGCGCATCATCGGCGTCCGCAAGTCCTATGCCACCGTTGGCGGCAAGGGCGGCCGCAGCACCCTGATGCCTCTGGGCGCCGCCAAGAAGCCCATGATGGCCTTCCTGTTCGTGTTCCTGTTCCTGGCCATGGTGATGCCCTTCTTCGTACTGGTCATGGAGACCTTCCAGATCACCACTGGCGCCGGTTACGGTCCCGAGAACCTGACTCTGTACAACTGGATCGGTACCACGGATGCCGCGGTGAAGTACACCAACTACCCCGGTATCTTCCGCCATGACGAGTTCTGGAGTGCTCTGTGGAACACCGTCCGGCTGTCCCTGATCGCATCCATCCTGACTGCGTTCTGCGGCCAGTTCCTGGGCTACATCAGCTCCCGCGGCCGCGGCAAGTGGTACGGCAACCTGACTGAGCAGCTGGTGTTTGTGCCCTACCTGATGAGCGGTGTGGCGTTCTCCACCATGTACTTCTCCATGTTCTCCCGTCCCCATCTGGGCGGCCTGATCCCCTCCCTGTACGGAACCTTTACTCTGATCATTCTGACCTCTGTGGTCAAGCACTTCCCATTTGCCAGCCGGTCTGGTACCGCCAACATGCTGTCCATCAGTGTGGAACTGGAAGAAGCCGCCGACATTGCCGGCGCCAGCTTCTGGAAGCGGATGACCTCCATTATCATCCCTCTGGCAAAGAACGGCTTTATCTCCGGCTTCATGCTGGTGTTCATCTCCATTGCCAAGGAGTTGGACCTGATCATCATCATGATGACTCCCACCACCCGGACCCTGTCCTACCTGGCCTTCACCTACTCTCAGGAGGGCTACAACCAGATGTCCGACGCCATCTCCGTGGTCGTGCTGTTCTACATCCTGCTCTGCTACATCGCGGCCAACAAGATCGGCGGCGCAGATATCAGCAAGAGCTGGTAATTTCCGGAGCTTTAGGTACTTGACAGAAAGGAAAGAATGATATGAGTCGTATTGAATTAAAGCATATTGATAAATTTTACGGCAGCAACCACGTGCTGCGGGACATTAACCTAACCATCGAGGATGGCGACTTCATGACCCTGCTGGGCCCCTCCGGCTGCGGCAAGACCACTACTCTGCGTGTGGTCTCCGGTCTGGAAAAGCCCCAGAACGGTATCATGACCATCGACGGTGTGGAGATGATCAACGCCGACCTGGCCTACTATGCCGAGCCCAGCAAGCGCGGACTGAACCTGGTGTTCCAGTCCTACGCCCTGTGGC
>CAMFAL010000027.1 GCA_945948185.1 uncultured Clostridia bacterium | reverse complement strand
ATCTCCGACTACGACATGACGGAGCGGATGCTGAAGGAGTTCATCCACAAGGTGGCCGGCTTCTCCTTCTTCAAGCCCCGGGTCATCATCTGTGTGCCCTCCGGCATCACTGAGGTTGAGGAGCGTGCCGTTATCGACGCCGGCATCCAGGCGGGTGCCCGGAAGGTGTTCCTGATCGAGGAGCCCGTGGCTGCCGCTATCGGCGCCGGCATCGACATCGCCAAGCCCGACGGCCACATGGTCGTCGATATCGGCGGCGGTACCGCCGATATCGCTGTGATCTCCCTCAGCGGTGTGGTGGAGAGTGCCTCCATCAAGATCGCCGGCGACCAGCTCAACGAAGCTGTGGTGAAGTATATGCGCCGGACGCACAACCTGCTGGTGGGCGAGCGCACCGCCGAGGAGATGAAAAAGCAGATCGGCTGCGTGTTCCCCAAGGATGAGGAGGAGACCATGGACGTGAAGGGCCGCTGCCTGCTGACCGGCCTGCCCAAGGTGGTCACCGTCAGCTCCACCGAGATGATGGATGCCTTCGAGGAGCCTGTGGAGCGCATTATGGAGGCCATCCACTCCGTGTTGGAGCGGACGCCCCCCGAGCTGGTGGCGGATATCTCCACCAACGGCATTGTCATGACCGGCGGCGGCAGCCTGGTGTCCGGCTTCGACAAGCTGGTGGCCGCCCGTACCGGCATCCAGACCGTCATCGCGGAGGACGCCATCTCCTGCGTGGCCCTGGGCACCGGCAAGAGCCTGGATTCCCTGAACAATATGCAGGACGGCACCATGAACCTCTCCCGCCGGAAGCAGATGAACTGATTCCAAAGGGAGCAGGTTGTCCCTGGATGAAAAAGGTCCGGGCCGAATGGCCCGGACCTTTTTGTGAACCAAGGCTTCCGCTTTATTGGAAATTGTTGTATAAACAACGGAAACTTGCGGGAATATGTGATAGACTTCAGGAAAACCTGAAAAAGGCCGGGACCGCATCCGCGGTCCCGGCCAGGGAAAAGATATTATCAGAAGATGCCCAGATGGAAGAAGGTATCCACCTGCCCCACCAGGATCAGAAGCATGCCCAGAGGGACAATGAACTTCATGCAGAAACTGAAGAAGCCGTCGATCTTGGCAGCGCTGCCCTGATGGATTTCGTCCAGCAGTGTTTTGGGCTTGATCTCCCAGCCCACCATCAGGCTCATCAGCAGGGCGCCCAAAGGCATGGCGATGCCCTCGGACAGGGTATCCATGAAGTCAAGCCAGCAGTCGTTGAACTCACCGATGACGCCGAAACTGTTCTGCAGGGGGACCCAGATGTTCAGAACGTTTGTGCCCAAGCCGTCCAGTGCCACGACAGTGGCTTCCACCAGAATGGCCAGGCACACCCAGAGAACGACCTTGGGCCGGTTGCCCTGCTTGCCCTTTTCCGCCGCCCGGTCCATGAAGTAGGTGACCACCACTTCAATCAGGGAGATGGCGGAGGAGATGGCGGCGATCAGCACCAGCAGGTAGAAGATGACGCCGAAGAGGGGCCCCACGGTGCCCATGGCCTGGAACACGTCCTGCAGGGTGACGAACAGCAGGCTGGGGCCGCCCAGCTTGATGTCGGCGAAGGTCATGGCCCTTTCCAGCCCCGTGACGGCGTCGATGACGGTGGCACCCGCGTTGATCTGGGCGATGCCGTTGGCCACGGCGGCGGGGATCACGGCGATACCCGCCATGGTAGCCACGATGGTGTCGGCAATCACGATGATGGCGGAGTTCTTCACCAGGTCTTCCTGCTTGCTGAGGTAGGAGCCATAGGTGATCATGGCGCCCATAGCCAGGGACAGGGAGAAGAACATCTGGCCGCCGGCGGTGGCCAGCACCGTAGCGAATTTGGGAGCTTCCTTAATGAAACCAGCCTTCACGGCGTATCCGGGGACGAACATGAACTTCAGGCCTTCCATGGCCCCGGGCAGCGTCAGGGAGCGGATAATGATGATGACCAGCATGACGAACAGGGCGGGCATTCCCACTTTGTTGAATTTTTCAATGCCGCCGGAGACGCCGCCGCGGTTGATAAGGTAGCAGATCACCAGAAACAGCAGGGTGAACATGACGCAGCCAAAGGGATTGGTCAGCATAGCGCCAAACAGGTCAGCACCGGTTTTGATCTCCGCACCGGCAAAGGCCAGGTTGCTGAGATTCAGGGACATGTACTCAATGCAGTAGCCACCCAGAACGGAGTAAAAGCTCATAATGACGAAGGGAGAAAAGACCGCCAGCCAGCCGATCCATTTGAACCGTTTGGACAGGGAGCGGTAGGCGCCCACGGTGCCCTTTCCAGTCTTGCGGCCCAGGGACAGCTCGCCCATCATAATGATGAAGCCCACGAATACCGCCAGCAGCAGGTAGATCAGCAGGAAGGTAAAGCCGCCGGACTTGCCCATCTTATAGGGGAAGCCCCAGATGTTGCCCAGACCCACGGCGGAGCCGATGGCTGCCAGCAGGAAGCCGATGTTGCTTCCCCAGGAACCTCTGTTCTGTTCCATAATGTGTTCTCCTCTCTCATTAAAAAAACTCATATACGATATTAAAAATATGCATATAGAATACTACATGGTCAGGAATACGTCAAGTGAAATAATGTGTTTTGACGAAATATGACCGGAAGTTTTAATAAAATTTGCAAATTCCAACAAAAGGATGGATATTATGCTTCAATTCAAAGCGGTGACCAAGCAGGACGGCGGAAAGCTGCGGAAATACTATCAGAACTGTGACTACGGCCTATGTGAATACTCCGTGGGCACCAAGCTCATGTGGAGGCCCGTGCTGCATGCGGCCTGGGAAGAGGTGGCCGGCTGCCTGGTGGTGCGGAATGAGCACCACGGGCACTGGATGTTCGACTATCCCGTGCCGGGGCCCGAGGGAGACGAGGACGCCGCTCTGGAGGCCATCGAGACCTACTGCCTGGAGCAGGGTGTGCGGCCTATGATCTCCGTGGTGCCGGAGTGCAAGGCGGTTCGGCTCATGACCCGCTACCCCTATGTGCAGGTCAGCAACTTCCGCACCTGGCAGGACTATCTCTATTACCGGCAGGACCTGCAGCTCTTTGCGGGGCGGCGGTATTCCGGTCAGCGGAACCACATCAAGAAGTTTCGGGCTCTGTGCCCGGAGGCGGAGCTGCGGCGTCTGACGGCGGCGGACAGCGCAGCCATCGAGCAGTTCTGGCGGGACTATGAGGCAGAGTTCCCCAAGGGAGACAACGCCAAGGCCCGGGACGAGCTGGAGCTGGCCAAGAAGATGCTGCGGATGGTGGACAAGAGCTGGTTCATCGGGGGCGGTATGTTCAACGGGGAGAAGCTGGTGGCTCTGGCTCTGGCGGAAAAGTGCGGCGAGACCCTCATCATCCATATCGAAAAGGCCCTGTACTCCTACACCGGCGTGTATCCCGCCATGGTCCAGGCCTTTGCCGACCAGTTCGGTGAGGGCTGCCAGTGGATCAACCGGGAGGACGACGCGGCGGACCGGGGCCTGCGGACCTCCAAGCTACAGTATGGTCCCGCTAAAATGGGCGCCAAGTACTGCTTTGAGCCTGAGAATGAGCTTATGCGCCATGTGGAGGCCATTCCGGACCTGAAAACGGAGCGGCTCACCCTATCAGCCCTGACGGAGGCGGACATCCCCGCCTATAACGCCCTGGTGCTGGACGGGGAGCGGAACCGCTGGTGGGGCTATGATGACGTGGGTGGCCTGGGAGGCCCTGTGGAGGAGCGCAGTTTCTTTAACGTGGCACAGAGTGATTTTGAAAACCGCCAGGCGGTGAACTTCGCCGTGCGGCTGGATGGAAAGCTCATCGGCGAGGCGGTGCTGTACCGCTTCGACTGTCGGGGCAGCGCGGAGCTGGGCTGCCGCATTGACAAGGCATACGCAGGCCACGGCTACGGCACGGAAGCTTTTACCGCCGCGGCCGACTGGGGTCTGTACCAACTGCACCTGAGCCGCATTGTGGCAAAGTGCTATAAGGAAAATGGGGCGTCCTACAAGATGCTGTCCTCCTGTATGCGGAAAAACGGCGAGGACGAGACCTTCTTCTATTTTGAAAAGCTGGTATAAGGAAACGGCACCGGACTTTCCGGTGCCGTTTTATCTGTGAATCACTCAGAACTCGATGCACATACCAGAACCCACCTCTTGGACGGGCAGGATCTTTGCCAACTCTATTTTGGCGGCCAGGGATACGCAGTGGCAGGGATAGAGAGCACCTGGATCCAGGGACTTCAAAAAGGCGGCGGTTTTCTGCACACGGCTGTTGGCTCGGGGCAGGTGGAACCCGCCGATGATGCCGGCAATGCGTTTTTCCCCGCAGATTTCCTGTGCGTGGGAGACGATATTACAGATGCCGCTGTGGGAGCAGCCGGTGACAATGAAGAGGCCCTCCGGGGTCTTGCAGGCCAGGGCGGTGTCGTCCGTCAGCAAGTCGGGCTGCTCCTGCCCGTCCAGCAGGATGCGGCCCAGGGGCCGCCGCTGTTCAAAGTCGTGGGTCACGGGAATCTCGCCCAAGAAAACGCAGTGTTCCGACAGCCAGAGGGGCTCGGCGTTGGGATAGTGATTACAGCCGGGAGGCAGGATGCCCTGGTCCGGCGGACCGATGTACTCCTCCTCATACCACCGGGGCAGCAGGCACCGGGGATGAGTGATGAGGGGAATGCCGGTCAGATCATACCGTTCCGCCAGGGGCCACAGGCCGTTGGTGTGATCGTTGTGGCCGTGGGAGAGGACGATGTGAGTCAGGCGGCCCAGGTCGATGCCAAGCTGCTCCGCGTTTCGCAGGAACACGTCGGAATAGCCGGTGTCCAACAGGAGGCGGAGACCATCGAATTCCAGGTAGTAGCTGGCGGCGGGCTCTCCCAGAAAGTAGCGGTCAATGAGGGTGTTGTTGTCAGCCAGCACCCAGAGCATTCCGCGGTCAACCATGCAGGTCCTCCTCCCGGCAGGTGCAGCCCTCGGTGAGCCCCAGGGCGTCTACCCGTGTTTCGGGAATGTCCAGAGAGAACCTGGTGCCATCGGCCCGCTGGCACAGCAGCCATAACGGTGTCAGGTCCCGGTGCTCCTCGCAGCCGAAGTCTCCCTCCTCAATGCGCAGGACGCACAGGTCGTGCCCCGGCGCGGCAGCGATGCGGGCCGCTGCCTCTTCCACCGTCAGTCTCATGCCAGAAACTCAGGACCGAAGCTGTGGGGGAGCAATTCAGGCAAGGCGAAAACCTGTTCCTCGCCTTTGCCGTTGAGGCAGATGATCTCAATATTGGGGGCAAACTCCCGCAGCACCTGGCGGCAGACGCCGCAGGGGACACAGAAGTCCGCACTCCGTCCGGCGATCACGATGCGCACGAAATCGGTGTGACCTTCGCTGACGGCCTTGGCCACAGCGGTGCGCTCGGCGCAGATGGTGGGGGAAAAAGCGGCGTTTTCAATGTTGCAGCCGGTGAACACGGTGCCGTCGGCACACTCCAGAGCGGCGCCTACGGCGAAGTGGGAATAGGGACAGTAGGCCCGGTCCAGCATGGAAACGGCTGCGGCCTTCAATTCATCAAGACTCATCAGGATGCTCCTTTCTCGACAAGTTCATTCAAAGAACTCAGTTGAAGATCCACACGGCACACAGGCAGGGCAGCCAGCGACTCTGGCGTTTTCTCATGCAAACCGTGGGTGTCGTAGAGAATTCCAATCCAACCGCCGCGGGTGGGTGCGTCATAGAGGTCCACATGCAGGATAGAGAAGGCGGCCATAGTGCTTTGGGGTTCGCCCCAGGCATTCAGAAGATCACGCCGGGTATAACCGGAGAGAGCGGCAACGGCGTTTTCCTCACTGAGCAATTCCAGGGTTTCCAGTGTAGGAACACCTTGGGGTTGGTGGGATGAGGCCCATACAAGGCATAAAACAGTGCAGAGCAGAAGAAGAGCGGCGGGAACGATCCTTGAGCTGCTGCGCATAACACTACCTCCTGATTTGAATGTTTCCAAAAAGGTCAGTCCTTAGGTGTCCACTTCACGCCACGGTCAGGGCGCACATCCAGGTCGATGATATCCCGGGCGTCGTAGAACTGGCTGTACCAACTGAGAACCTTGTCGCTGCCCCGGAGCGTAGTGCCGTCGGGGTGGAGGCGGTCACAGATCACGGCGCTGATGTCACTCTTGCACTTGGACCAGGAGTTGATGCCCACGGAGCAGAAGATGCGGAAGCCATGCTGCTGCATCCACTGGAAAGCGGGGCCGGACTGCTTCACGTCGTCGCCGTCCAGGCGGCCGCCGAAGGGATAGAACAGGACGGGGGTCTCGCCTACCAGGGAACCAACCTCATCAAACCACTTCTGCATATCGGCGGTGACGGTCTCATAGGTGCGGGTGTTCAGGCTGATGTGGCCCCAGGTGTGGCTGCCGAAGGTCCAGCCGGTGCGTTTCAGCTCCGCCACGATGGGCTTCACGGCTTCAATTTCCTTCTGGCGGTTGGCCTCCCGCTCCGGCGTCCAGTTCTCCCGGTCTGTCTGGGTGCGGTAGCCCAGGATGCCCTCGTAGCCCGTCAGGCTCAGGCAGCCCTTGGCGCCGAAGGGGGAGAAGTCCGGGTGCTCCTCCACGAATTTGTCCAGAATGGTGACGGCGTCAAGGTCCCGGCTGATGACCTCCTTGCCCTGGGGGTCCAGACCCCAGGACCAGAGCTTGCCGTCGTTACCGATGATCAATTTATATGTGAAACCATTGGTCAGCATGTACTCATAGTAATTCACATCGTCGTAGGAGAGAATCAGGGGCTTTTTGCCCTCGGGGAGATACAGGGTGTTTTTCACCATGCGGGTCTCCCCGGCCTCATTGGTCTGCTCACTCCAGCAGTCCGCAATGTCCACCAGGACGTAGCCCTTTTCGTAGACGCTCTGGAGAATTTTCAGGTACTCGCCGGCAGTGACCATCCAGTCATCGATACCGTCGGACTTGTAGTCCCCGTCAAAGGCCAGCTCCGGGTAGGCCACCACGGGATGGAAGAACAGGTGCTCCACCACGCCGTCGTAAGGAACGTAGGTCACGCCGTTCCGGACGCCGCCCTTGGGCTGAACGGTGGGGTCCAGGATGGTGTAGGGCTCCGGTTCCGGCTCAGGTTCCGGTTCAGGTTCGGCGGGAGCGTCAGTCTCCGGTGTTTCAGCTTGGGCAGGAGCCTCCGGCTGGGAGGGACCGTCGGACCCGGGCGCGGGAGCGGAGCCGCAGGCGGTCAGAGAAAGCAGCATCAGGCAGACCAGAAACAAAGCGGTAAAGCGGTGCATCATCATAAGTCCTTTCCAGTTGTTTTTTCTGTTATATCCAGTATAACAGGTCAGCTTTGGAAAGAAAACAACAAAACAATGACAAAAGCGGATGGAGCCTCCATCCGCTTTTGTGTTAACGTTTGTCACCGGGCTTGAAAAGAAGCGCCATGATGACGCCAAATACCACGGCAGCCGTAATACCGCCTGCCGTGGCGGTAAGACCGCCGGTGAGGACGCCCAGCCAGCCCTTCTCCGCAATGGCCTTCGATACGCCCTTGGCCAGGGCGTGGCCGAAGCCCGTTAGGGGCACCGTGGCCCCGGCGCCGCCCCAGTCGGCGATGGGCTGATAGAGGCCCAGGGCGCTGAGGAGGACGCCCGCCACCACATAGCCCGTCAGGATGCGGGCAGGGGTCAACTTGGTCTTGTCAATCAGGATCTGGCCGATGGCGCAGAGAATACCGCCGCAGAGGAACGCGTTGAGATAGTCCATGAGGAACCCTCCCGGAAACAATTTCTGAGGTCAGTATGTCCCGGGAACGGAAATTGTATGCAAAGAAGCGAGGGAGGCCCGCCGAAGCGGACCTCCCTCGGAAGAAGGGAGCAAGGGAAAAGCGGGATTACTGGGCCTCGTCCTGAAGAGCGTCGTAGCCCTGCTCGCCGGTGCGGACCTTGATGACGTTCTCCACGTTGGAGATAAAGATCTTGCCGTCGCCGATGTTGCCGGTATAGAGGACCTTGCGGGCGGTGTTCACGACCAGGGAGACCGGCAGTTTGCTGACCACGATGGATACCTGCAGGCTGGGCAGCATGGTGGCTTCCACCTTGGCGCCTCGGAAATAGCCCTCGGTCTTGCCCCGCTGCTCGCCGCAGCCCATGACGTTGACGGCGGTCATGCCGGTGATGCCGATATCGAACATGGCACGCTTCAGAGCGTCGAACCGCTCCATCTTGCAGAGAATGTCGATCTTGGTCATCTTTACGCCGCCCACGGGAGCGGAGGGCTCCACCACAGAGGCAGCCACCTCCACGGGAACGGCTTCCTTGACGGGAGTGGTGCCGGTGGCCTGGGCCGCCAGGTCGGCGGGAGTGTCGTCATAGACAAAGGCGAAGCCGCCGTATGCGGAGGGCAGGCCGTGTTCGGTGATATCCAGGCCCTTCAGTTCTTCCTCAGCGGAGACGCGGAGGCCGATGGTGTGCTTGATGATGAGGAACACGATAGTGATCATCACGGCGGCCCAGAGGGCGGTGACAGCCACGCCAAGGCACTGGACCAGGAAGAAGTGGGCGCCGTGACCATAGAGCAGGCCGTCGGAGGTGGACAGCAGGCCGGTGAGGATGGTGCCCATGGCGCCGCAGACACCGTGCACGGAGATAGCGCCCACAGGGTCGTCAATCTTCACAACGGAGTCGAAGAAGTTGACGGAGATGGGGAGGACCAGACCGGCAGCAATGCCGATGATGGCGGCACCGGCAGGAGAGACCATGTCGCAGCCTGCGGTGATGGCCACCAGGCCCGCCAGAGCGGCGTTGAGGGTCATGCCCACATCGGGCTTCTTGTAGCGCAGCCAGGTGTAGACCATGGTGACAACGCTGGCCACAGCGGCAGCCAGTGTCTGAATGGATGAAGTCATATCCTGTGCTGGAGGAAGCCTACGTCCTGAAAGAAACGTTCCGAGAGATTTATGACCTTCCAGAACGCGGCTTCGCAGCGGAGGCATTTGACCGTTGGTGCAGCAGTATCCCAGACACGTTACCGGAGTTCCTGACACTCCGAGACACATTCATGTCCAGACGCGAGCACATCTTGAATTACTTCGATTACAGGGTCACAAACGCCTTTGCGGAGAGTTCCAACAACATCATCAAGGGAATCGAAAAGCAAGGCAAAGGATACGACTTTGAGACACTCCGAAAGATTGCACTTTTCAGCAGCAGGATGGAAGAATTCAAGAAATTCGATTGCAAAAATGCAGAATTTATAAAGTCTCACGAGTTTTGAAAGTCTCCATCAAAACGCGCAATCGCATGGAACCTCCGTATCATCATCTCTAAACGCATTTCGAACGTCAGCCCAAAATCGAGCACTGCTCGTTTTATCCGTTGGGGGAATTCCAAGTTTGTCCCGCATATCCTTAAATTGCGGTTCAAGGTCCTTTAGATATACTCCTTTGATGATACTGTATCCGATTTGTTCTTCTGCCTCTTTGGCCTCTTCCCATATGTCATGGCGGAGGCAGTACACGCAGTACCAGTGCTGGCGTCCAGCTTTGAGGCAGCCAATACAATTTGCGTGCTTGTATATTTGATATGTTACAGGCCGCATGATGCCGATTTCCTCGGTTGCGTAAATAGTTCGTTCCCAGTCAGCAAGAGGGAACACCGCCTTGTACCCCATGGCTTGCATAATATCCGTGCGACGCTCCATTCTTCCGGTTTCCTCTGGGTCAAACCCATAAATCACATTATCGCCACGCTCTCCGTTTTCGGACAACCAGCGGTGGAACGGTTCAGTTTTCAGTCTGGATGTGCAAAACGCCGGACTTCTGTACGCCTTAAAACCCTTGTTTTTAATTGCCACTGCAATAGGCGGAGTTGTTTCCCAGCCGGGCATATTGGCATATGTAATCGGCAAGGAAAGGTATTCCGCAACCTCGCGCTTAAACCGCTTAATATCTTCATGTTCTACATGGGGAGAAATATCGTGATTTAATAGCACGACGTCGTGTTTTCCGTATCTACGCACAGTTTCTATGGCGGCTATGGCTGATGAATGTCCTCCACTGAAGCAGACAATATATTTCAAAAAAAATCACCTATCCCACATTTGTAAACTTTTGTTCATAATTGGCTGTTTGCCTCAAAACCACACGATTTGTCGGATACCCGAAAAACCTGCATTTTATCGATTTAAAGTGGCAGAAAACTTGAAAACAAAAAATGAGCGCGGACGACCCGAGAGGGGGCGCCTTTGCTCTCTCTACTTTCGGATTATACGAGGAGAAAACCCGCTCTGTCAACGGTTTTCGCGCTGACGGAGCGGGTGGAAAAGCGATTTCGGAGACTTTTCTAAAATGGAAAGTACTCCGAAAAAAACCTTTGTGCAATTTAATGCGGCGGACAAGTGTGCTTGTGCGGAAAACATTACCGCTTGTTGGAAAGGCAGACCACGTGACAGATACCGGGGACGGATTCTCCCTGGAAGCTGGAGGTGGGGGACAGCAGGGCGCCGGTGGGGGCGAAGAGGATGCGGTCCCACCGGCCCCGGCGCATCTCTGTCAGAAGGTAGCCATTCAGCACGGAGGCAGAGCAGCCGCAGCCGGAGGCACCGGCGTGCATATCCTGCCGCTTCCGGTCGTACAGCAGCAATCCGCAGTCCTGGAAGTGGCCGCCCAGGTCGATGCCGTCCCGGGCGAAGAAGTCCCGGACGATGGCGTGACCCAGCTCCCCCAGGTCACCGGTGACGATCAGGTCGTAGTCCTGAGGCTTCGTGCCGGTGTCCCGGAAGAAGGCGGCCAGGCTATCATAAGCTGCCGGAGCCATCGCCGCGCCCATGTTGTTGGCATCGGTGATGCCCTTGTCCACGATTTTGCCGCAGGTGATGTGGGTGACGTAGGGGCCGGGGCCGTCGGCGGCCAGGATGGTACAGCCGGCGGCGGTGGCGGTCCACTGGGCCGTGGGAGGCCGCTGACTGCCGTAGGGCACCGGCATCCGATACTGCCGCTCGGCGGTGCAGAAGTGGGAGGAGGTCATGGCGGCGCACTTATTGGCAAAACCGCCGTCGATCATGAGCGCCGCCAGGGACAGGGACTCTCCCATGGTGGAGCAGGCGCCGTACAGACCGTAAAAGGGGACGCCGAAATCCCGCAGGCCGAAGGAGGAGCCGATGCACTGGTTCAGCAGGTCTCCGGCGAAGATATAGTCCAGGTCCTTGGGCTTCAGCTTCGCCTGGTCCAGGGCCCGCTGGAGGACCTTTTTCTGCATGGCGGACTCCGCCTTCTCCCAGGTCTTTTCCCCGAAGAAGGAGTCCTGGCTGGTCTCGTCAAAGTAGGTACCCAGGGGGCCCTGGCCTTCGAATTTGCCGCCGATGTTGGAGCAGGAAATGACGGAGGGAGGATGGGCCAGGGCGATGGTCCGCTGGCCGACGCGCTTGTCGTTCATGGATGCCACCTCATTTGATGGATTTTCCATAGGTTGTCCATAAACGGCAAAAATATGAGCGGCGGCACCGGGAATCAGTTGTCGGGCCCGGAGTGCTTGGGAGATGGGAAGATACACAGGTCCGGGCCATCGTCTTGCAGGTACAGTTCCTCACAGTCCTGCGGTGCTTTTTCCAGAATGCGGATGGCTTTTTCCGTCTCCCGCATCAGGTGCAGATACATCTTTTGATAGTCTGGCATTCCACTCACACCTTTCTGAATATCTATTATAGCCGAACATTCGGCATTATTCAAGACAGCGTTTTCGGATATGCTAAATGCAAGGTAGGTGTGGGCATGATTACGTTTGAACCATTGTGGGAGACGCTGAAACGGAAGAACATATCCCAGTATACGCTGATCAAAGAGTACGGGGTCAGCACGGGAACCTTGGATGCACTGCGGAAAAATCGCAGTATCACGATGAACACGTTGAATGACCTCTGCAACATGCTGAGTTGCGATATTTCAGACATTATTCGTTTTATACCAGATCAAAAATAACACGGGAAACGCATGAGGGTGCTTCCCGTGTTGCTTTCTATTATGTATAGGACCGCTCCACGGTGACTACCGCGTAGTAGTTGCCGTCCAGGGCCCGGACAGCTTCGTGGATCTTATCTGCTACCTCATTGTCTGTTAGGCGGAAGCCGAAAGGCACCACCGCGTCGAAGATCACGTTGGTGTGGGTGGGGCCTGCCACCATGCGGAAATCGTGGATGCTGATCTGGTCGTCGATGCAGTGAACCAACGCCTGGACCCGCTTCCGGGTTTCCGCGGTGACGCCGTCGTCGATGACAATGGGGTCCATGTGGATGACAGCGTGACAGCCCAGCTTTTCCTGCAGCTCCTTTTCCACGTTGTCGATCTCGTCGTGGATATCCAATACGTTCCCAGCGGCGGAGACCTCCGCGTGAAGGGAGATCATTACCCGGCCGGGGCCGTAGTCGTGGACGATCAGGTCGTGGATACCGATGATGGCGGGATGGGCCATCACCAAAGCCTTGATCTCCTCCACGAACTCATGGGTGGGCGGCGTGCCCAGCAGGGGGTTGATGGTATCCTTGGCGGCGTTGAAGCCGGACCACAGGATGAACAGGGCCACCAGGATGCCCGCCCAGCCGTCGATCATGAGACCGGAGAAGTGGCCCACCAGGGTGGCGATCAGCACGGCGGTGGTGGCCACGGTATCACTGAGAGAGTCCATGGCCGTGGCCAGCATGGCAGAGGAGTTCAGCTTTTTACCCAGCCGGTGGTTATAGAAGAACATATACAGCTTCACCGCGATGGAGACTGCCAGGATTGCCAGCACCAGCAGGTCGAACTCCACCGGCTCAGGGTGGAGAATCTTCCCAATGGAGGACTTGGCCAGCTCAAAGCCCATCAGGAGGATCAGCAGGGACACACCGAGACCGGACAGGTACTCGATGCGGCCGTGGCCGAAGGGGTGGTCCGAGTCGGGCTTTTGTCCCGCCAGCTGGAAGCCCAGCATGGTGACGAAGGAGCTGCCGGCGTCAGACAGGTTGTTGAAGGCGTCGGCGGTGATGGCGATGGAGCCCGCCAGAGTGCCGGCAAAAAATTTGCCCAGGAACAGCAGAATGTTCAGGCCGATACCCGCCGCGCCGCAGAGGACGCCGTAGGCCTTCCGGAGGTCCGCCTCCGATTTTCCGTCCGGCTTCAGAAACAGCCGGGCTAACAGAGTTATCATACAATATCAGGTCCTTTCCGTGAAATGGACCGGGCGGCGGCCCGGTCCGGGGATTGCGGTTTATTTGCCGGGGATGACCAGCTTCATGTGACAGCACAGGTCGTCCAGGTCCCGGTCCGTGGCGGCGGGGATGCGCAGCTTGGCGCCGCAGTCCCGGCAGACCAGGTCCACGGCGGAGCGGCGGATCTCCATGCCGTACCGGCTGCTGCCGCAGGCACAGGTGATGCCCTGGGGCTGGGCGGCGATATCCTTCAGCTCGGAGAGAACCTCGTACATGATCACGTTGTCCACGAAGGCCTCCTCGCCCTCGTCCTTCTGCTGCTTTTCCTTTTCCGCCAGAATGGCCAGCTCACGCAGGTTTTTCTCCACCGTGCCCTCATCGCCGATGAAGCAGGCAAACTGCTTGGTCCGGGCGCAGCCCAGGGCGGTGGCGCCGTGGAGAATGCGGTCCGGGGGACAGAGGGCCATGTGGGTCTCGCCGCACAGGCCGCAGGGGACGTAGACCTGGTACTTCTCTCCGTCGAATTTCACCTGCAGGCGGCTCTCGCCGCAGTCGCACTCCACCTCGGCGTTGGAGGCCTCCAGGGCGAACACGGAGCGGGTACCCATGACGGTCTTGCCGCATTTGGGGCAAAGGTAGCCAAAGGTCCGCATGTCTTCACTCATATGCAAACACCTCGCTTGTGTAAATTTCAGAATTTATATTATAGCATGGGAAATCACGGTTGTACAGATAATTTATGGAGAATTTGCACACTTTTTCCTGGACGGGACAGAAAAACGGCCAGCCGAAAGGCTGGCCGTTTGAATGAAGATTTTCAGCCGATGCCGCCCAAGATGGCGCCGGCGATCAGGGCCACCACGCACAAGGGGCAGTAGAGATACCGGCCCACGGGATAGAACCAGCCACCCACCGCTTTGGGATTGCCCTGGTTGACGGCGTCCAGGGCGGTTTCCTTTTTCAGGACCCAGAAGAACATGACGCCCGCCAGCAGGGCTCCGAAGGGGCAGATGTAGATGGAGACGGCGTCCATCCACTGGGAGGTGATGGCCTGGATCAGAATGGCGATCACCACACCGATGGCGTGGATGATGCCCACGGCGGGCACCCGCTTCATATGCAGCTTTTCCTGCAGGAAGGCCACGGGGGCCTCGTACAGGTTGATGATGGAGGAAACTCCGGCGAATACCACGCAGATGAAGAATATGATGCCCACCAGCCTGCCGCCGGGCATGCCGTTGAACACGTTGACCAGGTAGATGAACATGAGGCCCGGGCCTCCGGCGGAGAGCTGCTCTCCGGTGGTGGCCATGGCGGGGATGATGACGAAGGCGGCCAGCAGGGCGGCGATGGTGTCGAATACTGCCACGTTGCGGGCGGAGCCGGGGATGCCCACATCTTTACTGAGGTAGGAGCCATAGATGACGGAGCCGTTCCCCGCCACCGACAGGGAGAAAAAGGCCTGGCCGAAGGCGTAGATCCAGACCTTGGGGTTGGCCAGACCCGCGGGATTCAGGGTGAAAATGTACTGATAGCCGTCCACCGCACCGGGCAGGAAGGCTACGTATACCGCCAGGGCCAGAAACAGGCCGAAGAGAATGGGCATCATGAACTTGCAGGAGAGCTCGATGCCTCCCGCGACCCCCAGGGACATAATGAGGAAGCTGACGATGACAGCCACGATGACCCAGGGGGCGTTGTCCACAGCCACCACATCAAAGGTCCCGCCAATCACAGACATATCCTGCCCCATGGCGTACAGCTCTCCGGTGAAGGCCATGGCGGTGTACTTGAAGATCCAGCCCATGATGACCGAGTAGCCGATAGCCAGCCCCATGGAGCCGAGAATGGGCAGGGCACCGACGGCCTCGCCCAGCCTGTGGCTTCCGGTACGCTCCTCCGTACATTTGCCGAAGGCGCCCACGGGTCCGGCTCCCGCCCAGCGGCCCAGGGCGAACTCCTCCATGACGCCGGAGGAGCCGATAAGAAGGACAAAGAGGAAATAGGGGAGCAGGAAGGTCATGCCGCCGTAGGTAGAGACCATGTTGGGAAAACGCCAGATGTTGGCCATGCCCACGGCGGAGCCGATGCAGGCCATGATGAAGCCCCACTTGCTTTTGAAGCCGTCTTGCTTTTGCAGGTTTTCCGTGTTGCTCATAGTCCAGACACTCCTTTTCTCAAAATCAAACGGTGCGGGAGCGGCGGTATTCTGGTACAGTGTATGCGGCGGCAGGTGGGACGACTGTTAAGAAATGGTTCAGGAATTGGCTGGCCCCGGAGAAACAGGGCTGGAAAGGGAGCCTTGCGGGACAGGGCCGGGACTGGTATAATCAAAAAAGAAAATCTTCGAGAGGAGAGAGTGCAATGCAGACCGTGGGCCGCTTCGCCCCATCCCCAAGCGGGCGTATCCACCTGGGGAACATCCTGTGCAGCCTGCTGGCCTGGCTCAGCGCCCGGCAGAAGGGCGGCCGGGTGGTGTTGCGCATTGAGGACCTGGACACCGCCCGGTGCCCCCGGAAATACGGGGAGCAGATGGCGGTGGACCTTGCATGGCTGGGTCTCACCTGGGACGAGGGTCCGGGCGTAGGAGGACCCGACGGCCCCTATGAGCAGAGCCTTCGGACAGCAATGTATGAACAGGCCCTGGAGAAACTGGAAAACATGGACCTGGTGTATCCCTGCTTCTGCACCCGGGCGGAGCTCCACGCTGCCAGCGCCCCCCACCGGGAGGACGGACAGGTGATCTACGCCGGCACCTGCCGGAATCTGACGCCGGAGCAAATTGCAGAAAGAAGGAAGGACCGGGCTCCGGCCTTGCGGCTGCGGGTCCCGGATACGGAATGGAGCTTCACCGACGGACACATGGGACCCTACCGGGAAAAGCTGGCCCGGGACTGCGGGGACTTCCTGCTGCGGCGGTCCGACGGCATGTTTGCCTATCAGCTGGCCGTGGTGGTGGATGACGCTGCCATGGGCGTCACGGAGGTGGTACGGGGCAGCGACCTGCTGGACTCCACGCCCCGGCAACTGTATCTATATCACCTGCTGGGCCTGGAGCCGCCCACCTTCTTCCACGGTCCCCTGCTGCTGACCAGCGACGGGCGGCGTCTCTCCAAACGGAACGCCGACGCGGGACTGGACGATCTGCAGGACCGTATGACGGCGGCAGAGATTCTGGGCAAGCTGGCCTATGTGGCGGGCTTCAACCCCTCGGCCGAGCCCAGAAGTGCGGAACAGCTGCTGGCGGACTTTGACTGGGCCAAGGTTCCCAGAGAGGACATCCAGCTGCCGGTGGGACTGTTCTGACCTGCCGCTTGCCAATCAACATGAAAAAGCACCGCCCCGGACCGGTTTGGGTTCGGGGCGGTGTTCTCATGCCTGCTGTTCTTTTCTTGGCGGCTCGGGCATCCGGGCCTCCGGAATGTCCACCTCCGGCATCAGCTCCTGGTTGACGATGTTCAGCATCTCCTCCAGCTTGGCGCAGTCCTCCGGGGAGAACCGGGCCGCGATGCGGTCCATAACCTCCACCATGTAGGAGGCGGAGATGTTGTAGTAATCCAGGTATTTCTGAGTGACCTCCAGGTGGTATTCCCGGTGGTCATCCGGGGACTGTACCTTGTTGATGTAGCCCTTCTTCACCAGACTGTTGACCTTGTAGGCCGCGTTGGGCGGGGAGATGCGCATAAAGGAGGCAAACTCGTTGACCGTGGGACTGCCCAGAGCCAGGATGCTCTCCATGCAGAAGGTTTCCACCGTGGTGAGGCTGGCCTCCCGGTTCTGGAACCGGAGGAAAATCTCCTGATAAAAGTGTAGCTTAAATTTGGTATATACGTTGAAAAACGCGTGCTTCAGCATACGCTCCGCCTGCTTTCCCGCTGTTATCGTTTTTATAAAAGACAGTATATCAAGTTTGCGGGAAAACGGCAAGTCATTCCGCTCCAATGGCAAAAGTGATCTCCGCGATGACGGCCACCTCGCCGTTGACGGTGGCCTTACAGGTGCCCACGCCGATGGGGCCCCGCTGCTTGGTCAGCACGCACTCCATCTCCACCACGTCGCCGGGGACCACCTGGCGCTTGAAGCGGGCGTCGTGGACCCGGCCCAGGAAGGCCAGCTTGCCCCGGTTCTCCGGCAGGGAGAGAATGGCCACACCGCCCACCTGGGCCATGGCCTCAATCAGCAGAACGCCGGGCATCACGTGCTTCTGGGGAAAGTGACCCTGGAAGAAGGGCTCGTTGACGGTAACGCATTTGCCAAGGCGGCGGCCTTCTCCACGGCGGCCTTTTCGCCGCCGATAACCAGCTGGCCGGGGCAGTTGTAGTTGGCGATGACCACGCAGCCCAGGGCCGACGCCTGCTCACAGGCGGCCTGCAAAGGCGCACGGTCCAGGTTCAGCACCGCCATCATGGCGGACTCCCGCCCGGCGGCGGCCTCCTCCATGACCTTACCCCGGAAGGCTACCAGCTTCACGGCGGTGGCGGAGTCAAAGACCCCGGCGGCGTGGAGGGCGGAGTATTCGCCCAGGGACAGGCCTGCGGCCACGGCGGGGGTGGTGCCTTGCTCTTTCAGTACCGCTGTCAGGGCCGCCGCGAAGGCCACCATACAGGGCTGGGTGTACCGGGTCTGGTTCGGGACACCCTGACTGTCGGTGAAGGAGACCTCCTTCAAATTAAAATCCACGCAGTCCGCCGCCTGGTCGAAAACCTGGCGGAAGGCGGAAAAGGCGTCGTACAGGTCCGCACCCATGCCGGGGTGCTGGCTGCCCTGTCCGGCGTACAGAAAACCGAGCTTCATTGTGCGTTTCTCCATTCCTTCATGATCTGGTCCATCTGCTCCCGGACCGTGGAGAGGCGGGTGACTTCTCCGGCATTGGCGCCGCAGAAGAACAGACCGTTTTCCCAGTCGCCGTTCCGGGCGGCGATGAGGGCCTTAGATATACAGTATGGGGTGCTTTTGAAGTCGCAGGGGACCAGACAGTTGACGCAGCGGTCCGGCTTGGGCTGCGTGCCCGCCTCCACCCGCTGGATCAGAGGGCTCCGCAGGGCCCGGCCTGGCATGCCTACGGGGCTTTGGACGATGGTGATGTCCTCGGACTTTGCATCCAGCAGCCGTTGCTTGTAGCCGTCACTGGCGTCACATTCCTCCGTGGCGATGAACCGGGTGGCGAACTGGGCCCCGGCGGCTCCCTCGTCCATGTAGCGGGCCATTTCCGCACCGTCCTTCACGCCGCCCGCCACAAACACCGGGATGTCCCGGCCGTACTTTTCCTTGAAAGGCGCCAGAGCCTCCAGCACTTCATGGAGCAGATTGCTGAGGGGGTTGAACCGCCCCGCCTGGGCTTCCAGGGTCTCTTCTTTGGAGAAGCCCAGATGGCCTCCTGCCTGGGGGCCCTCCAGCACCACGAAGTCGGGGAGGCGGCCATAGTGCCTGTCCCACAGTTTGCAGATTAGGCCCGCCGCCCTGCCGCCGCTGACGATGGGGGCGATGGCGGCGTCGCTGTCGGACGCCTCTGCCGCGATGGCGGGCAGGTCCTTGGGCAGGCCCGCACCGCAGACCACGGCGTCCACCCCCGCACGGAGGGCGGTCCGGATACTGTCGGCGTACTGGGTGGTGGCCACCATGGCATTGACGGCAACCAGGCCCGCACCCTTGGCCAGTTCTTTGGCGCGGCGGACCTGGCGGTCCAGGGCCCGCAGGTTGGCCTCCTGGGGATGGCGGTCAAAGTCTGGCTCCATGAAGCCGCTGAGGGCCGTGGAGATGGTGCCCATGCCGCCGCAGGCGGCCACAGCGCCTGCCAGACGGTCCAGGCTGATGCCAACGCCCATGCCGCCCTGCAAGATGGGGAGGGGAAGGGCCTTCCCCCGAATCTTCACTGCCATTCCCGGTCTGTTGCCTCTAAAACGGCCTTGCCGCCGTTGTACAGCTCCTCAAAGATCTGCCGCAGGGGCTTGATCTCGTGAAGCATACCGGCCACCTGACCGCTCATGACGCTGCCGCGTTCCATGTCGCCGTCGAACACCGCCCGGCGCAGGCCGCCCAGCGTGATGTGTTCCAGCTCCTCCAGGGTGGCGCCCCGCTTTTCCAGGGCCAGGTATTCCCGGGCCATCTTGTTTTTCAGCACCCGGACCGGGCCTCCGATGGAGCGGCCGGTGACGGTGGTGTCGCTGTCCTTGGCCTTCAGAATGGCCTGCTTGTAGTTGTCGTGGATGGGACACTCGACGCTTGCCAGCAGGCAGGTGCCCACCTGGATACCGCGGGCGCCCAGAGCGAAGGCGGCGGCCACCTGACGGCCGTCGGCAATGCCGCCGGCGGCGATGACGGGCACGTCCACCGCGTCGATGACCTGGGGCACCAGGGCCATGGTGGTCATCTCGCCCACGTGGCCGCCGGACTCCATGCCCTCGGCGATGATGGCGTCGGCTCCGGCCCGCACCAGGCGCTTGGCCAGAATGGAGGCTGCCACCACCGGCAGGACCTTCACCCCGGCCTCCTTCCAGGCGGGAATGTACTGGCCGGGGCTGCCGGCACCGGTGGTGACCACCTTGACGCCCTCTTCAATGATGATCTTGGCCATATCTCCGGCGCAGGGGTTCATCAGCATCAGGTTGACGCCGAAGGGCTTGTCAGTCAGGGACTTGCAGATGCGGATCTGGGTCCGCAGAAGCTCAGAATCCTGCATGCCGCCGGTGGCGATGACGCCCAGGGCACCGGCATTGGAGCAGGCGGCGGCAAATTCGCCGGTGGCGATGTTGGCCATGCCGCCCTGGATAATGGGAAACTCGGTCCCTAAAATTTCATGTAATTTCTTCAATGATGGGTCCTCCTTGATTTGAGGGATGCGCCGCCTGCGGACGGCTTGGGGACGTGTGCCACTTTGCGGCACGGGAATGAACCCTGTTTCCTTTTCGGTGCAACCGAAAAGGAAATTAGGACGTATTTTTCCATTTCCTGCCAGTGGACGGTTTCATGCAAACTCAATGAGCATTCCGCCCCAGGTGAGGCCGCCGCCGAAGCCCACCACCAGCACCCGGCTGCCGGGGACCACCTCTCCCTGCTCCTGCAGCTCGCTGAGGACCAGGGGGATGCTGGCGGCGGAGGTATTGCCGTAATCGGCGATGTTCTTGTAGTACTTCTCCGGCGGAATGTGGTACTTCCGCACCGCCAGGTCGATGATGCGGGCGTTAGCCTGATGGAATACGAAGAAATCCACGTCCTCCACCGACAGCCCCGCCTTCTGCAGCACCTGGTCCATGCACTGGGGCACTGTCTCTACGGCGAATTTGAAGACCTTGGTGCCGTCCATATGGATGAGGGGCGGCTCACCCGTGCCGGGACCGGCCACCCGCAGCAGGGCGTCATCGCCCCGGCAGCCAAGCGCCGCCGGGGATGAGGGCCAGCCCTCCCGGCACTCCACTACCGCGGCTCCGGCACCATCGCCGAAGAGAATACAGGTGCCCCGGTCCTCCCAGTCGATGAGACGGCTGAGGGCTTCGGCCCCCACCACCAGTCCGTACTTCCGGGGAGAACTGTTCAGCAGGCACTCCATGGTGTGCAGGGCAAAGAGAAAGCCGGTGCAGGCGGCGTTCAGGTCAAAGCAGAGAATGTCCTGGGGCAGGCCCAGGGCCGATTGCAGGCAGCAGGCGGCAGAGGGAACCAGGGTGTCCGGGGAGACCGTGGCCACAATGCAAGCACCGATCTCGTCAGTACTTACTCCGGCCCGGGCCAGGGCGTCCTCAGCGGCCTTCACACACAGGTCCGTGTGGGTCTCCGTGGTGCAGTGGCGGCGGGTTCTGATGCCGGTTCGGGTGGTGATCCACTCGTCGCTGGTGTCCACGATGCGGGCCAGATCCTCGTTGGTCACCGTCTTTTCCGGGACACAGCGGCCTGTGCCCCTGATCTTGATTCCGTTCATGGTGTCTCCTTGGGAGGTTGCGCTCCCATCTTTCTGAATTTCTGATACCGGGCGGCGGCCAGGGCAGGGCCGCTTTCCTTGGAGAGGGCCACCAGCTGGCGGCGGAGGCTCCGGTCCACCTCCCGCAGGGCCGCCTGGGGGGTCGTGTGGGCGCCGCCGTCCGGCTCGGGGATGATGCCGTCGATGACGCCCAGACGCATCAGGTCCGGGGCTGTCAGCTGCATCAGTCCGGCGGCTTCACCGGAGCGCTGGGCGTCCTTCCACAGAATGGAGGCGAAGCCCTCCGGGGAGAGAATGGCGTAGACGGCGTTCTCCAGCATCAGCACCCGGTCGGCCACGGCCAGGGCCAGGGCACCGCCGCTGTTGCTCTCGCCGGTGATGACGGCGATGACGGGCGCGGTCAGGCGGCTCATTTCCAGGAGGTTTCGGGCGATGGCTTCACCCTGTCCCCGCTCCTCGGCCTCCAGGCCGGGGTAGGCACCGGAGGTGTCGATGAAGGTAAAAATGGGGCGGCGAAACTTTTCCGCCTGCTTCATCAGCCGCAGGGCCTTGCGGTAGCCCTCCGGCCCCGGCATGCCGAAGTTGCACTTCAGGTTTTCCTCCAGGGTCTTGCCCTTCCGGGTGCCGATGACGGTGACGG
>CAMFAL010000026.1 GCA_945948185.1 uncultured Clostridia bacterium | reverse complement strand
GCTAAAACACCAGTTCTCGCTTTTTGAGAACTGGTGTTCTTTGACAGTCTGAAAACCCCGCCCGGACCATCAGTCCGGGCGGGGTTCTCATATCGGTGAGCGGGTCGATTACTTGTTGTCGACGGAGTGCATGTAGGCAGCCAGCTCCACCATCTTGTTGGCGTAGCCGCACTCGTTGTCGTACCAGGAGACCACCTTCACGAAGGTGTCGGTCAGAGCGATGCCGGCCTTGGCGTCGAAGATAGAGGTGCGGGTGTCGCCCAGGAAGTCGCTGGAGACCACGTCCTCGTCGGTGTAGCCCAGAACGCCCTTCAGCTCGCCCTCGGAAGCGGCCTTCATGGCCTTGCAGATCTCCTCATAGGAGGCGGGCTTTTCCAGCTTGGCGGTCAGGTCCACCACGGACACGTCCAGGGTGGGAACGCGCATGGACATACCGGTCAGCTTGCCGTTCAGCTCGGGGATAACCTTACCCACGGCCTTGGCGGCGCCGGTGGAGGAGGGGATGATGTTGCCGGTGGCAGCACGGCCGCCGCGCCAATCCTTCAGGGAAGCGCCGTCCAGCAGCTTCTGGGTGGGAGTGACGGAGTGCACGGTGGTCATCAGACCCTCGACGATGCCGAAGTTGTCGTTCAGGACCTTGGCGATGGGAGCCAGACAGTTGGTGGTGCAGGAGGCGTTGGACACGAAGGTCATGTCGGGGGTGTACTTGTCATTGTTGACGCCCATGACGAACATGGGGGTGTCATCCTTGGAAGGAGCGCCCATGATGACGTGCTTGGCGCCGGCATCGATGTGGCCCTGGCACAGGTCCTTGCTCAGGTGCTTGCCGGTGCACTCAAAGACGATCTCAGCGCCGGTCTGGCCCCAGGGAATGTCCTTGCACTCCAGAGCGGTAAAGACGGGATACTTCTTGCCGTTGACGATCAGAGCGCCTTCCTCGGAGGAGACCTCGCCGGGGAACTTGCCGTGGACGCTGTCATACTTCAGCATGTAGGCCATATACTCGGGGTTCATGAAGGGGTCGTTCAGGGCAACGACTTCCACGTCGTTGCGGGACAGGGCGGCGCGGAACGCCAGACGGCCGATGCGGCCAAAACCATTGATACCGATCTGAGTTTTCATAGATGATAAGCTCCTTTCAATATTTAGACACAGAAACACGCCGAAACGATTGCGTAAACGTTTGTTTTGCCGGGATACGATGATTATAGTACCATAAAGAGACCTTTTTGACAATCGTCATTTCAAATAACATTCCAAATGTCTGCTTGTGAATTTTGATAGGAAAATGGTAATATTCACGGAACTTTTAATGAAAAGAGAAGAAAAAGCCTTGACGGATGAGCGAAACCTGTCCTATACTGTGCATAAGCTAATTGATTGCGCAAAAAGAAATACGTTTACGCAAAAGGGTGAACCGAAATGAAAGTGACCATCAGCGACGTTGCCCGGATGGCCGGTGTCTCCACCGCCACCGTATCCCATACCATTAACAATACCCGGTACGTCTCCGGCGAGACCAAGGAGAAGGTCTATCAGGCCATCGCGGAGCTGGGCTATACCCCCGATGCCTCCGCCCGCAGCTTCCGCACCGGAAAGAAAAAGACCGTGGGCTTCATCGTGCCGGATATCTCCAACAAGTTCTTCGGCACCATCATTGAGGCTGTGGAGAACTACCTCTCCGCCCATGGCTACCATCTCATCATTGCCAACACCAAGGAGGACGCCCAGCGGGAGGAGAACAACATCCGCCTGCTGAGCGCCGGTCTGGTGGACGGCCTGCTGGTGGCCAGCACCATGGAGGACTTCCAGCGCTTCGACCAGCTGATCCCCGCCGGGTTCCCGGTGGTGCTGGTGGACCGTATCTTTGATGTGAAGAAATACTCCTCCATCTGCGTGTCCAACTTCCAGCCCATCTACCGCAGTGTATGCCGTCTGGCGGCAAAGGGCGCCAAGCGCATCGGCATCGTGGGCGGCCTGCCCCGCCTGTCCTCCACCAAGGAGCGCATCTCCGCCTACCGGGAGGCTATGACCGACTGCGGCCTGCCGGTGGAGGATGCCCTGATCCGTTACGGC
The DNA here is from genome assembly GCA_945948185.1 of uncultured Clostridia bacterium. GTDB lineage: Bacteria > Bacillota > Clostridia > Oscillospirales > Oscillospiraceae > Oscillibacter. The sequence continues at coordinate 19,851 of CAMFAL010000026.1, read as the reverse complement.
AACTCCATGGAAAACAGCGTCCAGTCCTGCCTGGATGAGCTACTGGAGCAGACGTGCGACGCCATCGTGGTCTGCCAGGGCCTCATGGCTTCTGAGACCATCATCTACCTGCACCAGAAGGGCATCCAGCTGGCCCAGGACATTGATCTGGTCAGCTTCGTGGATTATGATTCCAATTTCTACGAGCTTTATTCCGGACAGATGGACTGCATCGTCCAGCCCGCCGAGGAGCTGGGCAAGGCCGCCGGCGAGCAGATCCTCAGCCGCATCGAAAACCCCGACGCCCCCGTGTTCGAAAAGGTGCTGACCTCCGCCTACCGCCCCTATGACAACCCCGCTGGCTGGGCCGGGAAAAAGTGAATGTGACCTGTGATACCCGGAGCCGAAAGGCTTCGGGTATTTTTCTGCACCCGCTGCCGGGCTGGGGCATAGAATGGTCCGGCGGGCGGATGCCGCCAAAGGAGGAGAATACCGATGAGCAAACAGACATTGCCGGAAAACAGCGTCCCCTTTACCGGCATCCTGGGCTACGACGGCTACGTCCAGACCGAGGGCGCCATCTGGCAGCATCGAATCTACTGCGCCGTCACGGACCACGGCACCTTTCCCATTGCGGAGAGCTTTGGCTTTGAGGGACCTCAGGACTTCTCCGCAGACCTGGACGGAAAAGACTGGAAGGAGCTGACGGCCAACGTCCAGTACGGCGGCGACGGCCGCCGGGACGTGTTCGTCTACCAGCGCCGTGGGGATACGGTCTGGAAGGGGGTCCTGGACCTCAGGGACCTGCCCAATCACGACAACTGGGGCGCCAACTCCGTCACGGCGGAGTACGACCCGGAGAAGGGCCTCTTCCGGGTCCGGTATGCCCAGAAGGGAACGAAAGAGTTCGCCGTCCTGGAGACCCGGGGCCTGGGACGGTTCCGGTTTTTCCCCTGGAAACCGTGACGCTCCCTCTTGCGCATCCGCACCATTCCTAGTATAATGATGCCAAATTTTGTACAAATGGGGGAACAACCTATGAATACCCGCATCGAACACGATACCATGGGCGAGATTGCCGTCCCGGCGGACCGCCGCTGGGGCGCCCAGACCCAGCGCAGTGTGGAGAACTTCCGCATCGGCGGCCAGCGCCAGCCCAAGGAGATCATTACCGCCTTCGCCTATCTGAAGGACGCCTGCGCCCGCGCCAACGCCCAGGTGGGCAAGCTGACGGCAGAGCAGGCCGGCGCCATCTCCGCCGCCTGCGAGGAAATTCGCACCGGCAAGTGGGACGAGGAGTTCCCCCTGGTGGTGTGGCAGACCGGCAGCGGCACCCAGACCAACATGAACGTCAACGAAGTCATCGCCCACTTGGCGGCGGACCACGGGGTTGTCCTGCACCCCAACGACCACGTCAACGCCTCCCAGTCCAGCAACGATACCTTCCCCTCCGCCCTCCACATCGCGGCGGCGCTGTCTGTTGCAAACGATGTCATCCCGGCGGCCGAGCGGCTGGCGGCGGCCTTTGAAACGCTGGAAAAGGCGTATCCCGACCTGATCCGCATCGGCCGCACCCATCTCCAGGACGCCACGCCTCTGCGCTTCGCCCAGGAGGTCTCCGGCTGGCGGGAGCTGGTGGAGGCCCCCATCCGGATGCTGAAGCTGGCCCTGACGGAGCTGGAGCGGCTGGCCATCGGCGGCACCGCCGTGGGCACCGGCCTCAACGCCCCCAAGGGCTACGATGAGATGGTCTGCAAGCAGCTCCGTGAGATGACGGGGCTTGAGTTTGTCCCTGACACCAACAAGTTCCACGCCCTGACCAGCAAGGACGCCCTGGTGTTCGCCCACGGCGCGTTGAAGGCTCTGGCGGCCAACCTGATGAAGATTGCCAACGACATCCGCTTCGAGGCCAGCGGCCCCCGCTGCGGCATGGGCGAGCTGCACATCCCGGAGAATGAGCCCGGCAGCAGCATCATGCCCGGCAAGGTGAACCCCACCCAGTGCGAGGCCGTCACCATGGTGGCGGTGCAGGTCATGGGCAACGATGCCGCCATCGGCATGGCCGCCAGCCAGGGCAACTTCCAGCTCAACGTATTCCTGCCGGTGTCCGCTTATAACTTCCAGCTCTCCGCCCGCCTGCTGGCGGACGTGATGGATTCCTTCCGCACCAACTGCGTGGAGGGCATCACCCCCAACGTGGAGCGGATGGCGTACAATCTGCACAACTCCCTGATGCTGGTGACCTGCCTGACGCCGAAGATCGGCTACGAGGCCGCCGCCAAGTGCGCCAAGAAGGCCCTGGACGACGGCACCACGTTAAAGGAAGCGGTCCTGTCCTTGGGGCTGCTGACGGCGGAGGAGTTCGACGAGACGGTCCGGCCGGAAAAAATGGTATAAAGCGACGAACGGCAGCTCACCGGGCTGCCGTTTCCGTTTGCCTGCGGCAATATCCATATATGCAGAAAAACATGTATATTCTTTCGATCTATTCAAAGCGGGTCCCGGCTTGGCGGCTTTGACGGGGGCGAGTGCCCTGAAAAACCGGCAGGGAGAAAGAATCATCCGTGAAAATATGCAAAATTAACCAGAGAAGCCGGTAAATGTTGTGCAAGTTACTACTTGCATAAATATTCATATAAGGCGTATAATTCAACCATCATCAAACAACTCACACGGAGGAATTCACCATGAAGAAAGATAAGAAAGACATCAAGAAGATCGTGCTCGCCTATTCCGGCGGCCTGGATACGTCCATCATCATCCCCTGGCTGAAGGAGAACTACAACAATCCCGAGATCATCGCCGTGGCCGGCGACGTGGGTCAGAACGACGAACTGGACGGCCTGGAGGAGAAGGCCCTCAAGACCGGCGCCAGCAAGCTCATTGTCGCGGACCTCACCGACGAGATGGTGGAGGACGTGATCTGGCCCGCTCTGAAGATGGGTGCCAGCTACGAGCAGTACCTGCTGGGTACCGCCTTTGCGCGGCCCATCATCGCCAAGAAGCTGGTGGAGATCGCCAAGGCCGAGGACGCCGACGCCATCTGCCACGGCTGCACCGGCAAGGGCAACGACCAGGTCCGGTTTGAGCTGGGCATCAAGCGGTTTGCCCCCGATATGACCATCATCGCTCCCTGGAGAGAGTGGGACATCAAGGGCCGGGATGAGGAGATCGACTACGCCGAGGCCCACAACGTGCCTCTGAAGATTTCCCGGGAGACCAACTACTCCAAGGACAAGAACCTGTGGCACCTGAGCCACGAGGGCCTGGACCTGGAGGACCCCGCCAACGAGCCCCAGTACGAGAAGCCCGGCTTCCTGGAGATGGGTGTTTCTCCCATCACCGCGCCCGATAAGCCTACCTATGTGACCATCGACTTTGAGAAGGGCGTGCCCGTGGCCGTGGACGGCGAGAAGATGAAGGGCAGCGACATCATCCGCAAGCTGAACAAGCTGGGCGGCGAGAACGGCATCGGCCTGCTGGACATCGTGGAGAACCGGCTGGTGGGTATGAAGGACAGAGGCGTCTACGAGACCCCGGGCGGCACCATCCTGTACAAGGCCCACCAGTGCCTGGAGATGATCACCGTCGATAAGGACTCCGCCCACATGAAGAGCAAGCTGGCCGTGGACTTCGCGGACCTGATCTACAACGGCAAGTGGTTCACCCCCGTGCGGGAGGCCCTCAGCGCCTTCGCTGACAAGACCCAGGAGCACGTCACCGGCAGCGTGAAGCTGAAGCTCTACAAGGGCAACATGATCACCGCCTCCATCACCTCTCCCGAGTCCCTGTACTCCGAGGAGCTGGTGACCTTCAACGAGAGCAGCTACGACCAGACCAACGCCACCGGCTTCATCAACCTGTGGGGCCTGCCCGACACCGTGCTGGCTCTGCGGGAGCAGGGGAAGCTTTAATAAAGAGGGGACTTCGTCCCCACTTTAGATCCCTCGTCACCAGTCTGCGGACTGGTGAACGCCGCCCAGGGCGGCTGGGTCAAGGTATTTTCGCCACGTACACGCCGCGGCGAAAATGATTGTGATTCCTTCTTTCGCCTCCGGCGAAAAAACAGGGGGAACCGTGGGTTCCCCCTGGCCCCCTTTCCGAAAGCATGTCGGCAGTACCGACTTGCGGCGGCGAATTTTCTTTGGCAAGACAAAGAAAAGTGGGGGCCGCATCCCCCGCGTGCCCCGGCAGGGGCACATCCTCTGTCCCCGGTCGGGGACCTCTCTTTGAAAAAAACACGGCAGCGGGACGGAGAAAACCTCTTCGCCCCGCGTTCGTGGTGAAAGGACAACATTTATGAAACTTTGGGGTGGCCGGTTTCAGAAGGAAACCGACAACTTGGTAAACGAATTGAACGCCTCCATCAGCTTCGACCAGCGGCTGTACAAGGAGGATATCACCGGCTCTATGGCCCACGCCAAGATGCTGGGCGACTGCGGTATCATCTCCAAGGAAGACGTGGCCGCCATCACCGAGGGCCTGCAAGGCATCCTGGCGGACGTGGAGGCGGGAAAGGTGGAATTCACCGCCGACAACGAGGACATCCACATGAACGTGGAGGCTCTGCTCACCGCCCGCATCGGCGACGCCGGCAAGCGGCTCCACACCGCCCGGTCCCGGAATGATCAGGTGGCCCTGGACTTCCGGATGTACGTCCGGGAGCAGATCCCCGTCATGGTGGATCAGCTGCTGCACCTGGAAAGCGTGCTGTGCAAGCAGGCGAAGCAGTACCAGACCGCCGTCATGCCCGGCTACACCCACCTGCAGCGGGCCCAGCCCATCTCCTTCGCCCAGCACCTGATGGCCTACGCCAATATGTTTGCCAGGGATGTGACCCGGCTGGAGGACTGTGCCAAGCGCCTCAACGAGTGTCCTCTGGGCAGCGGCGCCCTGGCGGGTACCACCTACCCCATCGACCGCTGGCAGACGGCAAAGGCCCTGGAGTTTGACGCCCCCATGAGCAACTCCCTGGACGGCGTCTCCGACCGGGACTACGCCCTGGAATTGATGTCCGCCCTGTCCATCCTGATGATGCACCTGTCCCGCTTCTCCGAGGAAGTGATCCTCTGGTGCAGCTGGGAGTTCAAGTTCATCGAGCTGGATGACGCCTACGCCACCGGCAGCTCCATCATGCCCCAGAAGAAGAACCCCGACGTGGCCGAGCTGGTCCGGGGCAAGACCGGCCGTGTCTATGGCGATTTGATGAGCCTGCTGACCGTCATGAAGGGCCTGCCTCTGGCCTATAACAAGGATATGCAGGAGGACAAGGAGCCGGTGTTCGACGCCATCGACACCGTGGAGATGTGCCTGCCGGTGTTCGCCGCCATGATCGACACCATGACCGTCCGCACGGACAACATGCGCAAAGCGGCCGGCAAGGGCTTCATCAACGCCACGGACTGCGCCGACTACCTGACGAAAAAGGGCATGCCCTTCCGGGACGCCTACACCGTCACCGGCCATCTGGTGGCCGCCTGCACGGCCCAGGGAAAGACCCTGGAGGAGCTGGGCCTGGACGAGCTGAAGGCCATCTCCGGCCTCTTTGATCAGGACGTGTACGAGGCCATCAACCTGGAGAACTGTATGGCCCTGCGGGCCAGCTACGGCGGCCCCGCCGTCAGCGAGACCACCCGCCAGATCGAGGCCATCGAGGCCTTCGTGACTGCCCATACCAAATAAAAGGGGATGTTCCCATTGAAACCAAAGGTATATATCGACGGCAAGGACGGCACCACCGGCCTGCAGATCTACGACCGCCTGTCCGTCCGCAGCGACATCAATCTGCTGCTGATCGATGAGGACAAGCGCAAGGACCCGGCGGAGCGGAAGAAGCTGATGGACGCGGCGGACATCGTGTTCCTGTGCCTGCCCGACGCGGCAGCCATCGAGGCCGTGGAGCTGGTGGAAAATCCAAAGACCCGCGTCATCGACGCCTCCACCGCTCACCGCACCAACCCGGATTGGGACTACGGCTTCCCCGAATTGAGCGCGGAGCGCCGGTCGGCCATTCAGACCAGTATGCGGGTCGCCAACCCCGGCTGCCACGCCACGGGCTTCATCAGCGTAGTGTACCCGCTGGTGGCCATGGGGCTGCTGTCCAAGGACGCCTGCCTGTCCGCTTTCTCCCTCACCGGTTACTCCGGAGGCGGCAAGAAGATGATCGCCCAGTATGAGGCACCGGACAAGGGGACTGCCCTGTTCGCCCCCTGCCCCTACGGCATGGGCCAGGGCCACAAGCACCTGCCGGAGATGCAGAAAATCTGCGGCCTGACAAACAAGCCCGTCTTTACGCCCATCGTGGATGACTACTACAAGGGTATGGCCACCACCGTTCCCTTCCACATGAGCCAGCTGAACGGTGCTTTCTCTCTGGAGGAGGTCCGGCAGAAGCTGGCGGACTACTATGCCGGTCAGACCCTGGTCCATGTGGCAGACACCACGGACACCGCCAAGCTGTACGCCAACGTCCAGGCGGGGAAGGACACTCTGGAACTGATCGTGGCGGGCAATGACCGGCAGTTCACCGTCACGGCCCTGTTCGACAACCTGGGTAAGGGCGCCTCCGGCGCCGCCGTCCAGAACATGAATCTGATGCTGGGGTTCGCAGAGACTACCGGCCTGAACCTATAAAAACGAGGTAACGATTATGCTGAAATTCATTGACGGCGGCGTGTGTGCCGCTCAGGGCTTCCGGGCCGCCGGTATCCATGTGGGCGTCAAGACCCATGCCAACTGGAAGAAGGACGTGGCGCTGATTGTCTCCGACGTGGACTGCGCCGCCTCCGCCGTGTTCACCAAAAACGTGGTGAAGGCCGCCCCCATCCATGTGGACAAGGCCCACCTGGCCGACGGCAAGGCCCGGGCCATCATCGCCAACAGCGGCAACGCCAACGCCTGCGCGCCCCACGGCGAGGAAAACGCCATCAGGATGTGCCAGGCGGCGGCTCAGGCCATCGGCTGCAAGCCCGAGGATGTGCTGGTGTCCTCCACCGGCGTTATCGGCCAGACCCTGAATGTGAAGGTCATCGAGGACGGCATGCCGGAGCTGTACGGCGCTCTGGCGGCTGCCCCGGAGGCCAGCGACGCGGCGGCCCACGGCATCATGACCACCGATACGGTGAAGAAGGAAGTGGCCGTGGAGACCACCGTGGGCGGCAAGACCGTCCGTATGGGCGGCATCGCCAAGGGCAGCGGCATGATTCACCCCAACATGGGCACCATGCTGTGCTTCCTGACCACCGACTGCGCCATTTCTCCCGAGATGATCCGCACTGCCCTGCTGGAGACCGTGAACGTCAGCTTCAACCGCATCAGCGTGGACGGCGACACCTCTACCAATGACTCCTGCATCGTCCTGGCCAACGGCCTGGCGGGCAACGAGACCATCACCGAAAAGGGCGAGGACTACGCGGCCTTCCTGGAGGCGCTCCAGACCCTGTGCATGACGCTGGCCAAGAAGATGGCCTCCGACGGCGAGGGCGCCAAGCACCTGATCACCTGTACCGTCAAAGGCGCGGCCGACGAGGCCCAGGCCGAGACCATCTCCAAGTCCGTCATCTCCTCCACCCTGACCAAGGCCGCCATCTTCGGCGCCGACGCCAACTGGGGCCGTGTGCTGTGCGCCATGGGTTACTCCGGCGCGGAGTTTGACCCGGAGAAGGTGGACGTCCACTTCACCAGTGCCGCCGGAGACATCGCCGTGTGCGAGAAGGGCCGGGGCCTGAACTTCGACGAGGACCTTGCCAAAAAGATTTTGACCGAGCACGATATTGAAATCAACATCACCATGGGTGAGGGCGAGGCTGCCTGCACCTGCTGGGGCTGCGACATCACCTATGACTACATCAAGATCAACGGAGATTACCGAACCTGAGTATTGACCGGTGGCCCCACCGGAGGGGAAGGGGGGCATTTCTCTTATGAAAAGAGAAGTGTCCCCCCACGCCCCCCAAAGAGAAACCCGGGGGGATTTCGATTTCCCCCCGGACCCCCTTGAAACGACACAAAGGGGAGGGGCAGCGCCCCCCTTTGGAAACCCCACCCGGGGTGGGCGAAAGCCGCACCCATGCCCCCAGATGCGGGGAAGTACCATCTCTGTTTCAAAAGGGGATAGCGCACCCGGTACAAGCCCGCAAGTCTGTACCGTACCGACCACGACAACTCCCGCATTGCGGTCAATTTGACACAGCCGTGTCAAGTTGATCCGCCCAAGCGGTTTCTCTTTGGACCGTGAACGGCCCGTTTCTCTTTTTCGCAAAAAAGAGAAATGGGGGGTTCCTTCCCGCACGGCAAAGTCGTGCATCCCCCGTCCCCGCCCGTGGGCGGATACTTCGCATCCAACAAGGAGCTGATTCTTATGTCATCCCATGCACAGCAGGCCCAGACCCTGGTCGAAGCCCTGCCCTATATCCAAAAATTCACCGGCAAGACCATCGTGGTCAAGTACGGCGGCAACGCCATGATCTCCGGCGACCTGCGGAAGGCCGTCATGAGCGACATCATCCTGCTGAGCCTGGTAGGCATCCGGGTGGTGATGGTCCACGGCGGCGGCCCGGAGATTTCCGACATGCTGAAAAAGATCGGCCACGAGTCCATGTTTGTGGACGGCCTCCGCTATACCGACGAGACCACCATGGACGTGGTCCAGTCCATCCTCTGCGGCAAGGTCAATAAGAATCTGGTGGCCCAGATCAACCGCCTGGGCGGTCAGGCCATCGGCCTGTGCGGCATGGACGGCCAGCTGTTTCAGGCGGAGTGCCTGGACGAGAAGTATGGCCTGGTGGGCAAGATCACCGGCGTGAATCCAGAGCCGGTGGAAAACGCATTGATGACCGGCTATATCCCCGTGGTCTCCACTGTGGCCCAGGGCATGGACCGTGACACCGCCTACAACATCAACGCCGACACCGCCGCCGCCAAGCTGGCGGAGGCCCTCCACGCCGAAAAGCTGATTCTGCTGACCGATGTCCGGGGGCTGCTGCGGGACCCCCACGACGAGGAGACCCTCATTCACGAGGTCCGCACCGGAGAGGTGTCCGGCCTGATCGCCGACGGCGTCATCTCCGGCGGCATGATCCCCAAAATGCAGTGCTGCGTGGACGCCATCGAGGGCGGCGTGGAGCGGGTCCACATTCTGGACGGCCGCATCCCCCACTCCATCCTCATCGAGCTGCTCAGTGACCGCGGCATCGGCACCATGCTGAAACAGGAGGAAAATTGATATGACTTCCCAACAGATCAAGGACCTGACCCATCAGTACATCATGACCACCTACGGCCGCTTCCCGGTGGCCATCGACCACGGCCGGGGCGCCACCCTCTATGATCCCGAGGGCAACGCCTACATCGACTTCACCAGCGGCATTGGCGTCTGTGATCTGGGCTACGGCAATCAGGCCTGGGCTGACGCCATCTCCGACCAGGCCAAAAGATTAGGCCATGTATCCAACCTGTTCTACACGGAACCAGCGGCCAGGCTGGCGGAAATTCTCTGCAAGCGCACGGGCGAGAGCTGTGTGTTCTTCGCCAACGGCGGCGGCGAGGCCAACGAGGGCATGATCAAGCTGGCCAGAAAGTACAGCTTCGACAAGTACGGCAAGGGCCGCTCCACCATCATCACCCTGAACAACTCCTTCCACGGCCGCACCATCACCACCCTGGTGGCAACGGGCCAGGAGGTGTTCCACAACTACTTCTTTCCCTTCACCGAGGGCTTCCGCTACGCTGACGCCAACAGCCTGGAATCCCTGGAGGCCGCCGCGGGCGACGACGTGTGCGCCGTCATGATGGAGCTGGTCCAGGGCGAGGGCGGCGTGCTGCCCCTGGACAAGACTTACGTGCAGGCGGTGAAGAAGCTCTGCGAGGAAAAAGACTGGCTGCTGCTGGCGGACGAGGTCCAGACCGGCGTGGGCCGGACCGGCAAGCTGTTCGCCTTCCAGCAGTATGACATTCTCCCGGATGTGGTGTCCTTCGCCAAGGGCATCGCCGGTGGCCTGCCCATGAGCGGTATCATGGCCAATGAGAAGTGCCGGAACGTCCTGGGCCCCGGCACCCACGCCACCACCTTCGGCGCCAACCCCGTCTGCGCCGCCGCCGGCCTGGTGGTGCAGGAGACTCTGACCGACGCCTTCCTGGAGGATGTCCAGGCCAAGGGCACCTACCTCCGCAACCAGATCGAGGCGCTGCACTTGCCCTGCTTCGGGCAGACGAGGGGCATGGGCCTGATGATCGGCATCGAGGTCAAGGACGGCTGCAACAAGAGCGAAATCGCAAATAAGCTCATTGAGAACGGCCTGCTGGTCCTGACCGCCGGACCCGGCATGCGCCTGCTGCCCCCGCTGGTCATCACCAAGGAGGAGATGGACAAGGGCCTTGCCATCATGAAAGAAACGCTGGGATAAGTTCTCTTCTCTTCAAGCGCGGCTTCCGGCGAAGGCCGGCGCGCACACTTGCACTGACAGAAGCACTGACCCTTACATTCACACTTACAGTAGCACTTACACTAGCGGACAATTTTATAAAATTTTAGGTTCCGGTACGGAAAGCCGTGCCGGGGCGCCAACACACCACACAAAGTGAGGATATGACATGGAAAACCACACCCATTTTCTGAAGCTGCTGGACTTTACTCCCGCTGAAATTCAGCAGCTCCTGGACACCGCCGCCGACCTGAAGGCCAAGAAGAAGGCCGGCATCCCCCACCGGTACTTGGAGGGCAAGAACGTGGCCCTGATTTTTGAAAAGACCTCCACCCGCACCCGCTGCGCCTTCGAGGTGGCCGCTCAGGATCTGGGCATGGGTTCCACCTACCTGGGTCCCACCGGCAGCCAGATCGGCGTGAAGGAGTCCATTGCCGACACCGCCCGGGTGCTGGGCCGTATGTATGACGGCATCGAGTACCGTGGCTTTGGCCAGGAGCTGGTGGAGGAGCTGGCGAAATACGCCGGCGTTCCCGTGTTCAACGGCCTGACCAACGAGTTCCATCCTACCCAGATCCTGGCGGATTTTCTCACCATTCAGGAGCACTTCGGGAAGCTGAAGGGGGTCAAGCTGGTGTACCTGGGCGACGCCCGGTTCAACATGGGCAACAGCCTCATGGTGGGCTGCGCCAAGATGGGTATGCACTTCGTGGCCTGCGCCCCCAAGGCCTACATGCCCGCTCAGGAGCTGGTGGACCAGTGCCAGGCCATCGCCGCTGAGACCGGCGCCGTGCTGGAGTTCATCGAGGACCCCATGGCCGCCACCAAGGGCGCCGACGTGCTGTACACCGACGTGTGGGTCTCCATGGGCGAGCCGGTGGAGGTTTGGGCTGAGCGCATCGAGCTGCTGGGACCCTATCAGGTCACCAAGGCCCTCATGGACAACGCCGGCCCCCAGTGCCGCTTCATGCACTGCCTGCCCGCCTACCACGACCGCAAGACCAAGGTGGGCAAGGAGATGGGCGAGAAGTTCGGCCGGGATGCCATGGAGGTCACCGACGAGGTGTTCGAGAGTGAGCAGTCCATCGTCTTTGACGAGGCCGAGAACCGCATGCACACCATCAAGGCCGTCATGTACGAGCTGATGAAATAAGTCTCCCTTTCCGACAGGCCCCCGCTGGGGGCCTGTTTCCTTTTGCGGGGCGGTGTGATATGATGAAAAAAGCCCCGCAACCAGCGGTTGACAAAAGGAAACGGACAGATGATTGCCTCGCTGTCCTGGGTCTGCTACCATTGGCTTACAAAGGAGGGCGAAGCCATGAATGAACCAAATACCCTGGGCCGGCGTATCCAGGAGGGCCGCCGGACTGCGGGCCTTTCCCAGGAGGCCCTGGGAGAGCGGCTGGGGGTCTCCCGTCAGGCGGTCAGCAAATGGGAGGCGGATGCCGCTGTTCCGGAGTTGGAGAATCTGATTGCCATGAGCCGTGTTTTCGGCGTGCCCGTGGGCGTTCTGCTGGGGGTAGAGGAGCCGGGCTCTCTGTCAGAGCGGGACATGGCGGCGGTGGAGGCCGTGGCCGCCCGGTATGAGGCGGCACGGCGGATGGCCACCGGACGGCAGAAGCTGGCGGCCCTGCTGGGTACCGGTCTGCTCTGTGTCCTGCTGCTGGCAGGCGCAGTGAGCCTGTGGAAGCGGCTGGGGACCATGGAGCGCCACCTGGATCAACTGCAGTTCCAGGTCAACAGCCTGCCGGGCCGTGTATATGTTCAGCCTCCCACGGCTGGCGGCGGGGAGAGCGACAGTCTCCTGGCGGACCACGGCAGCATCATTACCGGTTTTGATCCCACCGCGGAGACAGTGACCCTGCGGGTCACCGCCCAGCCCAGGGAGCGGGCCACCGGAACCACCGCCCAATTCACCGCCCGGCTGTCGGATGGCCGGCAGCTCACCGTGGACGGTGTGCTGGAGGGGGACCTGTATACGGCGGAGGACTGGGCGGTGCCCATGGACCGGGAGATCCAGCTGTCGGTCTCGTTTACCGACGGCGAAACGATCCGCACCGCGCCCATGGAGACCCTGGATGACTGCGGGCCCGATTGCTTCCAGCTAAAAGTGGAGGACTGCGTGTGGTATTCCAGCTGGAAGAGCGCCAACCCCAGCCAGGTGTGGTTCAAGGAAGTGGACCTGAAACTTTTGGGGGCGGAAAACACCGCCGCCGCCATCGCACCCACGGCGGTAGAGCTGTGCCTGTACCGGAACCGTGAGACGGAACCGGAGCGGGTCCTGCCGGTCCGGGAAGCTCTGGAGTTGTGGGAACGGGCGGGAATGGTGGATATGAGCTTTTATAGCGGCTATGAGACCTCGATCACCCTGGAGAAAGGCGACTGGGTGGTGGCTGCTCTGCGGGTGACAGACAATGCTGGCCGCACCGCCTGGACGTACCTGGGCGGCGCCAGGGGCACGTCGGACCAGGAGAAGCCGGTGGAGTTCCTGCAATACGAGGCGGCGGTGGACTGGACGCCGGGGGCGGCGCTTCCGGCGGATTGAGCAGATTGGGGATTTCCCAGACCGGGTGGAAGCAGACGCGATTTTTGACCGCGGAGTGCTCTTGACATCCCCGCCGGGAATCCATACAATGAAAGGGAACTTTGCGTGAAGAGAGGTTTTCCTATGGAACGTGCATCCGGCATTCTGCTGCCGATCTTTTCCCTGCCGGGCCGCTACGGCATCGGCTCCCTGGGCCGGGAGGCCCGGGACTTCGTGGACTTTTTGAAGGAGGCGGGCCAGAAGTGGTGGCAGGTGCTGCCCGTGGGCCCGGTGGGCTCCGGCAACTCCCCCTACGCCAGCCCCTCTACCTTTGCGGGCAATCCCCTGTACATCGACCTGGACGCCCTGGGAGCTGAGGGTCTGCTGACCGCCGCTGAGCTGGCGGAGGCCCAGGTGCCTTCCACGGACAAGGTGGATTACGAGGCCCTGAAGGCCACCCGGGAGCCCCTGCTGCGGAAGGCCTTCGGCCGCATGAGCCCGGAGGGGCTGCGGGCTGTGGAGGACTTCTCGGCCAAGAACCCCTGGGTGCGGGAATACGCCCTGTACTGTGCCGCCCGGGCCTACTTCGGCGGCGCTGCCTGGTACGACTGGCCTGACCAGGCCCTGCGGCGCCATGAACCCTGGGTCCTGGCCGGATGGCGGGAGAAGCTGGCGGAGGATGTGGCTTTCCATACCTGCATCCAGTACTGGTTCTTTACCCAGTGGGCTGCGCTGAAGCAGTACGTCAACGGCCTGGGCATCAAGATCATCGGCGACATTCCCATCTACGTCTCCCTGGACTCCGCCGACGTGTGGGCGGAGCGGGAGCAGTTCCTGCTGGACTCCGACGGCAAGCCCAGCCAGGTGGCGGGCGTACCCCCTGACTACTTCTCCGCCGACGGTCAGCTGTGGGGCAATCCCCTGTACAACTGGGGCTACATGAAGGCCGATGGCTTCGGCTGGTGGATCCGCCGGGTGGACGGCGCCATCCGCTTGTTTGACACCATCCGCATCGATCACTTCCGGGGCCTGGAGAGCTATTGGGCCGTGCCCGCCGGGACGGAGACCGCCAAGGTGGGCCACTGGGAGAAAGGCCCCGGGCAGGAATTGCTGCGGGTACTGAACACCTGGTTCTGGTACGCGGATGTCCATTACATCGCTGAGGACCTGGGTCTGCTGACGGACGCCGTCCACGAGCTGCGGGACCAGGCGGGTCTGCCCGGCATGAAGGTGCTGCAGTTCGCCTTTGACAACCCCGGCAACGCCTACCTGCCACACAACTACCCCGCCCACTGTATCTGCTACACCGGCACCCACGACAACAACACCCTGGTGGGCTGGTACGACGGCACCGGGGAGAAGGAACGGGACTTCGTGGAGCGCTACCTGGGCGTCCGGGACGACACGGAGGCTGTCCGCAAGGCGGTGCTCCGCAGCGGACAGGGAAGCGTGGCCGAGCTGTTCGTGGCCCAGATGCAGGACTATCTGGCTCTGGGGGCCGAGGCCCGGGTCAACGTCCCCGGCGTGGCGGAGGACAACTGGTGCTGGCGGATGCTGCCCGGAAAGACTACACTTGCTCTGGCACAGGAAATTCGCCAGCTGACCTACACCTTCGGCCGCTGCGCCCCCTTGACCGAAACGGCTGCCTGTGATAAACTGTAACTTGTTCGCGGGAAGTTTACCCACTTTGGGTTTCTGACCGCCGACACCCAACTTCATGTCTGTCGTTCTGACGGTGAGGATGCGTCCGGGCCGGAAGAGGAGAGGACCGCGGCACAGGGAGACCTGGGCCTGGTGTATGATGCTATTCGATCCTCCTTCGCCTGAACGGCGGAGGAGGATTTTTTTCGGAAAGGAGAGAACCTATGGATACCCGCGTGGCCGTGCTGGCTATCATCGTCCGGGAGGGGACCTCGGTGGCCGCCCTCAATGACCTGCTGCACCAGTACGGAAAGCATATCATCGGCCGCATGGGCGTGCCCTACCACCAGCGTGGGGTGAACGTCATCAGCGTGGCCATGGACGCCCCGGCGGACGTGATTTCCGCCCTGTCGGGGAAGATCGGCCGCCTGGAGGGCATCACCGCCAAGACGGTGTACGCCCCCGAAACCCTGTAATTGTCTGAAATTTCGAGAAAAGAGGAAACCGACATGAATTTGTTCAAGAAAACCCTGTCTCTGACCCTGGCCCTGCTGCTGGCCCTGTCCCTCACCGCCTGCGGCACCAAGCAGGAGGCGCCCGCCCCCGAAGAACCTTCCGTTCAGGAGACCCCTGCCCAGGAAGCCCCCGCCGAGGAAGCGGTCACCACCCGCATCGCCGCCCTGAAAGGCCCCACTGCCATGGGCATGGTGAAGCTGATGAGCGACGATCCCCAGTCCGCTGATGGTCCGCTGTATGACTTCACCCTGGCCGGCGCCGCCGACGAAGTGACGCCCTCCCTCATCAAGGGCGACCTGGACATGGCCTGCGTCCCCGCCAACCTGGCCTCCGTGCTGTACAACAAGACCGAGGGCCAGATCGTGACCCTGGCCGTCAACACCCTGGGCGTCATCTATATCGTGGAGAACGGCAACGCCGTCCAGTCCATGGCGGACCTGATGGGCAAGACCATCGTGGCCGCCGGCAAGGGCAGCACTCCCGAATACGCCCTGCGCTACCTGCTGACCGAGAACGGCATCGACCCCGACAAGGACGTGGTCATCGACTGGAAGTCTGAGCACGCCGAGTGCGTGGCGGCTCTGGCCTCCGGCGCCGCCACCATCGCCCTGCTGCCCCAGCCCTTCGTCACCGTGGCCCAGACCAAGATCGAGGGCCTGCGGATGGCCCTGGACCTGACCGCCGAGTGGGACGCCCTGGACAACGGCTCCGGCATGATCACCGGCGTGGTGGTGGCCCGGAAAGCTTTCGTGGAGGAGCATCCCGCCGCCGTGACGGCCTTCCTGGAGGACTACGCCGAATCCGTGGACTGGGTCAACGGAAACAATGCCGACGCAGCCCAGCTCATCAGCCAGCTTGGCATCATCGAGGCCGCCCCCGTGGCGGAGAAGGCCCTGCCCTACTGCAACATCGTCTGCATCACCGGCGACGAGCTGGCATCCAAGCTCTCCGGCTATCTCCAGGTGCTCTTTGACGCCGAGCCCACCGCCGTGGGCGGCAAGCTGCCGGGAGACGACTTCTACTACAACGCCTGATTTTTGAAAGGGAGGACACACCATGCCGAAGCGCCCCGCCCAAAACTCCATACGTCCTTGGGCGGTGGCCTTCTGGCTGTTGGTGTGGCAGGGGGCCAGCATGGCCCTCTCCGCCCTGTGGCCCAACGGCCACCTGCTGCTGGCCTCCCCAGTCTCCGCCCTGCTGCGGCTGGGAGAGCTGGCGGTGACAGCGCCCTTCTGGCGGGCCATCGGCTGGTCCGCCCTCCGCATCATCGGGGGCTTTCTCCTGTCCTGTTGCGCCGCGTCGCTGCTGGCCATCCCCGCCTCCCGGTGGCGGTGGGTGAGGGAGCTGCTGAGCCCCCTGGTGGCAGTGGTGAAGGCGGTGCCCGTGGCATCCTTCATCATCCTGGCCCTGGTGTGGCTGGACAGCCGGTCCCTCGCCTGCTTCATCGCCTTCCTGATGGTGTTCCCCCCGGTGTATCTGGGGGTGCTGGAGGGCATCCGCCAGACCGAAGGCAGGCTGCTGGAGATGGCCCGGGTGTTCCGGGTGCCCCTGGGGCGGCAGGTGCGGGGCATCTACCTGCCCGCCGTGCTGCCCCATTTCCGCACGGCGGTGTCCCTGGGCCTGGGCCTGTGCTGGAAAGCGGGCATCGCGGCGGAGGTGATCGGCCTGCCCGGCGGCTCCCTGGGAGAGCGGCTGTACAGCGCCAAGGTCTACTTTCAGACCCCGGACCTCTTCGCCTGGACTGCCGTCATCGTGGCGGTGTCCGTGGTGTTTGAAAAGCTGTTTTTGGCGCTGGTGGACGTACTGGCGGGAAAGGCGGGCGGCTGATGGAGCTTCAGGTACAGAACCTCTGCAAATCCTACGGCGGTGAGACCGTGCTGCGGGACGTGACCTTCACGGCAGGCCCCGGCGTCACCTGTGTCATGGCCCCCTCCGGAGCGGGCAAGACCACCCTGCTGCGCATCCTGCTGGGGCTGGAAACGGCGGACATCGGCACGGTGCAGATTCCGGCAGGCTGCCGCTGGGCGGCAGTCTTTCAGGAGGACCGGCTGCTGGAGCAGCTGGACGCCCGGGGGAATCTGCGGTTTATCCTGGGGAAGGACTACCGGGAGGAGACAGCATCCGCTCTGCTGACAGAGCTGGGCCTGGGAGACGTGGGGAATAAGCCCGTCCGGGACTTCTCCGGCGGCATGAAGCGCCGCCTGGCTCTGGCCCGGGCGCTGCTGGCCCCGTCGGACATTCTGGTGCTGGACGAGCCCTTCACGGGCCTGGACGGAGAGAACCGGGCCGGGGCTCTTGCATGCGTCCGCCGTGCGGCGGAGGAAAAGCCCGTCCTGCTGGTGACCCACGACGAAAGCGACGCCGCGGACCTGGGTGCCGCCCTGCTGCGGCTGTGAGTGCGCGCATGGAGCCGTCCCACCGGGGCGGCCCTTTTTTTGCGCCGCCGCAAAATGGGACTGGTATTTTATGCGGAACTATGGTATAATACGCCGACCTTTCAAAAAAACGATTACGGCCCCAGGCTGAAAAGGAGATATCTATGATCAAGATCACCACGGACAGTACCTGTGATCTGCCGGCGCACCTGCTGGAGCAGCACAACATTTCCGTCATCCCTCTGGGCATTGTGAAGGGGGAACGGCTGTACCGGGACGGCATTGACATCCGGACCACCGATATCGCCGCCCATGTGGACGCCGGCGGTGCCATCACCACCACCAACGCGGTGAATATCACAGACTATGAGCTTCTGTTCCGGGAGCAGATGGAGAAGTACGACGCGGTCATCCACATCAACATCGGACCCGGCTTTTCCTGTTGCCACCAGAACGCCAGACTGGCGGCCGAGAGTGTGCCGGGCGTCCATGTGGTCAGTTCCGAAAATCTGTCCGTGGGCCACGGCATGATGGTCCTGACCGCCGCCGAGGCGGCGGAGGCAGGCAAGAGCGTCAGCGAGATCCTGGACCTGCTGGAGGACCTGACCTCCCGGCTGGAGCTGAGCTTCGTGCTGGACCGGCTGGATTACATGAAGAAGGGCGGCCGCTGCTCCGCCGTCACGGCCCTGGGAGCAAACCTGCTGAAGCTCCACCCCTGCATTGAAGTGGTGGACGACAAGCTGGTGGTGACCAAAAAGTACCGGGGCTCCATCGAAAAGGTGGTGACGGACTACGTGCGGGAGCGGCTGGAGGGCCGCACGGACCTGGACACCAGCTGTATGATCCTGGTGGACACCTGCCCGGACGACCGTCTGGCCGCTATTGCCAGGGAGTATCTGAAGGCCGACGGCCGTTTCGGCCAGATCATCGAGGCCAAAGCCGGCTGCACCATCTTCTCCCACTGCGGTCCCGGCACCCTGGGCCTGCTGCTGGTGCGCAAATGACAAAAAACGCTCTGTGTTTTCCACACAGAGCGTTTTCTTTGGTCCGGGATGTTTACTTGCAGGCGATGACTTCGATCTCCACCAGAGCGTCCTTGGGCAGACGGGCAACCTCCACGGCGGAGCGGGCGGGATACTTGCCCTCGGTGAAGAACTCGGCGTACACACCGTTCATGGCGCCAAAGTTGTTCATGTCGCTGAGGAACACGGTGGTCTTGACCACGTCGTCCATGGAGAGGCCGGCGGCCTCCACGATGGCCTTCACGTTGGTCAGGGACTGGCGGGTCTGGGCCTCAATGCCCTCGGGGAAAGCGCCGGTGGCAGGGTCCAGGGGCAGCTGGCCGGAGGTGATCAGCAGATCACCCATCAGGCGGGCCTGGGAATAGGGGCCGATGGCACCGGGAGCGGCAGTGGTGGCGATGACTTTCTTTTCCATGATAAAAACCTCCAATGGTAATAAAATTTTGTCACCCCTAACGTATCACAGCTGCCGGGAAAAGTCAACCTTTCCGGCTTGTCCGGAGAAGAAAATTGTGGTATACTCACATATTATTTTCAAAGGAGAGACCAGGGTGAAGGATTTCAAACAGGAAGTGACAGAGAACAGCTATTTCCGCCAGGAGGAGCTGGTATTTTGGGATTGTGACCGGGAGAAGCGGATGCGGGTGGCGGCCATGCTCAGCAAGATGGCGGCCTTCGCGGGCTATGACTACGATGCCCGGGGACTGACCCATGAGAAGCTGTACGCCATGCGGGAGGTGTTCCTGCTGTCCCGGGCGGCGGTGAAGATCCACGCCTGCCCACGGGCACGGGACCTGCTGGACATCACTACCTGGGAAAACGGCGCCCGCGGCGCCCACATGCAGCGTGTCTTTGAGATGCGGGACCAGGCAGGGCGGCTGTGCGTTTCGGCTAAAAGCGACTGGATCCTGGTGGACCCCCTCACCCGGAAGATCCTGCGGCCCGGCTCCTTCATGGCCAAGCCTTTGACGGTCTGCCCTGTGGAGATCGACTGCCCCGAGCCGAAAAAAATCGTCCTGCCCAAGGAGGGCGTGGAGGACCTGGGGCACCGGACCATCCGCTGGTCGGACCTGGACGGAAACGGCCACCTGTTCAGCGGCAACTACGGCGACATCGTCTGGGACGCCCTGCCGGAGGACCTGCAGCCCCGGGTGCCGCGGGAGTTCTATATCAATTACAGCAAGGAGGCCACTCTGGGTGAGGACCTGCGGCTGGCGGGCTTCCGGGAGGGGGATACCTACCGCATGGAGGGCATGGGTCCCGGCGGTCCCTGCTTTACCGTACTGTGCGTGTTCGGCGAATAAAAAAGCGGCTCCCCTTTGAACAGCTCCAGTAAAAACGGACAATAGACAAAAGGCCCCCTATGTAGGACA